>CAZMHP010000017.1:0-27172 GCA_964566095.1 uncultured Rhizobium sp. | reverse complement strand
CCGACATGGGCTTCGAACTTCTTGAAGTTGTCGCGGAACATGCCGACCAGCTTGCGCGCCTGCGCGTCGTAGGCGGCCTTGTCGGACCAGGTGTCGCGCGGATTGAGAATCTTGGCATCGACGCCGGGCACCGATACCGGCACGCGGAAGCGGAAATGCGGGTCGATCCGCATCTCGGCATTGGCGAGGCTGCCGTCGAGCGCCGCGGCGAGCAGCGCGCGCGTCGCCTTGATCGGCATGCGCGAGCCGGTGCCGAAGGCGCCGCCGGTCCAGCCGGTGTTGACCAGCCAGCAATCGGCCTGATGCTCGGCGATCAGCGCGCGCAGCAGATTGCCGTATTCGCTCGGATGGCGCGGCATGAAGGGCGCGCCGAAACAGGTCGAAAAGGTCGGCTGCGGCTCCTTGCCGAGCCCCTTCTCGGTGCCGGCGACCTTGGCGGTGAAGCCGGAGAGGAAATGGTACATCGCCTGCGACGGGGTAAGCTTTGCAATAGGCGGCAGCACGCCGAAGGCATCGGCGGTCAGCATGATGACGTTCTTCGGGTGTCCGGCGCGGCCGGTCTCCGACGCATTCGGAATGAAGTCGATCGGATAGGCGGCGCGGGTGTTCTCCGCGTAATGCGCGCTGTCGAGATCGAGCTGGCGCGTCGCCTCGTCCATCACCACGTTCTCGAGCACGGTGCCGAAGCGTTCGGTGGTCGAATAGATCTCGGGCTCGGCGTCCCGCGAGAGCTTGATCACCTTGGCATAGCAGCCCCCTTCGATGTTGAAGACGCCGTGCTCGCTCCAGCCGTGCTCGTCGTCGCCCACAAGCGTGCGCGTGGCGTCGGCCGACAGCGTCGTCTTGCCCGTACCCGACAGGCCGAAGAAGATCGCCGCCTTGCCGTCCTTGCCGACATTGGCCGAGCAATGCATCGACATCACGCGCTTGGGCGGCAGCAGGTAGTTCATGATGGTGAAGACGGACTTCTTCATCTCGCCGGCATAGGACGTGCCGCCGATCAGGATCATCTTCTTGGCGAAGTTGACCGCGATGACCGTTTTGGTCGAGCAGCCGTGCTTTTTCGGGTCCGCCTGGAAGCTCGGCAGATCGACGATGGTGAATTCCGGCGCGAAGCCCTGAAGCTGCTCGGCCGTCGGGCGGATCAAAAGCTGATGCACGAACAGCGAGTGCCAGGCGTATTCGGTGACGATGCGCACCGGCAGGCGGTGGCTGAGATCGGCGCCGCCAAAGAGGTCCTTGGCGAACAGCTCCTTGCCCTGCGCGAAGCTCATCATGTCGGCGAAGAGGGTGTCGAAATGCGCCGGGCTCATCGCGCGGTTATTGTCCCACCAGATCTGGCTCTCGCTATGCTCGTCGCGCACGACGAATTTGTCGGACGCGGAGCGGCCGGTGTGTTCGCCCGTGAGCACGACCAGCGGCCCGTCCTTGGCCAGCTTGCCTTCGCCGCGCGCGATCGCGATTTCGTAGAGCTGGGCGGGGGTCAAATTCCAATTGACGGCTTTGAGATTGCGGAAGCCCTGGTGCTCAAGGCCGTAAGCATTCGACATTTCTTACCTCGAAAAGAATTCCCATCGGCCGCCGCATCCATGGCACGGCGCCGTCATGTCGGGACAAAATAGTGGTTGGCGTCCCGGCCAGCAACGCAGGAACACGATCACTGTTTCCGAAGAAATGTTGCAGATTCAAAGGTTTCGGATTGACAGCGCTTACCTGCGGCAGGCCGGCGGAGGGGAAAAGGGGCGGTTTTGGCCCGGCCGGCGATGGTTTATGACAGGCCATGGCTTTCTCGGACGACGAAGTCGAGCGCTACGCCCGGCACATCGTGCTGCGCGAGGTCGGCGGCGCCGGCCAGGCCAAGCTTGCCCGCGCCCGCGTGCTGGTGGTGGGCGCCGGCGGCCTTGGCAGCCCCGCGATCCTCTACCTTGCCGCGGCGGGCGTGGGCACGATCGGCATCGTCGATTTCGATACGGTGAGCCTGTCCAATCTGCAGCGCCAGATCGCCCATCGCACCGCCGACATCGGGCGCGCCAAGACGGACTCGGCGCGCGACAGCGCGCTGGCGATCAATCCGCATGTGACGATCGAACGCCATGACCTGCGCCTGACGCCGGAAAACGCGATCGACCTGATCGCACGCTACGACATCGTGGCGGACGGTTCGGACAATTTCGCGACGCGCTTCCTGATCAACGACGCCTGCTACTTCGCGAAAAAAACACTGGTGAGCGCCGCGGTCACCGAATTCGACGGCCAGCTCGCCACCTTCAAGGCGCACGAGAAAGGCTGCCCCTGTTATCGCTGCCTGTTCGCGGCACCGCCGCCGCCCGGCACGGCGCCGTCGTGCTCGCAGACCGGCGTTCTGGGCGCCGCCGCGGGCGTGATGGGCACGCTGCAGGCGCTGGAGGTCCTCAAGGAGATCACGGGCGCCGGCGAATCCATGGCCGGCAAGCTTCTGATTTACGAAGCGCTAACCACGCGCTTTCGCACCGTGCGTTTCGTACCCGATCCGGCCTGCGCGCTGTGCGGCGAGACGCCGACAATCCTCAGCCCCGGCGCAAGACTCGAGCAGGCTTAACCGCCATTTAATACGGCAAACTCCATAGTGCGGCTTCGTCGCGGAGCCGTGCATGGCACAGTCGATTCACTACGAGGTTTTCTCCCGGCAGGGCGCCAAGGGCGGCTGGAAGATGCTCGACATCCGCACCGAGCGCGATGCCGCGATCGAGTTCGCCCAAAGCCTGATGGCCGACGAGAAGGCGACCGGCGTCAAGGTCGTCAAGGAAACCTACAACGACGAGACCGGCGATTACCTCACGCTGAAGATCTTCGAGGACGGCCATAACCAGGTGAAGACGCAGCCGGCGCAGGAAGACGTGCCGCACGCCCTTCCCTGCTTCAAGCCGGACGATCTTTATTCCTATCACGCCCGCGCCACGATGACGCGCCTCATCCCCGAATTCCTCGCGCGCAACAAGATCACGATCACCGAGCTAAGCCACCGCGCCGACATGCTGGAGAAGCTGGAAGCGACGGGTACGCTTCTGCAGCACGCCATCCAGAAGATCGCGGTGGCGCAGGCCACCTCCACCACGACGCCGGTGGCGCAGATCATCAAGACGCTGAACGAGCTGACCACCAAGGCGTTCAACCGCGTCTATCGCGATGCGCGCAACAAGTATTTTCCCGAGGTCGCGCCGGGCGGCTTCGGCACCCTGGCCGAGAAGCTGGCGGCGCAATCGGACGGGCTTTATGTGCTCAACGGCGCCATCGCGCGACGCCTGCGCGACGCCAATGGCTGGGACGAAAAGGTCTTCCGCCTTTTGGAACTGACCAAGGAAGCGCCGACCGATGGCCTGGGACGCCAGCTGCTGCTGGGCGCGGTGGATTCGCTCCTGGCCGAAGTGCTGGCGGGTTCGGCGGCGCTGCACGAGCTGATCGGCGCGAACGATACGTTGGGCGAGGCCCTCATGAGCCTGGTGCGGCTGTTCCTCGGACAAGAGCCGATCGCCGCCGGCGAGCGCGCCGGGCTGATCGCGCTGACCGCCCACTTCGCTGCCGACGACCTGCCCGAAGCGCGCACCGCGATCGCCAACCGCATCCTGGCGGAGTTCAAGAGCGCCAAGCGGCTGGTCCCCAACTCCCTGGAAGACGAATTCAAGGCGCTGCGCCAGATCGCCAACCGCGTGGTCCTCGGCATCGGGAAATATCTGAGCCATGAGGATCTGATCGGCGCCTTCACGATGCGCTCCAAGCGCCTGGTCACGCACGAGACGCTGGGCGAGCACATGGCCGGGGCCACGACGCCGGACGAGAAGGTGGACAGACTTCTGTTCGTCGAGGAGAACATCATCGGCGCGGAGAACAAGCGCCAGCTCGCCACCTTCGTCATGCCGATCCTGACCGCGAGCGGCTTCGAGCAGCACTTCGCCGCCGGCCGGGCGCCGGTCATGGCGCGGCTGCAGCGGCTGGCGCAATTGCAGGCGCGGATGCGCCGTTCCGGCTTTCAGGAAAACCAGCGCCAGGAAATGGCCGACCTTCTCGACAAGCTCGCCAACGCGATCGAGGCGCGCGCCAAGATCTTCGAGGCGATCGACGCCAAGCCGGGCAGCTCGGTCGAGAAAGCGACCACCATTCTTCGGCTGTTCGCCGGCGGCGTGCTGACCGAGGGGCGCCTGTCGCAGCGCGGTCGCGACCTGGTGGTCGGCTATCTGGGACGGCCGGGCTTTCTCACTGGCTATATCGCGCAAAACGCCGCGGCCGGCGAGCCGCGCGATGCGGACACGGCGATGGCCGAACTCATGCAGACCCTCGGCAAGGCCGGGATCACGCCGGCGACGGGCCTGAAGAACATCGCCGCGTAAGCGCGCTTGCTTCGTGCCCCTTTTTCCGTCATCGCCCGCGAATGCGGACGATCCATTTTGGCAACCGACAAGAAATTGGGTTGCCCGGACAAGCCGGGCAATGACAACTATATTTACTTTGGACGTCGCTCACGGGCGGATCGCTCGCCATGATGTTCACCAAACGCCTGCGCGCGCCGGTCATGCGCGGCGAAATCACCACCAGCATCCGCATCTGGCAGAGGCCGCATGTCAGGATCGGCGGCACCTATGCGCTGGGTCCGGGACATGTCCGCGTGACGGCAATCAAGGAAATCGGGCTGCGCGCATCACACCCGCGATGGCGCGCGAGTCCGGTTTCGAGGGCGTCGTGGATCTGCTCAAGACCGCCAAGCACGGCAAGGGCGCGCGGGTATATCTGGCGACGTTCGCGTATGAGGACTAAGTCCGGTCGGACGCCGAAAGATGTCGATAAGCGTCCATTGCTCCGTGCAAAACTCGCACGATACGGATTTCTGAGTCATCGACTCTGTAGATGATGAGATGGCGCCAGAAGCGCGCCGACACTCTTACAGAACGCAGGTCGCGAAATCCGCTGACTTTGGCTCCCGCTTCCGGAAATGCTGCAATCCTCTCGATGGCTCGGTCGAATTCGTTGCCGAATTTCTCGGCGTATTGGACGCTGTCCCTTGCAATGAATCGAACGTTGTCGCGAATGTCGGCTCGAGCCGCCGCTTTGACGATAACGGCGCGGGTCGTCATTTTTCCTGTTTCGCAAGGGCGATGCCCTCTTGAACAAGCTGCGCGATCACATCCCTCGTCAATTCGCCAGCATCCGGGGATGACAAGCCTTCCTCGATCTTTTGTTTGACCCATGGCTGCCGAAAGAAGGCGTCATAGTCATCCATCACAAGCGATTCGATGTACTCGTCAGCCGAGGAAAACCCTGCCTCGGCCGCGTTTTTCGCCGCCACCGCAAGGGCCTCCTGTGAAATCTCGATTTTCGCCTTGGCATTCATAGAGACATTCTACCACATCAGTGCGCCGCGTCCCAGTTCTGCGCCGCGCGCGCGTCGACGGTCAGCGGCACCGAAAGATTGACGGCCGGCAGCGCCGCCTTTTCCATCACCGCGGTCACCGTCGTCTTGGTCTTCTCGACCTCGGCGTCGGGGACTTCGAAGATCAGCTCGTCGTGGACCTGCAGCAGCATCCTGGCCTGGAGCTTCTTCTTCGCCAGCGCGCCCGGCATGCGCGCCATGGCGCGGCGGATGACGTCGGCGGCGGTGCCCTGGATCGGCGCGTTGATCGCGGCGCGCTCGGCCCCGGCGCGAAAACCGGGCACCGGCGATTTGATCTCGCGGATGTGCACGCGGCGGCCGAACAGCGTCTCGACATAGCCGTGCTCGCGCGCGAGGGCCTTGGTCGATTCCATATAGTCGCGGATGCCCGGGAACCGCTGGAAATATTTCTTGATGTAGTCGTCGGCTTCGCCGCGGCCGATGGAGAGCTGGTTGGCGAGGCCGAAGGCGGAGATGCCGTAGATGATGCCGAAATTGATTGCCTTGGCCCGGCGGCGCGTTTCGGGCGGCATGCCCTTGATCGGCACACCGAACATCTCCGACGCGGTCATGGCATGGATGTCGAGTTCCTCGGCGAAGGCTTTTTTGAGTTGCGGGATGTCCGCGATATGCGCCAGCAGGCGCAATTCGATCTGGCTGTAATCGGCGCTGATGAGCTTGGAGCCCTTGGGCGCGATGAAGGCCTGGCGGATGCGGCGGCCTTCTTCGGTGCGCACCGGGATGTTCTGAAGGTTCGGGTCGGTGGATGCGAGGCGGCCGGTGGACGTCGCGGCCATCGCATAGGACGTGTGGACGCGGCCGGTCTTGGCATTGATGTAGGTGGGCAGAGCATCGGTGTAGGTGCCGCGCAGCTTGGCGAGGCCGCGCCAGTCGAGCACTTTCTTGGCGATGGGGTGGCCTTGCGCCGCCACGTCCTCCAGCACGTCGGAATCGGTCGACCAGGCGCCGGTCTTGGTCTTGCGGCCGCCTTCGAGCTTGAACTTGCCGAACAGGATGTCGCCCAGCTGCTTGGGTGAACCGATGTTGAACGACTCGCCGGCGAGCTTGTGGATCTCCTTCTCCATCTTCGCCTGTTCCTGGGCGAAATCGTTGGAGAGCTTGCGCAGCAGATCGGGATCGATCATCACGCCCGCGCGCTCCATGTCGGCGAGGATGGTGACCAGCGGACGTTCGAGGGTTTCGTAGACCGCGGTCTTGCCCTCGACCGGCAGGCGCGCCTTCAGCAGCAGATACAGGCGCAGCGTGACGTCGGCGTCTTCCGCCGAATAACGCGTCGCCGCCTTGATCGGCACGCAGTCGAACGTGATCTTGTCCTTGCCCTTGCCCGCGACGTCGGAGAACGAGATCGGCTTGTGGCTGAGGTGCAGCTCCGACAGCTCGTCCATGCCGTGGCCGTGCAGACCGCCGTCGAGCACATAGGAAATCAGCATCGTGTCGTCGTAAGGCGCGACGCGAATGCCGCGCTGGGCGAAGATCGTGAAATCGTATTTCAGGTTCTGCGCGATCTTGAGGATCGAGGGGTCTTCGAGCAGCGGCTTGAGGCGCGCCAGAACATCGGCCTCTTTCATCTGTTCCAGATCATCTGCGGCGCCCAGATCCAGACCCTCGCCCTTGCGATGGCCGCACGGGACGTAACACGCCTCGCCCGGCGCGACGGCCAGCGACACGCCGCACAGGCCGGCGGTCATCGCATCGAGGCCCGTGGTCTCTGTGTCGACGCAGACGCGGCCTTCCTCGCGCGCGCGCGCGATCCAGGCGTCCAAGTCCTTGAGCGTGATGACGGTCTTGTAGGCGTCCAGATCGACCGGCTTGACGATGGCGACGCGGCCGGCGACCGCGCCGACATGGCTTTCCACGACTTTGGGCGTCTCGCGATCGGCCTGGCTGACGACGCGGTTGGCGGCGGTGGCGGACGGCTCGACCGTCGGCGCAATGCCCTCGATGTCCTCGATGCCGAAATGCGCCGCGACCCGGCGGGTGATGGAGTTGAATTCCATGCCCTTGAGGTAGGCGATGAGTTCCTTCGGGTCCGGCTCGTGCACCGCGAACTGCTCGGGGCCTTCGGGAAGCTTGGCATTGGCATCGAGGGTGACGAGCTTTTTCGAGATGCGCGCGTTTTGGGCATTCTCGATCAGGGTCTCGCGGCGCTTGGGCTGTTTGATCTCGCCGGCTTTGGCGAGCAGCGTTTCAAGATCGCCATATTGGTTGATCAGCTCGGCTGCTGTCTTGATGCCGATGCCGCGTACGCCCGGCACGTTGTCGACGCTGTCGCCGGCCAGCGCCTGGACCTCGATCACCTTGGACGGCGGCACGCCGAACTTCTCCAGCACCTCGGCCGAGCCGATGCGCTTGTTCTTCATCGTGTCGTAGAGTTCGATCTTGCCGTCCTCGACGAGCTGCATCAGGTCCTTGTCGGAGGAGATGATGGTGCAGCGCGCGCCCGCCTCACGCGCCAGCCGTGCATAGGTGGCGATCAGGTCGTCGGCCTCGAAGCCTTCCATCTCCACGCAGGAGACGCCGAAAGCGCGCGTCGCGTCGCGCACCAGGGGAAATTGCGGGATGAGGTCGTCGGGCGGCGGCGGACGGTTGGCCTTGTACTGGTCGTAGATCGTGTTGCGGAAGGTGACCGCGCCGGCATCGAACACCACCGCCAGATGGGTCGGCTGGTCGGGACCCTTCATGTCCTCGAGCAGCTTCCACATCATGTTGCAGTAGCCCGAGACGGCGCCGACCGGCAGGCCGTCGGACTTGCGGGTGAGCGGCGGCAGCGCATGGTAGGCGCGAAACAGATAGCCCGAGCCGTCGACCAGATAGAGGTGGTCGCCCTTCTTGAGCGCGGATTTCGCGGGCGCTGCCTTGCTCAATGCCGGTGGGCTCCGGCTTTCAGCACGAAACGGCGGTCGCAATAGGGGCACTCGACGAAGTCTTCGTCGCCCATCTCCAGATAGACGCGGGGGTGACCGAGCGCGCCGCCGGAGCCGTCGCATTTGACGCGGGTGTCGTCGACTTCGATGATTTCCGGGGCTTGGATGGTCATTTTGCGAGGCTTCTTGAGGTCGGGGGCGGGCGGATATTAGTCGTTGGATTTTCGGCCGCAACCCGCCTTCGCCCAAGGGCTTTCGCGGGCGGGGCGGCTTTGCCGCGGCTGCCGACAGGGGCTAATTTGGCGCATGGTCACGCTGAATCGCATCTACACGAAGACCGGCGACACGGGCGACACCGCGCTGGGGGACGGTACGCGCCGGCCCAAGCACGACCTGCGCGTGACGGCCTATGGCACGGTCGACGAAGCCAATTCGGCCATCGGCGTGGCGCGGCTGCATACGGCTGGCGACCTCGACGCGATGCTGTCGCGCATCCAGAACGATCTGTTCGATCTGGGCGCGGATCTGTGCGCGCCGCAGGACGGCCGGCGCGGCGAAGGCCGGCTGCGCGTCGTGGACGCGCAAGTCGAGCGGTTGGAGCGCGAGATCGACGCGATGAACGAAGACCTGAAACCGCTCAACTCGTTCGTGCTGCCCGGCGGCACGGCGGCGGCGGCGTACCTGCATCTGGCGCGCGCCATCGTGCGCCGCGCCGAACGGCTGATCGTGGAGCTGGCGGCAAGCGAAACGGTGAGCGCGGTGGCGATCCGCTACATCAACCGGCTGTCGGATCATCTCTTCGTCGCGGCGCGCGTTGCCAATGACGGCGGCGCGCGCGACGTTCTTTGGATTCCCGGCGCGAATCGGCAATAGCCGTTTCGATCGGATCAATATTTCAATCGTCTTCAATCGTCATGGCCGGACTTGTCCCGGCCACCCATGATCACGCCCGATGCAGTAGGGAGTATGGGTGGCCGGCATAAAGCCGGCCATGACGGAAGATTTTGATTGAAACAGCGCGCCTACGCCACGTCGGCGACGCGGCGGCCGAAGAGGAAGGCGAGGATGATTCCGGGAACGCCCGTCACCGCCCAGCCCGGCAGGTGGAACAGCCACGCGATGCCGTGCGAAAGAAACGCCGGCAGATGATGGTCGCACCAGGCGTGGAAGGCGGCGACAGCGGATTTGTCGAGCAGCGCCCAGACCGCGTCGAGCGAGCGCACCATGACCTTGCCGCCATTCTCGAGCGAGGTGACGATATCGGCGCCCAGCAACATGATCGCGGACACGACGAGAATCAGACTGATCAACCGCAAGACTACGAACATGGTGCGCCCCAAAACCCCAACCGCCCTCACGCTAGCGAGCACATTACATCCGCACAAGGATGCCTAGCGGCAGTTAACCATCATTCCGGAGTGTTGGTTTCCCATTGTCGTTTTTGTGCCGCGGCGACTGCGCAATTTGGCGCCAGCATCGCCTCTAACTTGGGCAGTCGCGCAAATTTTCGGCGCAGACACTCAGCGCGCGGTCTTGGCCGGCTTGGCGTCGATGCCGACGATCTCCTCGATCCATCCGCGCGCGCGCGCCGCGACCTTCTCCCAACCCGGCTCGCCGATCAGCCAATGGCTGTGGCCCGCTTGCTCTTCATAGATCGCGCGGCCGCGATAGCGTTCGGCGATGCGCTTGACGGTGGAGGGCGGATTGATGCGATCGTGGCTACCGACCAGGCAGAGAATCGGACAGGTCACGTCGGGCGCGTGCACCAGGGCGGCGCGCTTCATGTCGAGCGCCCAGTGCATGATCTCGAAGGTGGCAAGGCCCGATTCGGGCACGAAGCGCGCGAACACCTTGTGCCGCTCCTTGGGCGGCAGGCGATCGAGCGAATGCGCCGCCGCGATGCTGTAGTCCGGCGTCAGCGGTTGGGTCCAATACTGGCCGGCCATCAGCATCGTGCCCGCCGAGGCGACCTCGAATAAGGTCGAGGGCAACATGCCCCAGGGCGGACACGGCGCCAGCAGAACGAGGGCGCGCGCCAGGCCCTTGGCGGCCAGCATCTGCGCCAGCAGCCCGCCCATCGAATGGCCGAACAGAATCGGCGGTGCGTCCAGCGTGGCGATGAACTTCGCCAGATCGTGGGCATAGTCCGTCAGGCTCGTGGTGCCCAACGCGCGTGGTTGCGCGACGCCGTGCTCGTGATGGCGCAGCATGGGCGCGTGCACGCGATAACCGGCCGCCTCGAATGGTTTGCGGAAGGAATCGAATACCCAGGGGCCGCAAAAGGCGCCATGGATCATCACGAGTGGAGGGCGCTTTTGCGTCACGCGACCGGGCCGGCCACGTCGCGGAACGCCGCGATGACCTTGGCATAGGTATCGCGCTTGAACGGCACGATCAGCCGCGGCAGCGCTTCGAGCGCCAGCCATTTCCAGGCGGCGAATTCGGGTTCATGGGTCCTGATGTCGATGTCGCTGTCCTCGCCCAGAAAACGCAGGGCGAACCATTTCTGGCGCTGACCGCGATAGCGGCCGTGCAACGCCACGCCGAGCAAATGCGGCGGCAGATCGTAGGTCAGCCACTCGTCCATCTCGGCGATGATCCGGGCCTTGTCGGTGCCTGCCTCCTCGCGCAATTCGCGCAAGGCGGCCGTGGCCGGCGTTTCGCCGTCGTCGATGCCGCCCTGCGGCATCTGCCAGCCCTCCACCGTCTGATCGATGCGGCGGCCGACGAACACCAGCCCCTCGCGATTGACCAGCATGATGCCGACGCAAGGCCGATAGGGCAGATCGTCGTGTTTGAGAAGGCCGCGCGCCATGTCGCTTCTTATTCTATTTCTTGGGAAGAACTATGGCGGAAGCGGGCACCAGAACAAAGCCCCGGCCGGGCAACCCCTGCGCCCATTGCGCCACGCGCTCCACCGTCACGGGATAGATAAAACCCGCCCCCGAGGCGCTGCCATGCGCGCGGGCGGTGTTTTCGAGTTCGGAGAGCTGGCGATCGATCTCCATCGCGGTCTGGATCTTGTCGATGGTCAGCGTCGCCTGGGCGAAGGAGGTTCCGGTGCGCGCCGCGACGTCGGGCGCCGCCGAGCGGTTCGCCGCGCCGTTGTCGAAGAACAGAAGGCCGCGGCGCGAGAGATAGGTGAGCACCGGCTCGAGCGAATCGGAATCGGACAGGAAGCGTCCGCCGAGCAGGTTGGTCACGCCGGTATAGCCGGTGAAGCGCGTCAGCGACCATACGAGCCTTTCGGTGTTGGCGTCCTCGCCCACGCCCGAGCGCAGCGTGTGCGGCCCCGGATCGCTGTCGGGGAAGTCGAACGGCTCCATCGGCACTTCGAGCAGGACCTCGTGGCCCTCGCGCCGCGCTTCCGCGACCCAGCGCTGCACGTCGCCGGCATAGGGCGCGAAGGCGAGCGTCACCTGCGGCGGAAGGCTCGCGAGCGCCGCCGCGGTCATCTTGGCGCTGATGCCCAGCCCGCTGATCACGATGGCGATGCGGGGCTTGCCCTCGTCCAGCGCCGGCGCCGCATAGGCGCGCATCGGCGGCGTGCCGTCGGCGGCGATCTTGGGCAGTGGACCGTTGTCGGTCGATTCGATCAGCGCCGGATCGGCGACGAGCGCGCGCCCGGCATAGACGGCCTGATTGATGGTGGACGGCACGATGGCGGGCGGCAAGGCGGGTTCGCCCGTCACGGGCGCGGCCGCCGGCGGCGGCGGCACCGGCGGGGCCGGCGTCTTGACCGCGACCTGCGGCCGCTGCGCCAGGACAAGATGGACCGTGGGTTCGCCGGTCCTGGGATCGCCGAACATCACGACCACGACGCCGAACAGGATGAGAAGCGCGATGAGAGCGAAATAGCTCACGGCCAGTAGGCGCAACCCGCGCCGCGGCGGCGCGTCGCCGAGAGGCTCGTCGCCCGAAATGCCACTCGCAGCCATGAAGGGACTTAACGCAAGATACGGTTACGGAGCAGTTAACGCTTCAGGCATGGTCGGGCGCGCCGGCGCCGACCGCAAGCGTTTTGTGCAGGAAGGCCAGCGCCATGGCGAGCTGGAAATCGTCCGTGGCCTGACCCGGCACCGGCTCGATCGCCTTGCCCAGCGGCCTGGCCGGCGGACCTTCGGCCGGCAGGTGATGCGGCAGCTCTTCCTCGCGCTCATAGTCCGGCGCCGACGGTCCGCCCGACACCACGACGTCGGGCACGATGCCGGTGACCTGGATGGAGCGGCCGGCCGGGGTGTAGTAGCGCGCGGTCGTCATGTGCAGCGCGCCGCCGGCACCGTTGTCGAGCGGCATGATCGACTGCACAGAGCCCTTGCCGAAGGTGAGCGTGCCCAGGATCGTGGCGCGGCGGTGATCCTGCAGCGCGCCGGCGACGATCTCCGACGCCGAGGCGGTGCCGCCGTTGACCAAGAGCACGACGGGCTTGCCGCCGGCGATGTCGCCGTAATGCGCGTCGTAGCGCTCGACCTCGTCCGGGCCGCGGCCGCGCACCGAGACGATCTCGCCGGAATCCAGGAAATCGTCGGACACGTCGATCGCGGCCTGCAGCACGCCGCCGCCATTGTCGCGGATGTCGACGATGAAGCCCTTGAGCGAAGGGCCGATCTGGCGCTTGAGGGCCGCGACGGCCAGGCGCAAATCCGGATCGGTGCGGTCGCTGAAGGCAACGATCTTGATGTAGCCGACATCGCCTTCGCGGTGCCAAGTCAGCCGCTCCACCTCGATCGCCTCGCGCGTCAGCTTCAGGTCGAACGGCTTGGCGGTGCCGCGCGCGATCGTCAGTGCCACGGCGGTGCCGATCGTGCCGCGCATGCGCGAGGAGACGTCGTCGAGGCTGCGGCCTTTCATCGCCACGCCGTCGATGGCGACGAGGACGTCGTCCTTCTTCACGCCGGCGCGGCTGGCGGGCGTATCGGAGATCGGCTGCACCACGATCGCCACGCCGTTCGTCACCGTGACGATCAGGCCGATACCGCCATAGGCGCCGGCCGCCTTGGTCTGCATGGCCTCATAGGTCTTCGGATCGAAATAGCTGGAATGCGCGTCGAGCGTGGTCAGCATGCCGCCGATGGCGCCTTCGACCAGCGTGCGATCCTCGGGCTTTTCCAGATAGTCGTCGCGCACGCGCTGGAACGCCGCGCCGAAGCGCGCCAGCTGCTGCGACGTCGAAAGCCCGGCCGGCAGCGCGCCATAGGCGAAGTGCGAGGCCGCGACGGCGAGGCCGAAGCCCGCCAGCGCGCCGATCACGAGAAGGACGATCCGGTTCATGGCCCCCGCCCAGATCCCGACTCAGTTCGCCGCGGCGCTGGACGCGACCGTGACCTTGCCGTGCAGATATTGCAGCGCATAGACGAGCTGGAAGTCGTAGGGCTTGCCGTCGGCGCCGTTCTTGGGCGCGTTGGCCGGCGGCCGCACGACCGTCTGGTTGGCCTTTTTCGCGATCGGTTCGCCCGCGAGATGGCCCGGCAGATCGGCCTCGCTCGGCCGCACGATCTTCGGAACGTCCTCCTCGTCGCCCTGGGCCACCGCGACGTCGGGGACGATGCCCTGCGCCTGAATCGAATGGCCCGATGGCGTGTAGTAGCGCGCCGTCGTCAGGCGCAGCGCGCCGCCGCCCTCGCCCAGCGGGATGATGGTCTGCACCGAACCCTTGCCGAAAGAGGTCATGCCCAGAATGGTCGCGCGGTGATGATCCTGCAGCGCGCCGGCCACGATCTCGGACGCGGACGCCGTGCCGGCATTGACCAGGACGACGACCGGCTTGCCGTCGGTGATGTCGCCGGGATGGGCGTCGTAGCGCTGGGTGTCGTCGGGATGGCGGCCGCGCGTCGAGACGACTTCGCCGGAGGTGAGCATGTCGTCGGACACCTGCACCGCCTGGTCGAGCAACCCGCCCGGATTGTTGCGCAGATCGAGGATGTAGCCCTTGATGCCGGGGCCGATCTGGCGCTTCAGATCGCGCACCGCGGTCTCGAGCCCGCTGGCGGTATTCTCGTTGAAGCCCGGCATGCGGATGTAGCCGACATCGCCTTCGCGATGCCAGCGCACTTCATCGACCGCCACGACGGCGCGCGTCAGCGTCACGTCGAACGGCTTCTTGGGCGCGTTCTTGTCGCCGGTGCGCAGGATGGTCAGCGTGATCTTGCTGCCCGCCGCGCCGCGCATCCTGTCGATCGCCTCGTTGAGATTGAGGCCCTGCACCGACTGGCCGTTGATCGCGGCGATATAGTCGCCCGACTTCAACCCCGCCTTGGCGCCGGGCGTGTTGTCGATCGGCGAGACGATCTTGACGAGACCGTTCTCCATCGTGACTTCGATGCCGATGCCGCCGAATTCGCCCTTGGTCTGGATCTGCATGTCGGCGAAGGCCTTGGCGTCCATATAGCTCGAATGCGGATCGAGATTGGAGACCATGCCTTCGATCGCCGCGTCGATCAGCTCGCTGTCGTCGACCGGGCGCACATAATTGGCGCGCACGCGCTCGAACGCGTCGGTGAACAGATCGAGCTGGCGGTAGGTACTGAGGTCGTTGGCGCCATGCGCGGCCGGAAGGATGCCGAGCGCCGCCACGAAGCCGGCCACCATGCCGATGCCGACGAATGCGAACTTCTTCATGATCTTTTTGCCTTCCTCAAGTCGGGCCTCAGCAGCGATGCGGGGCTGAGGGCCCGCCCATTCTGGCGTATTTCGAAGTACAGCGCGCCATTCTGGCCCATTTGCGGCACGTCCCTGCCGGCCCCGGACGGCATGACGCCGACCGGCTCGCCGGCCAGCACTTCATCGCCGGGCTTGACCATGATCCGATCCAGGCCTGCGAGCACCAGATCGTAGCCAGTCGTGACTTCCAGGATCAAGACTTGCCCGGTCTTATGGTAAGGACCGGCGAAAAGCACCTCACAATCCGCCGGCGCGACAACCTGGGCGCCCGCCGGCGCGGCGATGGTCACGCCCGGCCCCTTTCCGGAACCCGAGGGCGGCAGGACGGTTCCGACGACGGGCTGCAGCAGCCGGTCGTTGGCGCCGCCGGACGGCGCATTCTGGGCGGTGACGACGACAACGCTCTGCGGCGCCGGCTCCGCGCGAAGCTGGGCGACCTTGGCGAGAAGCGCCTCCAGATTGGCGGCCTGGCCGGCGGCGGCCTCCAGCTGCGCGCGCAGCGAAGCGTAGGTGACGTCGGCGGTGGCGGCCTCGCGGCTCTTGATCGCGAGGAGTTGATCGAGTTCCACCCGGGCATGACTGAGGGCGGCGGCATTGCGCACGCCATCGGCGCGCCGCGCGGTGAGGTCGGCGCGGGTACGCTGCAGCGCTTCGATGCGGCGGGCGAGCGACGCCGCCTTGCCGTAGATGTCGGGCAGCGAAGCGCCCACCAGCATCGCGCCACGCGCCGCGCCGAGCGCATCGTCGGGCTTGAGCGCGATGGCCGGCGGCACGTCGTGCTGCAACCGCTCGATCACCGCGAGCAGGCGAGAGACCTGCACGCGATCGTGTTCGAAGCCGACGGAGAGCTTGCGGTCCTCGGCGGCGAGGCGCGCGATCTCGTCGTCGAGCACGATTTTCTGACGTTCGAGGTCTTGCACCCGCGCGGCGGTGGCGACGAGCTTGCGCTGCAATGCGCGCGCCTGCGCCTGCAGTGCGTCGCGCCGCGCCTTGGCGGAATCGACGACCGGCTTGGTCTTGGCGATGTTGCCCCTGAGCCGCTGGAACTGAACTGCCGTCGAGGGCAGCTTGCCGACATCGCGGGCCGGCAGGGCATGGGAGAGATCGGGCAGCGGCTCGATCGTCGGCGCCTCGACCGGCGGCGATATCGGCTGAGCGGCGCCGGGCTTGGCACGCGGAACCGGGTGGCGCGGCGGCTTATGCGCCGCCGTCATCGCAACCGCCGCGAGGATCGCGAGCGCAAGGCCCAGGCGATGGGAATGCGTGGTCAGGCCGCGCTCTCCGCCGTGGCGCGTTCGATCAGCGAGTGGCCCGTCATCTGCGGCGATGTGGGAATGCCCATCAGGTCGAGCAAGGTCGGCGCGACATCGGCGAGCCTGCCATCGACGAGCCTGGTGCCGGCGGGCGCGTTCACCGCGAGGATGGGCACGTCGAGCGTGGTGTGCGCGGTGTGCGGCGCGCCCGTCACCGGATCCTTCATCATTTCGATATTGCCGTGATCGGCGGTGACGAGCAGCACGCCATGCGCCTTCTCCACCGCCGCGCGCAAGCGGCCGAGGCAAGCGTCGATCTCATCGACCGCCTCGATCGCCGCCGACATGATGCCGGTATGGCCGACCATGTCGGGATTGGCGAAGTTCACCACGATGAGATCGTATTTGCCCGAGGCGATCGCCTCTTCGAGCCTGGTCATCACCTCCGGCGCGCTCATCTTGGGCTTCTGATCGTAGGTCGCGACCTTGGGACTGGGCACCAGGATACGGTCCTCGCCGTCGAACACGGTCTCGCGCCCACCGTTCAGGAAGAAGGTGACATGGGCGTATTTTTCGGTCTCGGCGATGCGCAATTGCTTGAGCCCGCGCGCCGCGACCAGCTCGCCTAGCGTGCCCGTGATATTCTCGGCCGGGAAGAGCCGCGTCATCAGCTTGTTCAATTCGTCGGAATATTCCGTCATGCCGGCGGCGGCGCAAAAATGCACGATGCGCGGTCGATCAAAACCGACGAACCCCTTGTCCAGCAGCGCGAGCGAGATCTCGCGGGCGCGGTCGGCGCGGAAATTGGCGAAGATCAGTGCATCGCCATCGGCCATGCCGGCATAGTCGCCGACCGTGCAGGGCAGCACGAACTCGTCCGTCACGCCGGTCTTGTAGGACTCCTCGACCGCGGAATGGGCGTCGGAGAAATTCACGCCCCGCGCATCGACCATGGCCTCATAGGCCTTGGCGACGCGGTCCCAGCGCTTGTCGCGGTCCATCGCATAGTAGCGGCCACAGACCGTCGCCAGGCGCACGCCGGGAAGACCGGCGACGGTCGCGGCGAAGGTCTTGAGGAAACCGAGGGCGCTTTGCGGCGGCACGTCGCGTCCGTCGAGGAAGGCATGCACGAAGACCGGCACCTGCGCCTGCGCCAGCACGCGGACCAGCGCGGCGATGTGGTCCTGGTGGCTGTGCACGCCGCCCGGCGAGAGCAGGCCCATGACATGCACCGCGCCCTTTGCCGCCTTCGCCTTGGCGATGAGATCGAGCAATGCAGGCCGGCGCGCCAAGCTGCCGTCCTCGATGGCGAGATCGATGCGCGGCAGATCCTGGCTCACGACGCGGCCGGCGCCGATGTTCATATGGCCGACTTCCGAATTGCCCATCTGCCCGGTCGGCAGGCCGACGGCGTGGCCCGAAGTGGCGAGCAGCGCATGCGGGCAGTCGGCCAGCATCCGCGTGTAGTTCGGCGTCACCGCCTGGGCGATGGCGTTGTCGGTCGGATCGGGCCGCCAGCCCCAGCCGTCGAGAATGCACAGCACCGCCGGACGGGGACGCGGAAGGGATGAAGCGGCTGGCGACATGACAATCCAGAAGGGCGCGGCGGTGGGTTCGAAAATAGGAACGCCGCACCGGCCTGTCCATGCGCGGCGAGCATAAGGCGGTGCTTGCCGGGAAGATTTTGCCGCCGGCGCGCATTGCGGTCGCCGTCCGTAGCGTAAGGTGCTGGAAATATTGAAGAAAATATCCGGGCGGGACGGCACGATCCTGGCAAGACGGGAGTCGGAAAAGTGTCTGAGAGCAGAACACGCTCATGCGCCGTGCCCTTTATATAAGACTGCTGAGCCTTTTCGTCGGCGCGACCCTGGTCGCGGCGCCCTTGCCGGCGCTTGCCTTCTCGCGGGTCAAGGACCTGGTCGAGATCGAGGGCATCCGCGACAACATGCTGGTCGGCTACGGCCTGGTGGTCGGCCTGAACGGCTCGGGCGACAGCCTCAAGAACGCGCCGTTCACCCAGCAGAGCCTGCAGACCATGCTGGAGCGGCTGGGCGTCAACACCCGCGGCACGACCATGCAGACCAAGAACGTCGCCGCCGTGATGGTGACGGCGAGCCTTCCCGCCTTCGCGGCCCAGGGCACGCGCATCGACGTGTCGGTGAGCGCCATGGGCGACGCCAAGAGCCTGCAGGGCGGCACGCTTCTGGTGACGAGTCTCTTCGGCGCCGACGGCCAGATCTATGCCGTGGGCCAGGGGCCGGTGGCGATCGGCGGCTTCACCGCCAGCGGCGACGCCGCCAGCGTGACGCGCGGCGTGCCGACGGCCGGACGCATCTCCAACGGCGCCATCGTCGAACGCGAAATTCCCTTCAATCTCGCGATCCAGAAGACGCTGCGCCTGTCGCTGCGCAATCCCGATCTCACGACCGCTTCGCGCATCGCCAGCGCCGTCAACGCCTATATGGGCGGCGGCGTCGCGGAAGCGACCGATCCGGCGACGGTGCGCCTCACCGTGCCGGGCGGCTATCCGCACGGCATCATGGGCCTGCTGACCGATCTGGAACAGGTCAAGGTCAATCCCGACGAGCCGGCGCGCGTGGTGATCGACGAGCAATCGGGCGTGATCGTGATGGGTTCCGACGTGCGCATCTCCACCGTCGCCATCGCGCAGGGCAACCTCACCATCCGCGTCACCGAGACGCCCGAGGTCAGCCAACCCGAGCCGTTCTCCAAGACCGGGACGACGCAGGTCGTGCCGCGCACTCAGATCGCCATCGACGACAGCAAAGGCAACAAGATGGCCGTGCTGCGCGAGGGCGTGTCGCTGCAGAGCCTGGTCGACGGGCTGAACGCGCTGGGCGTGGGCCCGCGCGACATCATCTCCATCCTCCAGGCGATCAAGGCGGCCGGCGCGCTGCAGGCCGACATCCAGGTGATCGGATGAGCACCCCCCTCGACGGCGCCACCGCGATGATGGCCTACAAGGCCGGGCTGCCGACCGCGCCCAGCCCGACCACAGATCCCGCGGTCGCGCAGAAGGCGGCCAAGCAGTTCGAAGGCATGTTCATCACCCAATTCGTGGGCGAGATGTTCTCCGGCATCTCGACCGACGGACCGTTCGGCGGCGGCCAGGGCGAGGAAATGTTCCGCTCGCTACTGATGGACGAGTACGGCAAGCAGGTCGAGACCCAGGGCGGCTTCGGCCTTTCCGCTGCGATCCAGCGCGAACTTCTGAAGACCCAGGAGAAGGTCCATTGAGCGAGGACAGCGAACGCATCGAGCGGCTGGTCACGCTGGCCGAACGCCTGATCGAGGCGATCGAAGCCGACATCGCGGCGCTGAAGGCCGGCAAGCCGCAGGCCATGCGCAGCACCGAGCCGGAAATCCAGCGCCTGTCGGCGATCTATGGCCGCGAGGCGAAGGGCATATCGCTCGACGCCGCCAAATCGGCGCCGGCGCCGTTGCGCCGCCGCTTCACCGAGACGACGAAAAAATTCCGCGAACTGTTGCAACTTCACGCCCGCATGCTGACGCGGGTGCGCAACGCCAGCGAAGGCATGGTCAAGGCGATCGCCGCCGAGGTCGACCGCCGCGCCGCGCCGACCCGCACCTACAACCCGCAGGCCGCCTCTTACGGCAAGCCGGCGCAGGCGATGGTCTACAACAACGTCGTTTGAGTCTGCTAGGCCAGCAGACCGCCGAGCGCCGACGCCAACGACGACGTTGAACTTGCGGCATCGGTGGAACTGGCGGGCGTGATCGTGCCGGCGAAATTCAGCGAATCCGCCGACGCCGCGAGCGTGCTCAGATCGGTCGTCCCGGTTGTCGATGACGTGCCGCTGCCCAATAGCCCAAGCGCCAGATTGTAGCTGGCGATCTGCGATGTGAGATAAGGCGAAGCCGTGCCCGACGTGTTGCCGGGACCTGTGGCCTGCGCCGGCGGCGCGTTGGTGGTTTGATACGCGCTCTGGATCTTCGACAGCACGCTCAACAGTTGCGAGCGCGCCGTATCGACGCCGGTCTTGGTCGTCAGATCGAAACTGGTGCCGAGGCCGAGCCCGAAGGCTTGCGTCGTCGATGTCGAGGACGACGCGCTCGACGTCGTCGATGAGGACGACGTCGTGGCCGCCGGCGCGGAAAGCGTTCCGGCGGAGATGCCGAGCCGCGCCAGCGCATCGAACTGCGACGGCCCGGAAACCAGCGCGATGCTCTGGCCGGGATTGGCGGCGATACTCAGGCCTTCGGCGCCGCCGGTGTAGTTGACCGAGGCCTTGCCGTAGGTCTGAAGCTGGATGTTGATCTTGGTGGCGAGCGATTGCAACGTCTCGCCCGGATCGATGGTGATCGTGGCCGTGCGCGCCGCGACGCCTTGGATCTGGATCTGGAACTGGTCACCGGCGCGCAGCGAGGTCTGCGCCGTCAGATCGACCGATTGCACCGGGTTGATCGTGCCCTTGGGCAGGCCGAGCGCGTCGAGCACGCTCGAGCCGCTGGAATCGACCGCGACGGCGGCGCCGGTGGAGATGCCGTCCATGCCGCCATATTGCTTGGTCCAGTCGATCGCGCCGTTCGGCGCGAGCGCCGTGGCGAAGGCGTTGCTCACATTGGCGATGTTGCGGTTCTGGCCGGCGAAGGTGCCTTGCGTCGTGCCGGTCAGATAGACCGTGCCGTCGCCGCCGACCGTGATCTGCCCGCCCTTGTCGATCGCGCCGGTGCCGACATAGGAGACGTAGTTGGCGCCCGCCGTGCCGCCCTGATCGGTCAGGTTGAAGACGAAGGCATCGCTGCCGCCGCCGGACGCCGCATTCGCCACCGTCGCGGCACCGCCGGCCGTGAGATTGCCGTTCTGCGTCGTGCCCGAGACATAGAGCTGGTTGCCCGACACGGCGAGCCCGCCGATGCCACCGCCGTTCTGCAGATCGCCGAGGTCCTGTTGCCAGACCGGCGGCTGGGTCGCGTCGCCATTGGCGTATTTGGCGACGATGGCGTGGCCGTTCTGCACGCTGGCGACATAGAGACTGCCGTCGGCGGCCGTCGCCGTCGCGGCGACCTGATCGTTGCCGCTGCTGCCGAACTGGTTCTCGTAGACGAGGTTGCCCTTCTTATCGAGCTTGGCGAGATACGCATCCTGACCACCGGCTTGAGTCTGGCCCTTGCCGATCACGCCGCCGGACACCTGACCGCCGACATAGACATTGCCCGACGCATCGACGCTGACCGCCATCGCCTGATTCTGGCTGAGCGTCTGGAGCTGCTTCACCCAGGTCTGATTGCCGTTCGTGTCGTATTTGGCGACATAGGTGTCGGTGTTGCCGTCGGCGACCGAGGTCGGCGACAGATCGGCGCTGGTCGAACCCGATATGACCACGCCGCCCGTGGGATCGAGCGCCAGCGAGGTGCCGCTGGCCGTGCCGGTGCTGCCGAGCAGTCGCGTCCACAGCACATTGCCGGCCGAATCGTATTTGGTGAGATAGGCATCCTGACTGCCCTGGTTGACCTGATTGCCGAAATCGCCCGTCGCGTTGCCCAGCACGTATACGTTGCCGCTGGCATCGACCACCGTGTCGTTGGCCGTGGTCGTGCCGCTGGTCGGTGCGGCGCTGACGCTGACCGCGCTGGTCGGCGTGGTATCGAGATCGGACAGCTTGATCAGCCGGCCCTGCTGATCGGCAGCGGTGGAGCTGGTCGTCGTCGTGCCGCCGGCGGTCGTCGTGGTCGTCGTCGCGGTCGCCTGGCCGGAGGATCCGACGAGATAGAGCGACGGGGTCGCGTCCGTCGAGGACAGACTGACCTGTTCCGTGCCGCCGGGCGAGACTTGAAGGCCATAAGTCGCCTTGGTGGGATCGAGCACCGTGCCGGCGGTCAGGATTTTCTGGAAACGCGTCGAGAAACCACCGGCGGCAAGCTGCTGGTTCACGTAGCTGACGACATTGTCGAGCGTCAGCGGTCCTTGGATCTGCGACAGATCGATCGCGACATTCGACGTGGTGCTTCCCTTGTTGATCGCGATGTTGAAGCTGTCGGAGGTCGAAAGGCCCGGCAACGCGTTGCCCAGATTGGCGTTGTTGACCAGCGTTTTGGTCTGATAGTCGAACGATCCGAACGGCACCACGACGCTGGAGGTGACCGACGACGACGGCGTCGCGGCCTGCAGCGTGAAATTGTTGAAGGTCGTGTTGGAGATGTAGCTCTGCACCTGCGCGAGCCCGGCCTGGAAGCGCGCGTTGAGGCCGGCAAGCTGACCGGCGGTCGTGCCGTCGCGCTGCCCCATCTTGGCAATATAGGCGAGCGTGTTCACCGCGCTGTAGAGCGAGAAGAGCTTCTGATTGTCCTGCTCGGTCTTCTGATCGCCCGTCGCCGAGGCCGTGAGCGGCACATTGCTGGTGTCGAGAAAATTCGTCGTCGACAGGACCTTGGCATCTATCGCGGTCTGCGCCAGCTGCGGTGCCTCCCACGGCGGGGAGTCGTTCGCCGTCGCGCTCTGGGCGCCGGTGGCGGTCGAAGATGAGGACGTGATGCCAGCCTGCGCCTGCGCCGTCGGAGTCGACAGCGAACTCGTCAGCTTCGCCTGATAGAAGCTGAGCAGCAGATTGGGATCGAAACTGACCGACACGCGAAAGCCTTTGCGGATCAACGCGGAATTTTCGCCCCCGCGCCGTTAACGTCGCGCTAAAAGCCAAACGATCGTGCTTAATCGGACCTTAACGCCCGCGGCGCGACACTATGGGCATGGCAAACCCCGCGCATTCCTCCGCTTACGACTCCGGCCTGGTGCTGTCGCGCCAGGGACGCCATGTCGAGGCGATCGAACAATTCGAGCAAGCCTTGGCCGCGAATCCCGAGGACGCCCGCGTGCTGTTCGCGCTCGGCAACACGGCGCGGACCCTCGGCATGGCGCGGCCGGCCGAGGAATTCTTCCGGCGGGTGCTGACGCTGGAGCCGGCGCGACTGGAAGCCCTGGTCAGCCTGGCCAATCTGCTGCGCGCCGAAGGCCAATGGGCCGCGGCCCAGGCCCTGATCGAGCCGGCGCTGGCGCGCGATGGCGATGCGCCGGAGCTGTGGCTGACGCTGGGGTCGATCCATCGCGAAAGAGGCGATTACGCGCGTGCCGCCCAGCATTATCGCGAAGCCTTGGCGCGCCGGCCGGACTATCCGGCGGCGCTCGCCAATCTTGCCGACATCCTGACGGACGACGGTGAGATCGAGGAGGCGCTTGTGCTCTACGATCGCGCCGTGCTGCGCGATCCGAAGAGCGCGCAGGCCCGACTCAATCGCGCCGTGCTGCATTTCCTCAAGGGCGACCTGAAGGAGGCCTGGCGCGACTACGCGGCGCGGCTGAAGATCGCCGGCAAGGCGCCGATCCCCGATCACGCGCTGACGCGCTGGAACGGCGGCCCGCTCAAACGCACGCGGCTGCTGATCAGCGGCGAACAAGGCGTCGGCGACCAGCTGATGTTCGCCAGCATGACTCCCGATCTCGGCGCCCGCGCCGCGGCCGAAGGCGGATCGCTGATCCTGGAATGCGAGCCGCGCCTGGTGAGCCTGTTCGCGCGCTCCTTTCCCGACGTCGCCGTGCACGCCTGGGACCTGGAGACCAAGGGCGGCGTCACGCGGGCGCGTTACGACTGGCTGAAGCAGGCCGGCGGCGCCAACGCTTTCTGCGAATTGGGCAGCGTCGGCAAATTCTTCCGCGGCACCGTCGCAGCCTTTCCATCACCCCATGCTTATCTGGCGCCCGATCCGTTGGAGATGGCGCGCGTCGGCGGTGCGCTTGAAAGCGTCGGTAACGGGCCGTTCATCGGCGTATGCTGGCGCAGCGGCAACACGGCCGGCCATCGCGCCTTGCAATACGCACCGCGCGAGGCCTGGGCCGCCTTCATCGCCAAGCTGCCGGGCACGGTGGTGAGCGTGCAATACGACGCGCGCGAGGACGAGATTGAGGCGCTGTCGCAGATGAGCGGACGGCCCATCCTGGTTCCCGACGACCTCGACCAGAAGAACGAACTCGACCGCACCGCGGCGCTGCTGGCTTCGCTCGATGCCGTCGTGACGGCGCCGACGGCGGTGTCGTGGCTGGCGGCGGGAACGGGTGTCGATACTTACAAGATTCTCTACGACACGAGCTGGACCGCGTTCGGCCAGACGCACGAGCCGTTCGCGCCGTCCTGCGAAGTGATGATGCCGACCCGGCGCGGCGATTGGACGGAGGTGTTCGACAAGACGCTGGCGCGGATCAACCAGCGGCTTTAACGCATTTCAAAAGAGCAGAATCGCATGTCCGCATCCTTCGACAAGCTCAGGATGAGGACCTTTCTCAACTCCTCATGCTGAGCTCGTCGAAGCATGAGGGGCCGTGATCCCTCGATCGACCCGCTAGTGCTGAGGCGAGATCGGCGGCGATGCGGGCGGCGCCACTGCCGTCGATCGTCATCGGACCGGCGGCGTGCATCTCGCGCAGGCGTTGCGGATCGTTGAGCGTCTTCCAGGTCGTGTGCGCGACGGTTTCGTCGGCGATTCGATCGGCGACACCGAGCGAAATCCCCATGCCGGCTTGTTCGAAGGCCGAGGCCGACGCGGCATGATCGTCCGAGAGGCCGAGATAGAGGGCCGGAACGCCGGCTGCGGCGAGTTCGTAGGCCGTCACGCCGAACGCGGCCAGGGCGAGATCGGCGGCGGCGATTTCTGTGGCCAGGTCGTCGGCCCCTTCGATCGTCTCGAAATTGGCGTGCAGCGACACGATCTGGCGCGCGACGGCGCCGCGATCCGCCATCCCTGGACCGATCACGAAGCGGGCGCGGAACACCGGATCGAGCATCGCGAGCGCGCGCGCCGAGCGCAGCGTCAGGCCGAACGGGTCGCTGCCGCCCATCGTGACGAGCAGGACCGGACGGCCCGAGGCCTTGCGCGGCCGTGCCGCGCTCGGCGCCGAGCCCAGCAGGCACCATTCCCAGCCGATACGCGCATGGCACGGCGAGCCGCTCCAATCGAGCGCCCGGGCCTGCGGCACCGGCGGGTAGTAGGCGAAATCGCAGCTCAGGCGGCGATCCGAGCCGTCGTCGATCGTTGCGGTGGCTTTCACGCGGGGCGCCAGGCGCGCGATCGCTTCGCGGCCCGGACCCTCGCGACAATCGAGCAGGAGAAGATCGGGCGCGTGCGTGTCGATCAACGGTTCGAGCGTGCCCGCGTCGACGCGTTCGACCGCGAAGCCGGCGCGCCGGATCGGCGCGGCGGCATCCTCACTGCCGTTGAGCGCGAACACCGCGCCGATGCCCTGACGGTCGCGCAAGGCGCGCGCCAGCGAAATCATGCGCTTGACGTGACCGTAGCCGAACTTGCCGCCGCCGTCGCAGCGGATGAGCGCGAGCCCGCCGCGCGACGCGATCGTCTTTTGCGTCACATGGGCGTTGATGCCGCGCAGCGACGGCTCGCGCTCGAGAAGAAGAAGAATATCTCCGAGCGACGCTTCGCCGGCCTTGGCGTCCATGCGGGCATGCACCGCCTCGATGAAGGCGAGATCGTCGGGCGTGTCGATGGTGAGCCTTCCGCTTTCGCGCGCGAGCTGCGGATAGGCCGGGGCGCGGGCGATGGGCACGAAATCGGGATGAAGCTTGAAGTAGCCGGTGACGTGTTCCCGCGCCACGGGGTCGTCCTGCGCGTCCATCATCAGCTTGTCGAGGCCGCGCCGGGTGAGCGGATCGACACCTTCATGCGCCGTCGCCGCGCCGTCTTCCATCAGCACATAGTCGCCGCCCTGGGCGATCATCGCGGTCAACAGATGGTCGATGAAGCCGGCATCGATGAACGGCGCATCGGAGGAGACGCGGACGATGACGTCGGCATCGGTCGCCTCGGCTGCGAGCGCGAAGCGCGCCAGCACGTCGTCCTCCGGGCCCCGGATCACCGTGACGCCGTTCTCGCGGCCGAATTCGACGATGGCGTCGTCCAGCGGATTGGTCGTCGTGGCGACGGCGACATCCTCGATCAGATGCGACTTCTTCAGGCGGTGCACGATGTGCCAGAGCAGCGGCTGGCCGGCGATGGGCTTCAAGACCTTGCCCGGAAGGCGGGTCGAACCCATGCGCGCCTGCACGACGGCGACGATCCGCAGATGCTCGGTATCGTTCAAGCGGCCGGCTCCCACACCGCGCGGACGGACCGCAGGGGACGCATGCCGTCGACCGGATCGGCGCGCCAGTCGCGGTCGGCAAGTTCGGAGGGCTGGGGACCCTTGAACCCTTCGCCGTCGGCGACGAAGGATTCGCGGATGCGCGCGATGACGGGCGCGATCTCGTCCGGCAGCCAGCAATGGCCGGCGGCGTATTCGGCGCCTTCGCCGTCGAGATCGAGATGGAATTCCACGGCGGCTGCGCCCCAGCGGTGCACCGCGCGCTCGATCACGGCGGGGCGGCGCGTGTGATCCGACCAACCGACTTTGCAGCCCGTGGCGTCGCGGATCGCGCCGATCGCGGCGAGATTGGCCTCCTGCGCCGGCGTCGGATAGGCGGAGACGCAGTGAAGGAGCGTGACGTCGGTGGCGCCGGCGCGCTTGAGGGTATTCACGGCCGCCGCGATCTCTTCCATCGTGGCCATGCCGGTCGACAGTACGATGGGCTTGGCCGTCGCGGCGCAAGCTTCCAGAAGCGGCGTCACCAGCAATTCGTAGGAAGCGATCTTGTAGAACGAGACGTACGGCCGCAATTCCTCGACAGCCTCAAGATAGAAGGGCGTGCAGGAGAATTGGATTGCGCGCGCCCGGCAATGCGCGGCAAGCGGCGCCAGATGCGCCAGCGGCAATTCCCACTGGCGGCGGGCGCGATGCTTTTCGCTGCGGCTCAGGATCTCGGGCGCGAACATGCGGTCGATCTTGAAGAGCTGGAACTTCACCGCGTCGCAGCCGGCATCGGCCGCGGCATCGACAAAGGCGAGCGCGCGGGACAGATCGCGGTCGTGATTGCTGGAGGCTTCGGCGATGA
>CAZMHP010000016.1:0-27453 GCA_964566095.1 uncultured Rhizobium sp. | reverse complement strand
CCGGTCGGCGTGGTGGCGGCGATCACGCCGTGGAATTTCCCCAATGCGATGATCACGCGCAAGGCGGCGCCGGCGCTGGCCGCGGGCTGCACCTTCGTCATCAAGCCGTCGGAGGAAACGCCGCTGTCGGCGCTGGCGCTGGCCGAACTGGCGCACCGCGCCGGGATTCCGCCCGGCGTCTTCAACGTCGTCACCGCGACAAAGGCGGCGGCGGTCGGCCGCGTCCTCACGCAGAACCCCCTGGTGCGCAAATTCTCCTTCACGGGCTCGACGGCGGTCGGCAAGCAGCTCATGGCGCAATGCGCCACGACCGTGAAAAAAGTGTCGCTCGAATTGGGCGGCAACGCGCCGTTCATCGTGTTCGACGACGCCGATCTCGATGCGGCGGCCGACGGCGCGATGTTGTCCAAGTACCGCAACATGGGCCAGACCTGCGTCTGCGCCAATCGGTTTTTGGTGCAGGACAAGGTCTACGACGCGTTCGCGCAGAAGCTGCGCGCGCGCGTCGCCGCGTTGAAGGTCGGCAACGGCTTCGACGACGGCGTGACGCAGGGCCCGCTGATCAACGCCCAAGCGGTGGAGAAGGTCGAGCGACTGCTTGCCGACGCGACCGGCAAGGGCGCCAGGGCGATCATCGGCGGTCGCCGCCATGCGAGCGGCGGCTCGTTCTTCGAGCCCACCGTCGTCACCGAGGTTCGGCCCGACATGGCCATCGCGCGCGAAGAAATCTTCGGACCGGTCGCGACTCTGTTCCGCTTCACCGACGAGGCCGACGCGATCCGCATCGCCAATGCGACGCCCTACGGTCTCGCCGCCTACTTCTACGCCCGCGATGTGGGCCGCGTGATGCGCGTCGCGGATGCTCTCGAATACGGCATCGTCGGGATCAACGAGGGTCTGATCTCCACCGAAGTCGCGCCGTTCGGCGGCATGAAGGAATCCGGCATCGGCCGCGAAGGCAGCAAATACGGCATCGAGGATTATCTCGAAACCAAATACGTCCTGCTCGGCGGGTTGGGTGGTTAACAAGCAGACGCGGCGGCGGCCCGCACGCTTCGCAAACCCGATCCGGATGCGATACAAATCCCGCCCATGACCCAGATGCTCGCGCCCGAAACGCTTCCCGCCCGCCTTTACAGCGATCGCGAGGTCTACGAAACGGAGCGGCGAAACATCTTCGCCAAGTCCTGGCTGCTCATCGCGCATGAAAGCCAGCTGGCGTCCCAGGGCGCGTATGTCGCGACGATGGCGGCCGGCTATCCCATCATCGTGGTGCGCGGCGAGAACGGCGTGATCCGCGCGTTTCACAATGTCTGCCGCCACCGCGCCGGCCCGCTCGCCGACGACGGCCACGGCAAATGCGAGGGCCAGCTCGTCTGCCGCTATCATGGCTGGCGCTACGCGCTGGACGGAAGGCTGGCGTCGGCGCGCGACTTCGGGCCGGCGACCGGCTTCGATCCGCGCGACTACGCGCTCATGCCGCTCAAATGCGAAAGCTGGCGCGGCTTCGTGTTCGTCAACATGGACGAGAGGGCGGACGCTTTGCACACGGCGTTGGCGCCCCTGATCGCGAAGACCGCGCATCTGGATCTGGGCGCGATGCGGCTCGAGCGGCGCACGACGCACGACATGGCCTGCAATTGGAAGACCTATGTCGAGAATTACCTCGAGGGCTATCACATCGCGCTGGTGCATCCGTTTCTGAATTCGGTGGTCGATGCGACGCGCTACGAGGTCGAGCTGGCGGCGCCCATCGTCTTCCATCGCGCGCCGCCGCACGACGACTCGCCGGTCGGCGGATTGTGGGCCTGGGCCTGGCCGTGCCTGGGCGTGAACGTCTATGCCGACGGGATCCTGATGGAGCGCATGTGGCCGCTCTCGGCGACGCATACCAGGATCGACTATCTGTATTTCTTCGTGGACGGGATCGAGCGCGCGGTCATGGAACGCTCCATCGCGGCGTCGGAAATCACGACCGCCGAGGACATCGCCATCACCCAGGCGGTGCAGCGCAATCTCGACGCGGGCGTCTATACGACGGGACGCCTGTCTCCCAAGCACGAGGTGGGGGTGGGCTGGTTCCAGCGCGAGGTCAAGCGGGCGCTCGACCTCTGAGCGCCGCTTCTATTGCGTCTTGATCCAGGTGAAGACCTCCCAGAGATTGCCGTCCAGGTCCTCGAAATGCGTGGTGCGCTGGCCCCAGGGCTGCGTGACGGGCGGTCGCACGAACTTCACGCCCTTCTTGACGAGATCCTGATAGGCCGCGTCGACGTCGCTCACTTCGCCGAGCGACAGCGACAGGTGCGGCGCCGCCCGCACGCTCGGTGGCCGCAACCCGGTCAGCTGCGAGGCGGCATCGCATGGCATCAGCCCCAGCACGATGCCGGTCATGGCGAATTCGATGTACCCGTCCTCTTCGCGTGAAATCGGAAACTCGAGCGTGTCGGCATAGAAGGTCCTGGAGGCGGGCATGTTGTGCACATAGAGGACGATCGTTCCGATCGCGGGATTCAAGGTGGCCATGTCTCGCGCCTTTCGTCTTTGCAGTTCAAGTTCTGGAATACAATAACAGAGAGAAAAGTCGACTCAATATTTATTAGTTGAAGTCTTCATAAGTGTTCGCGGCAAAATGAGCCTGAACTCGATATCGCAACGTGCCGCGAAACCGCCCGGCCGGCGGAGCGTTGGCGCGTGCCGACCCGTGCGGATCCGGCGAAAGCAGGTTGAAGGACTGCGGCCGGAGTCTTTGTCTTGACGGACGTTCGCGGCGACATACAAAATTTTGTATTTCACGAATACAATAAACACAAAGTCATGTGGCAAATGTGACAAATTAAAATGGTTGATTTTGGAGAATAGTATGGTTAATCAATGTCACATTCGTAGTGAAGCGTGAATGTGTATCAGTCTTTTTCTCCAACATCTTCAAGGAAGGCTAACCATGACACTCACCGTCACTCACTCCGCGTTTTCCGAGTCCGACCCCGACGAAGTCTGGGCGGTCCTGATCAATCACGCCGATTGGCCGAAATGGGACAAGCGTCTGGAAAGCGTGCGCGCCTCTTCCACCGCGAAGTCCGGGACCAGCTATTCGCTCAAGCCCGTCGATGGCCATGAGGTCACCATCCAGGTGACCAAGGCGAAGGACGGCGTCTTCACCGACGTCGCCAAGCTCGAATTCGGAACGATCGAGACCGAGCGCACCGTGTCGCCGACCAAGGGCGGCTCGATCGTCACGCAGACGATGCGCGCCAACATCAATCCGGAAGCCGTGAAGACCTTCCACAAGGTCTTTTGGCCGGAATGGGCCCAGGGCATCATCGATTCCACGAAAGCTTTGGCCGAAGCTCCGACCAATCAAGAGTTCGTCAGCAGGCACAGGAACATCGCCTAGCCGGCCATGGCCTTTGGCCGAGCCGTCGCGTGCCTGCGCGTATCCGGGTCCGTTGGAAACGTCGATCGCGGCGCCGCCACGGCGCAGTGAGCGGCGTTTCCGCGGCCCTGGGCATCGCGACGGCCCGTCCGGGGCGGGGCAGGCTGGGCCGTTCGAACGCGATCGATGTGAGCGAACACCAAACGATGACCGGGAAACGAAGCGGCGGCGGCACGCGAAGATATTGGTGCGCGGTGGCGTGCCAGGACCACGTTCAGCTCGCCCGGCAGGGCGGCTTTGCCCAGGTCTGCCACGGCAAGCGCAAGCACTTGCGGCGCATGCGGGCCGGCGACGGCATCGTCTACTACTCGCCGAGTCAGACCATGGGCGGCAAGGCGCGCTGCCAAAGGTTCACGGCCATCGGCACCGTCAAGGACGAGCGGATCTATCTCGTCCAGGTGTCGCCTGAGTTCTCGGCCTACCGGCGCGATGTCTTCTATTTCAATGCCGACAGCACCTCGATCCGGCCGCTGCTGCAGGAAATGTCGTTCACGGCCGGGCGCGACAGCTGGGGCTACCGCTTCCGCCTCGGCCTGTTCGAGATCGAGCGGCAGGATTTCGAACTCATCTTGTCGGAAATGGTCCCGCCGCCCGCCGCGTCGCGGACCGCGATGCTGGAGGCCGCGCCATGAACGCCCTTCTTCCGATCCATCCTGCCGATCCCTATCCGCGCAAATGCTATCTGCCGTTCATCCTCTATCCGCCGGCGATGCGGCGGAACGACAAGGGGCATCGCTTCGTCGTCGACGCTCTCGACATGGACGGCGAGGGCGACGATTTCGTCCTCTATCTCAGCGTTCCCTTCTGCCGGGTGCGCTGCAAGGCCTGTCCCTATTTCGTCGAGGTGCTGGCGAAGGGCGACCGGACCGGCGAGGAGGACCGTTATGTCGATGCGCTGGTCAAGGACATCGCCCATTGGGCGCGCTATCGCAAATGGCGCACCGGGCGCCTGCGCGCGATCTATCTGGGCGGCGGAACCGGATCGCTTCTGAAGACCGAGAACCTGCGCCGCATCGTCGACGCGGTGTTCGCGAATTTCAACGTGGCCGACGGCTACTGCTTCACGCTCGAAGGCAATGCGCGCGACTTCGACGAGGAGAAGATCGCCTATGTCGCGGGGTCGCGGATCACGCGGCTCAGTCTGGGCGTCCAATCCTTCCAGCCCGAAGTCCTGCGCGTCGTCGGCTCGCCGCACGCCGCGGAGGAGAGCATCCGCGTCATCCGCGCGTTCCAGGCGCGTGGCTTCCGCAACATCCAGATGGATCTGATGTTCAACATGCCGGAGCACACGCCCGATGTGTGGCGGCGCGATCTGGAGACGATGGTCGCGCTCGATATCCCGCATTTCACGATCTATCTCTATCGCATCCATCCCGAAACGCCCCAGGCGCGGCTGATCCAGGCGGGAAAGGTGCAGCCGGCCAGCCACCCCGATGCGCCGGCCGTGCGCGAGATGAAGCGGGACGTCGCGCGGATCGCAGCGTCGCACGGCTATGCCCAATACATGGTCGATCACTTCGCCAAGCCGGGCTTCGAAAACCGCTACAACGAATGGAGCTGGAAGATCTATACCGACGCGCTCGCGATCGGCCCCGGTGCCTACAGCTATTTCGACGGCTACCGGCTCGGTACGGGCAAGGACGTCGCGGACTACATCGCCCATGTCGATCGCGGCGAGTTCCTGGTGTCGGCCATCGGCGACCGCATGGACGCGCGGATCGAGCGCGAGCGCTACATCATCTTCACGCTGCTGTTCTTCGTCGTGGCGTTCGCGGCCTACCGCGCGCGCTACGGTACCGAATTTCTCGGTGACTTCGGACCTATCGTGGAGCGGCTGGTCGAGAAGGGGCTGGTCACGGTGGACGCGCGGGAGATGCGCCTCACCGAGCTCGGCATGGAATGGCATTCGAACGTGCTGCTGGAGTTCTTCAATCCGCGGTTCTGGGCGGACACGGACGCCCTCCACGAACCGAATTGGTCGATGAACATCCCCATGGTCGAGCTGAGCGCGCAGACGCGCGCCTATTGGCTGGGCGAGTGGCAAGCGCAGAACCGGAGCTGACGATGACGATGTTCGCGAAGATCGTGGATGTCCTGGCGGAGATGGACGTCGAGGGCGCCGAGCCCGAAAAGCAGCTGGGCGACGATTTGCAGATGGATTCCCAGGAGCTCGTCTGCGCCACGGTGGATTTCGAGCGGATCTTCTCGGTGAAGCTGGCCGACGGCGAACTGACCCGCGACATGACGGTGGGCGACCTCGCCATTCTGCTGGCGCGCAAGACCGCGCAGCAGGCGGCGATCGGCGATTTCGACTATGCGCTTTGCGAGGACACGACGATCCGCGCGCCGCTCGAAGCGGTCTATGAAGCGCTGCACGACGCCGCCGCCTGGCCGCAAAAGCTGCCGCACGTGCTCGGCATCGCGATGCACTACGACGACGGGCGCTATCAGGAATTCGACATGGAGATCGACGGCGGCGCCGGCGGCCGCATCGCCGTGCGCTCGGTCCGCCGCTGCGAGCCGGGGCGCATCCGCTTCTTCCAGCCCTCGCCGCCGGCGTTCCTGCGCCACCATTGCGGCGAATGGATTCTCCAGCCGCTCGACGGCGATCTCACGCTGCTTTCCACACGGCACGAGTGGCGGCTGTCGGATGCGGCGGCGCGGCTATTCCCGTCGCTGGACGGGATCGCGACACCCGAACGCGTCCGCGGCTGGCTCACCGAGCACGCCCGCGTCGCGCTGGAGCGTTGGAAGAACAATCTGGAGAGCGGGGCGACCCCATGAGCCGCACCGTTTCCGTCGAGCGGGCGTTCGAGGCGAGCCCAGAGGCTGTCTACGGGGCCTATTGGGGCCTCGAGAATTGGCCGCGCGCGCTGTCCAACATCGTCGATGCCGGCGCCGACTATGACGACGGCGTCCATCAGTGCTTCACCATGGTCGTCGATAAGGACGGCGCGCGCGAAACCGTGCGCGGCGTGCGCATCGGCGTGCCCTTCGCGAAGGTCGAACTCTGCCAGTTCGTGCCGCCGCCGGGCTTCCGCGTGATGCGCGGCGAATGGCGTTTCGCGCCGTCCGGCACGGGAACGCAGGTCGTGGCGGAACGGGTCTATGAGACCTCGGACCCCGCCGGCGGCGACGCGGCCGGCGCGCTGCTGAAATCCTTGCTCGAAAAGAACCTCGTGGCCTTCGATCGACTCCTGTCGGGCGGGGCGGCGTAAGATGCGCGACATCCGCGTCCAGCATCCCCTGGCGATCGATCCGAGCGGCGCGATGAACGCGATCTGGTCGGGGGCCGAGTGGGACGCGCGCTGGGATGCGATACGCTCGTTCGACGTCCGCTATGACGACGGCGTGCACCAGATCGCGCGGATCGTCCTGGACTGGAGCGGCGACGACGTCGCGATGGACGTCGTGCGCTTTCGCACCGACGCGAACCGCATCGATTTCTTCTGCCCCAATCCGCCCAGGCCGCTGAGCTATCAGTCCGGTTCCTGGGGCGTGGAATCCGTCGATGGAGAATGCGTCCTCGTCGCCGCGCGGCGCATCGCGCTCGATCCGGCCTTGCCCGAATCCGGCGACGCGCATCGCGAACGGCTGGAGACCTATGCGGGCCAGCTCGAGGCGCGTCTATCGCGGATCCTGGAGCGCTTCGCGCGCGGACCGGGTTGATGCCATGAACCAGCGCGTTCTCGTCATCGGGGGCGGCCCGGCCGGGTCCATGGCGGCGATCGGCTTGGCGCGGCGCGGGATCGACACGCTCGTGTTCGAGGCCAACCGGTTTGCCGGCACCAAGCTCGTCGAGACGCTTTATCCGGAGGCCGCGGCCTTGCTGGCCTCCTTCGGGTTGCCGATGCCCGAAAGCACGCCGGCGCGCGCGCGTTTCGTGGGGAGCAACGGGCGTATCCGGCTTCGCGTCGCGCTGGAGGGCTCGTTCGGCGCGGTCGATCGCAACCGGCTGGATACGGACCTGCGCAAGGCCGCCGCCGCGGCGGGCGCGAAATTCGCCGACGCCCGGGTCGAGGATATCGACCTGCGCGACGACGGCGTCCAGGTGTCGGCCGGGGGCGAGCGCCATGACGGCGCCTTCGCGATCGACGCGTCGGGCAAAAATCCCGTCAGCATGAAGAATCGAGAGACGCAGACGGGGCAGGGCGTTCTGGATCGCCGCGTCGGCGCGTTCTCGCACTTCGAACGGCCCGGCGGTTTCGATCTGGACGAGATCGCGATCGTCGCCATCGACGGCGGCTTCGGCTATGCGCTGCCGATCAACGAGAACCGCATCTGCGTGGGCATCTCGATCTATGCGGCCGTCGTCGGCGGCGCGATCGACGAGGTCTATTGGGATGCGTTGGGCCGCTGCCCGTTCCTCACGGCCTTGATCGACGGCGCCGACCGCGTCTTGCCGGTTCTTCCGGTGAAGAATTGCGAATCCGCGCATTCGCCCATCGAGGGCGATCGACTGCTGCGGGTGGGCGACGCGCTCGGATTCCGCGATCCCTTTTTGACGGACGGTCTGAGCTTCGCGCTCGAAACCGGACACGAGGCGGCGCGGTTGTGCGCGGAGTCCATCTCGCTGCGGCGGCCGGAATTTCACTCCTACCCCGCCTTCGTCAAGCGCATCGACGCGCACGGCCGCATCCGCGCCCAAGTCGACCGCGACCGCGAAGCGGCGCTCTTTCAGCCGGCGATGGCCGTCGACCCGCACGTGTCGCCGCTGTTGCGCGGCTGCCTGTTCGCGCTGGCGGGCGGCGGAGCGCAGGGCTGGTCGGCGCTGCGCGAGGATCTGAACGCGGGGCGCGCGACGCCATGAGAATCGTCGATCTCAGCCAGCCGGTGAGCGCCAATGCGGGCGAGCCTGTGCGCGTTCGGATCGACGTCCTCTCGCACGAGGCCGGCGCCGCGGTGCTGGGCGCGAGCCACGGCTTGACGCGGGCGGATTTCCCGGACGGCTACGCCATCTCGATGGAAACCGTGACGCTGACCTCGCACAGCGCGACCCATATCGATGCGCCGCTGCACTATGGACCGCGCTGCGAAGGCAAGCCGGCGCGCAGCATCGACGTCCTGCCGCTGGATTGGTTTTATGCGCCGGGCGTGGTTCTCGCCTTCGAGACCGATCCGGAGCTGGGCGCGATCGGCGCGCGCGAGATGCGCCTGGCGCTGAAGACCCTGCCGCAGCAGATCGCGCCCGGAACCGTCGTGCTCTGCAATGTCGGCGCCGGGCGCCTGTGGGGCACGCCGCAATACTTCACCCAATTCCGCGGCATCGGGCCGGATGCGCTGGAGGTGCTGTTCGCGCTCGGCGTCCGTGTGGTAGGCACCGACGCCTTCGGAATGGACCCGCCCTTCCACCGCATGCTCGACGCCTATCGCGCGACGGGCGACAAGTCGCATCTGTGGCCGGCGCATGTCCTGGGCCGCTCCCGCGAATATTGCCAGATCGAGCGTCTGGGCGGGCTCGATGCCTTGCCGCGCGCGTCGGGATTTCGCGTCGCGTGCTTTCCCATCCGATTGGAGAACGGCGGCGCGGCCTGGACGCGCGCCGTCGCGATCTTCGACGACGAGCCCGCGCCATGAACCATCGCATCGACGAACGCATCGTGGTCACCGGGCTGGGCGTGGTCTGCCCGGCCGGCGTCGGGCTCGAAGCCTTCTGGCTGTCGATCCTGCGCGGCACGTCGTCCATCCGGGAGAAGACCTTCTTCCCGAACGCGGGCAGCCGGGGCCGGGCCGCCGGCATCGCGCAATTCGAGCCGGCCACGCAATTCTCATGGTCCGATATCCCGAAGGCGGAGGGGCAGGACCGCCTGTTCCGCATCGCGCAGACCGCGATCGATGAGGCGCTGGCGCATGCCGGGCTCGCCGGCGCGGCGGGGGCGGGTGATCGGGCCGATATGGGCCTCTATATCTCGTCGGCGATCGGCCCGATGGCGACGATGGAAGCCATCGTCCGCGAACGCCTGCGCGGCGATCTCAGAGATCCGGGCATCTGGCGCACCTTTTCCTTCGGGCGGATCGCCTCGCTGCTCGCGTCGCGCTGCGACCTCGGCGGGCCCTATGCCGTCCTGCCGACGGGATGCGCGGGCGGCTGCGACGCGCTCGGCTACGGCTTGAGCGCCATCCGCTCGGGCGCGGTCGACCGCGCCGTGGTCGGCGCCTTCGAGGCGCCGGTGACGCCGCTGGTCGAGGCGGCCTTCGCGCGCATCAACGCGACCTCCTCGCGCGATTGTCCGCCCAAAGGGGCGAGTTGTCCTTTCGACACCAAGCGCGACGGCTTCGTGCTGGGCGAGGGTGGCGCGGCGCTGATCCTGGAGCGGGAATCGGCGGCCATGGCCCGCGGCGCGCGGCCCCTGGGCGTGATCGCGGGCTTCGGCTCGTGCTGCAGCGCCTTCCACATGACCGACATCAACGGCGCCGGCGATGCCATCGCGACGTCCATCGAACTGGCGCTCGGCGACGCGCATCTCACCGCCCACGAGATCGATCACGTCAATCTTCACGGCTCCTCGACGCCGATGAACGACGTGGCCGAGGCCAACGCATTGCGCACCACGATGAACGGCGCGACCAAGACCATGCCGGTCACGTCCCTCAAATCGCAGAACGGGCACGCTCTCGCCGCCGCCAATGCCATCGAGCTCGCGGCCGCGGTGATGACCGTCCACGAGCAGGTCATCCCGCCCACCGCGAACCTGACGGAGCAGGATCCGCGCGTGGGTCTCGCGGTGGTCTCGCCCTGGCCGAGGCCCGCGCCGGTTCGCAACGTGCTCAAGACCTCCAGCGGCTTCGGCGGCATCCACTCCGCAATCGTGGTGGGGCGCTATGACGCTTGAGAGGTCCTCCTGCGCCGTCACCATCGCCGGCAGCGCCAGCGTGCTGGCAGACGCGGCGGGCGACGGCATCGTGCGCACCGTCGATGGCGCGCGGATCGAGGGCGCGGTGCGGCCGCGCCTGCGCAAGAAGATCGACCGCTTCACCCAGATCGCGCTGATGGCGACGGACCGCCTCAAGCCCCATTTCGACGGCGTGGCGCGCGACCGCGTCGGCATCTTCCTCGGCAACGACCTGGCGGGATGGAACTATGTCCATGCGCAGCTCGAACGCCTGATCGAAAGCCGCGATCCGCTGTCCATCGATCCTTATGTCGCGACCGCGTGGTTTCCCGCCGCCGCGCAGGGCGAGATCACGATCGCGCACGGCCTGCTCGGCCACAGCAAGACGTTTTCCGCCGGCTATCTGAGCGGCGGCGTGGCGCTGGAATACGCCGCGCGCCGCGTCGCCGACGGATCGCTCGCCGTCGCGCTCGCCGGCGGCGTCGAAGCGCCCAATGCGCCGGCGATCCTGGATGCCTTGACGGCGGAGGGGCGCATCGACGCCGGCCATCCTGCCGGCGAGGCGGCGGGCATGCTGACGCTGCGCTCGCGCGATCAGCTCGGCATCGCCCGCATGACGATATCCAGTCCGCGCCGCCGGCTCGAAATCGCCGTCGACGACGTGGTGGACGCACTGGGCAATGCCGAGACGGTCTATTGCCTGATGCCGTCGGTTGCGCCCGAAAACCATCGCTGGAGTCGCGCCGTGTCGGACATCGAGAGCGTTCTGACCGCGCGGTTCGGCTCGCGGTTGACGCGCGCCGCCGCGCCGCAACGCGACATGGATGTCGGCTCCGCCAGCTTCCCGCTCGCCGCGATCGCGGCCAGCGAGATGGCGGCGAAGGGGCAGGCCGTTCTCGTGGCCGGCGCGGATTTCGACGGCTTGTTTCTGGCCTCGGCGGTCACGCCGATGCACGCGGGAGAATGCTGATGCGCGACTATCTCGCCGTATCGACAAGCCGGCCGCAGACCCGCGCCCTTGCGGCGATTTCCGGTCTCTGGATGTCGCGCTTGGTCGGCTTCGCGGCCAAGACGTGCCTGTTCGACACCGTCGCCGCTTGCGACGGCGACCCGGCCGAGATCGCCAGGGCGACCGGTCTTGCGATCGATCCGTTGGTGCGGGCGTTGGAAGGCCTCGTCCATCTCGGCTTTCTCGCCAAGGCCGATGAGCGGTACGCGCTCACCGATACCGGCCGGCTGCTCTGCGCCGGGCCGGACGGCGGCTTCCGCGACATGGCGGTCTTGTGGAACGACTATTTCGACGGCGCCTGGAGCGAACTCGACACGACCTTGCGCACCGGTCAGTCCGGCTTCGAGGCGCATTTCGGCGAACCTTTGTTCGCCCGGATCGGCCGCGATCCCGCCGCCGCGAAACATTTCGATGCCGCCATGCGCGGCCTGTCGCGGCTGATCGCCCAGGAGGCGTCCGCGGCGATCGCCGCGCGTGTTCGCGCGATCGGCCACAGCAGCATCTGCGACGTGGGCGGCGGCGACGGCACGCTGATCGCGGCGCTGGCGGGCCAAAATCCCGCGCTGCAGTGTCTGTTGTTCGAACAGCCGCATGTCGTCGGGGCCAACGCCGCCGCGCTCAAGAAACGCGACGTCGCGACGGCCGGCGGCTCATTCTTCGAGAGCGTGCCGGAAGCGGACGCGCACATTCTGTCCAACGTGCTGCACGACTGGTCGGACGACGATGCCCTGCGAATCCTCAAGACCGTGCGCCAGGCGCAGACGCCGCGTTCCACGCTCTTCGTGCTGGAGATGATGCTGGGCGGCGACAGCGAGCCGCTGCTCGCGCGTTCGACCGACCTCAACATGATGGTCCTGACCGGCGGCCGCGAGCGGACGAAATGCGCGTTCGAGGCGCTGTTGCACGCGGCGGGCTATCGCATCATCGGAGTCCAGCCGCTCGCGGAATTGACCTGCCTGCTCGAAGCGGTGCCGGAGCCCTAGCCATGTTCGCACAGTTCACCATTCAAGGGAGATCGAGATGAAAACCTACAAAGCCAGTCACTCGGAATTGACGACCGCCAAGCCGGAAGACGTTTGGGCCGTGTGGTCCAAGGTCGACGAATGGCCCCAATGGGATGAGGGCATCAGCGCCGCCAAGCCCAACGGCAAGTTCGAGGTGGGCCACACCTTCATGCTCACGCCCAAGGGCGCGCCAAACGCGCTGGAGGTGAAGTTCGTGGACGTGGTGCCCAATGAGCGCTTCGTCGACGAGACCGTGCTGCCCTTCGGCAAGATCCGCTCGTCGCATTTCGTGAAAAAGGAAGGCGACAAGACCCGCGTCACGCACGTCATCGAGGCCGAAGTGGCGCCCGAGCAGGCCGATTTTTTCGAAAAGGCGATCTGGGCGGGGATGGAGGACGGCGTGGCGCAATCCGTCCGCAACATCACCCAGCATGCCGAGGGCAAGAAGACGTAACCCGCGACCCCGGAGGGATCGACATGACCGTGCAAACATCGGATGCGCCCATCGCCTTGGCGCGGGCGGCCGGCAAAGTCCCTCCGGGGCCGTCGCCCTTCTTCTACATCGCGCGCGCCTCGGCGCTCGCCGATCCCCGGCGCATTCTCGGCGTCTTCCGCGAGATCGCGCAGCGCTGGGGCGCGGTGTCCTCATCCGCCGCGGGATGGACGGGCCGCAGCTACATCGTCGCCGACTACGCGACGGCGGACGCGGTGTTTCGCAATCACGAGGCCTTCACAAAATATCCCCATCCCACGGCCGATCTGGCGAAGCTTCGCGCGCTGATCGGCAAGGGCATGCTGGCCACGCACACCGACGGGGAATGGGCGAGCCACCGCCAATCCATGGCCCGCACCTTCGCCAAGACGGCCACGATCAAGAATTTCGGCGAGATCGTGATGCGCCACGTCGATGCGCTGCTCGACGAAGCCTCGGCCTCGGGTCCGCAGGTCAGCAACATCTCCGAACTGGCGATCCGTCTGTCGGGACGGGTGATGAGCGACATTCTCGCACCTGGCCATCCCTTCGCCGACGCGAATTTCCTCGAGATCAAGCGGCTGCTCGACGAGTCGATATTGGTCTTTCACCGCTGGAATTTCGAACGGCGCGCCAAGCCCTACAAGCGCGCGCTGCGCGCCCAGGCGATGATGCTGATCGACACCGCGGCGGTGTCGGAGCACGGCGAAGGTCTCGTCCAGCGCATGATGGCCGACGAGCCGCTGTGGCGCACCGACGACGCGGCGCGCGAAAGGCTGCTCGACCGCACGATAAACCTCGTCGTCGCCGGCTTCGAGACCACCGCGACGACGCTGAACTGGGTCGCGCATCTTCTGGCAAGCCACCCCGACACGCAGGCGGCGCTGCGCGGGGAAATCGATGCCGGGGTCTATGGCGACGGAACCTCGCCGGCGGCGTTCGACGACGGCGCGCTGCTGCGCCGGGCGATCTTCGAGGCGATGCGCCTGCATACGGTGCTGTGGTTCAACATCCGCTACGCCACGCAGGACGTCGAGATCGGCGGCGCCCGGTTCGTGAAGGGCGCGCGCGTCATGCTCCTGCCGTTCCTCGCCAACCGCGAGGCGCAGGTCTACGCCGATCCCGATGCCTTCGATCCCGCCCGCTATCTGCGCGGCGAGCCGGGTCCGCTTTTTCCCTTCGGCAACGGCTTGCGCGTCTGCATCGGGCGCACGCTGGCCGAGCTGGAGATGCAGGCATTCGTGGTCGGCCTGCTGAGGCGCTTCGACATCGCGCCGGCGAGCACGCCTGAGGCCATCGGCGGCGTGCTGCTGCAGCCGGACCGCGACGTGATGGTCCGGCTGGTTCCGCGCACGCCCGACACGCGTCGATCGTCCGATTTCGACAGTGACCCGATAATGTGAGAAGGTCCGCGCGGGGAAACGCACACGGACACCGTGACCGACGAAACGGCCGCGCCGATCATCGATACGCTTGCGCCGGGCGTGCCGCGCGCCGCGCCGCATCCGCCTGCATCCCTGGCGGCGCAGATCGCCTGGCTCTTGCTCGACGCCTCGCGCAGCCCCTATGTCGCATTCGTCAATATTTTCGTCTTTTCGGCCTACTTCACGACTGTCGTGGTGCCCGATCCCGTGCGGGGACAAATCCTGTGGAGCTACATCACGGTCGCCACCGCCATCGGGCTCGCGCTGGGCGCGCCGCTGCTGGGCGCCATCGCCGATGCTGGCGGGCGGCGCAAGCCCTGGATCGCCGGCTGCATCGTGATCGGCATCCCCTGCATGAGCGCGCTGTGGTTCGCGACGCCCGGCATGACGCACGGCATCTCCTGGGTGATCGCGGCGCTGATCGTGGCGAACCTGGCGTTCGAATTCTCCGCCGTCTTCTGCAACGCGATGCTGACGTCGATCGCGCCGCCCGGCGGCATCGGTCGCCTGTCCGGCTACGGATTCGCCGCGGGAAATTCCTTCGGCATCCTTTTGTTCCTGTTCTTCCTGTACGCGTGGCTGTGGAATCCGCACCCGGTGTTCGGATTGAACCTTGCCATGCACGAACCCGAGCGTGCGGTCGGCTTCATCGCCGCCTTGTCGCTCCTGCTGTTGGGCCTTCCGGTGTTCTTCCTCGCGCCCGACACCCCGGGCACCGCCGTCGGCGTCGTCGCCGCGATCGCGCGCGGCGCCCGCGCGCTGGCCCACACGATCGTCAAGGTGCGCGAATACCGCAACGTCGTGATGTTCCTCCTGGCGCGCGTCGCCTTCAACGAAGGCTTCGTCGTCATGGTCATCTTCACCGGCGTGTTCGCCGCCGGCATCCTGCATTGGACGGCGGACATGGTGATCATGCAGGGCATCTTCAACAGCGTCACCGCGGTGCTGGGCGCCCTGGTCGCCGGTTGGATGGACACGCGCTTCGGTTCCAAGCGCAGCACGATGGTGTTTGTCGCCCTCATCATGCTGCTCAACGTGACGCTGTTGTCGCTGGCGCCGGGCCGGATGTTCTTCATCGACGTTTCGCATATGCCCGGTCCCGGCGGCATGTACCCGACCTGGCCCGACGTCGTGTTCTTCTGCACCCAGTTGCTGACCGCGTTTTCCGTCACCGGCGGCTTCGTGACGTCGCGCGCGCTGATGGCGAAGCTGTCGCCGCCGGCCATGATGAGCGAGTTCTTCGGCCTTTATGCGCTGTCCGGCACGGCGACGTCGTTCGTGGCGCCGCTCGCGATCGGCGTCATCACCGCCATCTTCCAGAGCCAGCGGGCGGGCGTCGCTGTGGGAATCGTGTTCCTGGCAGGCGGGCTCGCGCTGATGCTGCCGGTTCGCGAACCACACATGGCGGCGTGAAGCGGTTCGCGCATTGCCGTGAAGGACTGCGCCTTGGGTGCAGACCGATGCAGGCCGTCAGACCGCTCTTGGCGATTGCGCGCGCCGGGAGGACAGTATCCGCGACGCGAGGGAGCGGATCGGCATGACATCCAAGGGCGTTCTCGGCGGCCGGGTCGCCGTCGTCACCGGCGCGGGGCGCGGCTTCGGCAAGGCGATCGCCGAACGCTTCGCGAAGGAGGGCGCCGCGGTCGCGCTCTTGGCCCGCAGCCGGGGAGAACTCGACGCGGTGGCGCGCGAGATTGCCGGCGCCGGCGGCAAGGCGCTCGCGCTGCCCACCGACATCACCGCCGGCGACGACATCCGCGAAGCGGTGCGGCGCACGCAAAGCGAACTCGGCCCGGTCGATCTCGTCGTCAGCAATGCCGGCGTGCCGTGGCCGTTCGGGCCGATCTGGGTCAACGATCCCGACCGATGGTGGAAGGCGCAGGAGATCCACATCAAGGGTCCGCAGATGCTGCTGCACGCGGCGATGCCGGCCATGGTCGCGCGTCGGCGCGGTTGCATCATCTTCGTCTCGGCCATCGCCTCGCGCATGACGGTGGCGGGTTTGTCCGCATACATCCTCGGCAAATCGGCGCAGCGCCGCCTCGCGGAGATCGTGGCGATCGAGGGCCAGGAGCACGGCGTGACCGCGTTCTCCATCGATCCCGGACTCGTCGCGACGCAGCTGATGGAAGACACGCTCAATTCGCCCGATGCGCAGCGCTGGCTGCCGGGCATGGTGGAGCGCCTGGGCAAATTCCGCGAGTTGCCCGATACCGACGGCGATCTGGCGCGCTGCGCCCAGCGCTGCGTCGATCTCGCATCGGGCCGCTACGACGCGCTGTCGGGCTGCTACAGCGAACTGACCGACGATCTCGACAAGATGCTGGCCGAAATGCAAGTGGCGCCATGACGGTCGAAGCGGAATTGGCGGAGTTGCGCGCCGAAGTGGCGCGGCTGCGCGACCAAGTCGGGGTGCAGGACGACATCCATGCCGTGCGCACGCTGCAGTTCAAATACGGCTACTACATGGACATGACGCTGTTCGCCGAGATCGTCGAGCTGTTCGCCGACGATTGCGAGATCCGCTTCATGGGCGGCCTCTATCGCGGCAAGGACGGCGCGCGGCGGCTCTATGGCGGCGCCTCCGGCCTCGATGGCCCGACCGACGGCCTTCTGTTCAGCCACGTCCTGGCGCAGGACATCGTCGACGTAGCGCCCGATCGGAAAACGGCGAAGGGCCGTTTCCGCACCTTCATGCAGGGCGGCGTGCATGAGAGCAAGAAAGACGCGCCGCCCACGATCCCAAGCCAGTTCTGGGAGGCGGGGATATACGAAAACGAATATGTCAAGGATCGCGGCGTGTGGAAGATCGGCCTGTTCGACTACCGCGTCGTCTATCAGGCCCGCTACGAGGACGGCTGGGCGCATTCGCCGTCCGCGCCGCTGATGGTCTCCGAGCAGACCACGATTTATCCGGAGAACCCTCGCGGCCCCGACCGGCTTCTCACGCCGCCACCGCGCTGGCCCAAAGCCGTGGTGCAGCCATTCCACTATCCCAATCCGGTCACAGGAAAGCGGTGGACGGGCGCGTAGCGACATAAAAAGTTGGAGGAAGAGCATGACCGACGAAACGGCCGCGCCCGTCATCGACACACTCGCGCCGGGCGTGCCGCGTGGCGCGCCGCATCCGCCGGCAACCAGGGCGGCGCAAATCGCCTGGCTGTTGCTCGACGCCTCTCGCAGTCCCTATGTCGCCTTCGTCAATATCTTCGTCTTCTCGGCCTATTTCACCACCGTCGTGGTGCCCGATCCGGTGCGCGGGCAGATCCTGTGGAGCTACATCACGGTCGCGACCGCGATCGGGCTGGCGCTGGGCGCGCCGCTGCTGGGCGCCATCGCCGACGCGGGCGGGCGCCGCAAGCCCTGGATCGCCGGCTGCATCGTGATCGGCATCCCCTGCATGAGCGCGCTGTGGTTCGCGACGCCCGGCATGACGCACGGCATCTCCTGGGTGATCGCGGCGCTGATCGTGGCGAACCTGGCGTTCGAATTCTCCGCCGTCTTCTGCAACGCGATGCTGACGTCGATCGCGCCGCCCGGCGGCATCGGTCGCCTGTCCGGCTACGGATTCGCCGCGGGAAATTCCTTCGGCATCCTTTTGTTCCTGTTCTTCCTGTACGCGTGGCTGTGGAATCCGCACCCGGTGTTCGGATTGAACCTTGCCATGCACGAACCCGAGCGTGCGGTCGGCTTCATCGCCGCCTTGTCGCTCCTGCTGTTGGGCCTTCCGGTGTTCTTCCTCGCGCCCGACACCCCGGGCACCGCCGTCGGCGTCGTCGCCGCGATCGCGCGCGGCGCCCGCGCGCTGGCCCACACGATCGTCAAGGTGCGCGAATACCGCAACGTCGTGATGTTCCTCCTGGCGCGCGTCGCCTTCAACGAAGGCTTCGTCGTCATGGTCATCTTCACCGGCGTGTTCGCCGCCGGCATCCTGCATTGGACGGCGGACATGGTGATCATGCAGGGCATCTTCAACAGCGTCACCGCGGTGCTGGGCGCCCTGGTCGCCGGTTGGATGGACACGCGCTTCGGTTCCAAGCGCAGCACGATGGTGTTTGTCGCCCTCATCATGCTGCTCAACGTGACGCTGTTGTCGCTGGCGCCGGGCCGGATGTTCTTCATCGACGTTTCGCATATGCCCGGTCCCGGCGGCATGTACCCGACCTGGCCCGACGTCGTGTTCTTCTGCACCCAGTTGCTGACCGCGTTTTCCGTCACCGGCGGCTTCGTGACGTCGCGCGCGCTGATGGCGAAGCTGTCGCCGCCGGCCATGATGAGCGAGTTCTTCGGCCTTTATGCGCTGTCCGGCACGGCGACGTCGTTCGTGGCGCCGCTCGCGATCGGCGTCATCACCGCCATCTTCCAGAGCCAGCGGGCGGGCGTCGCTGTGGGAATCGTGTTCCTGGCAGGCGGGCTCGCGCTGATGCTGCCGGTTCGCGAACCACACATGGCGGCGTGAAGCGGTTCGCGCATTGCCGTGAAGGACTGCGCCTTGGGTGCAGACCGATGCAGGCCGTCAGACCGCTCTTGGCGATTGCGCGCGCCGGGAGGACAGTATCCGCGACGCGAGGGAGCGGATCGGCATGACATCCAAGGGCGTTCTCGGCGGCCGGGTCGCCGTCGTCACCGGCGCGGGGCGCGGCTTCGGCAAGGCGATCGCCGAACGCTTCGCGAAGGAGGGCGCCGCGGTCGCGCTCTTGGCCCGCAGCCGGGGAGAACTCGACGCGGTGGCGCGCGAGATTGCCGGCGCCGGCGGCAAGGCGCTCGCGCTGCCCACCGACATCACCGCCGGCGACGACATCCGCGAAGCGGTGCGGCGCACGCAAAGCGAACTCGGCCCGGTCGATCTCGTCGTCAGCAATGCCGGCGTGCCGTGGCCGTTCGGGCCGATCTGGGTCAACGATCCCGACCGATGGTGGAAGGCGCAGGAGATCCACATCAAGGGTCCGCAGATGCTGCTGCACGCGGCGATGCCGGCCATGGTCGCGCGTCGGCGCGGTTGCATCATCTTCGTCTCGGCCATCGCCTCGCGCATGACGGTGGCGGGTTTGTCCGCATACATCCTCGGCAAATCGGCGCAGCGCCGCCTCGCGGAGATCGTGGCGATCGAGGGCCAGGAGCACGGCGTGACCGCGTTCTCCATCGATCCCGGACTCGTCGCGACGCAGCTGATGGAAGACACGCTCAATTCGCCCGATGCGCAGCGCTGGCTGCCGGGCATGGTGGAGCGCCTGGGCAAATTCCGCGAGTTGCCCGATACCGACGGCGATCTGGCGCGCTGCGCCCAGCGCTGCGTCGATCTCGCATCGGGCCGCTACGACGCGCTGTCGGGCTGCTACAGCGAACTGACCGACGATCTCGACAAGATGCTGGCCGAAATGCAAGTGGCGCCATGACGGTCGAAGCGGAATTGGCGGAGTTGCGCGCCGAAGTGGCGCGGCTGCGCGACCAAGTCGGGGTGCAGGACGACATCCATGCCGTGCGCACGCTGCAGTTCAAATACGGCTACTACATGGACATGACGCTGTTCGCCGAGATCGTCGAGCTGTTCGCCGACGATTGCGAGATCAACTTCCTGGGCGGGCTCTATCGCGGCCAGGCGGGCGCGCGGCGGCTCTATGGCGGCGCCTCGGGCCTCAACGGCCCGACCGACGGGCTGCTGTTCAGCCACGTCATCGCGCAGGACATCGTCGATGTCGCGCCCGACCGGCAAACGGCAAAGGGCCGCTTTCGCACTTTCATGCAGGGCGGGGTGCATGAGAGCAAAAAGGACGCGCCGCCCAATCTGCCGAGCCAGTTCTGGGAAGGCGGCGTCTATGAGAACCAGTATGTGAAGGACAATGGCGTGTGGAAGTTCAAGGTGTTCGACTATCGCGTGATCTACCAGGCGCGCTACGAAGACGGCTGGGCGCATTCGCCGATGACGCCGCTGATGGTGTCGGAGCCGACGACCACCTTTCCGGAAAACCCCCGCGGCCCCGACGAATTGCGCGCCGCGCCGCCGCGCTGGCCCAAGGCCGTGGTGCAGCCCTTCCACTATCCCAATCCGGTCACCGGCAAATGGTGGCGCGGCGCCTGAGCAGCGGCGTCTATTCGCCGCCGACCGGTGCGCCGCCGCCGCTGACCGTTCGGCGCGCCATCCACACCACCGCGATCATCGCGATGCTCAGCCAGCCGGAGATCCAGAACAGATCGTCCGCCGCCAGCAGATAGGCCTGGCTCGCGACGCTGCGCGCCAGCGAGCCATAGGCCTGCAAATCGGTGAAGCCGAAGCCGTGCAGCCGGTCCACCGCCTGCTGCATGACGGGATTGAAGGCGCTGGATTGGTCGGAGAGCCGGCTCTGGTGCAGCGCCTCGCGCCGGTCCCACATCGTGGTGACGATCGAGGCGGCGAACCCGCCCGCCGTGATGCGCGCGAAGTTCGAGATGCCCGACGCGGATGGGATGCGCTCCGGCGCTACGCCGTCGATCGAGATCGCGAGCATCGCGACGAAGAAACAGCTCATCGCGATGCCTTGGACGAGCAGCGGCATGACCAGGTCCCAGAAGCCGGCATCCGTCGTGTAGCCGGAACGCATGAAATAGGAGATCGCGAAGGCGACGAAGGCGATGGTGGCGAAGATGCGCGCGTCGAAGCGGCCGATCAGCCTGCCGGCGAACGGCGTCAGCAGCACGGCGACCACGCCGCTCGGCGCCGCGACCAGCCCCGCCCAGGTCGCGGTGTAGCCCATATTGGTCTGCAGCCACAGCGGCAGCAGCAGGATGTTGGCGAAGAACACCGCATAGCCGAGGGAGAGCGCCAGATTGCCGAGCGCGAAATTCCGGTTGCGGAACAGCGTCAGGTCGACCACCGGATGGCCGTCCGTCAACTCCCAGATGAGGAAGGCGATGAAGCCGACGATCGCCACGATGGCCTCGACCACGATCACGGGCGAGGCGAACCAGTCCGCGTCCTTGCCCGTGTCCAGCATGATCTGCAGCGCGCCCACCCAGATCGCCAGCAATATGACGCCGACCATGTCGATGGGCAGCCGCCGCGTCGGCGTCTCGCGGTTCGCCAGATTGGTCCAGCTCAGAAAGGCGGCGAGCAGCCCGATCGGCACGTTGATCAGGAAGATCCAGCTCCAATGGATGTTGTCCGAGATGTATCCGCCCATGATCGGTCCGACCACCGGCGCGGTCAGCGTCGTCATCGACCAGATGCCGAGCGCCGTGCCGCGCCGCTCCGCCGGAAAGATCGCGATGAGAAGCGCCTGCGAGCCCGGGATCATCGGCCCCGACACCGCGCCTTGCAGGATGCGGAAGACGATCAGCGAGCTGAGGCTCCAGGCGATGCCGCAGAGGAACGAGGCGAGCGTGAAGCCGAGCACCGCGACGACGAAGGTCCGCACGACGCCGAAACGGCCCATCAGCCAGCCGGTCAGCGGCACCGCCACGCCGTTGGCCACGGCGAAGGAGGTGATGACCCAGGTCCCCTGATCGGTGGAGGCGCCCAGATTGCCGGCGATGGTGGGCAGCGACACGTTGGCGATGGTGGTGTCGAGCACCTGCATGAAGGTACCCAGCGCCAGCGCGATCGCGGTGATCGCCAGCGGCATGCCCGACAGCGGTTCGTTCTCGTACGGGACGCCGCGAGCGCTCACCGCGCTAGGCTCCGTTGCGCCGCAGGATGGAGCGGATCAGCGCCCCGACATCGGCGCCGCCGTCGTCGTTGCTGATATCGCGCAAGGTTCGCACCGCGGCGGTCGAGCCGATGGCCGAACCACTCCTGTCGGCGATATCGACGCTGACATTGACCGACAGGCCGACGCGCAGCGGATGCTGGCGCAATTCCCCCGGATCGAGCGCGATGCGCACCGGCACGCGCTGCACGATCTTGATCCAATTGCCCGAGGCGTTCTGCGGCGGCAACAGCGCGAAGGCGCTGCCGCTGCCGGCGCCGAGCCCCAGGATGCGGCCGTGAAAGGTCACGCCGCCGCCATAGATGTCGGCGGTCACGGTCGCCGGCTGGCCGATGCGCATGTATTTGAGCTGGCCTTCCTTGAAATTGGCATCCACCCACACGTACTGCAGCGGCACCACGGCCATCAGCGGCGTGCCGGGCGCGATCTGCTGGCCGAGCTGGGCGCTGCGCTGCGCCACCACGCCGTCGACCGGCGCGCTGATGCGCATATGCGCGCGCACGATGGCGGCCTGGCGCAGCCGCGCGATGGCGGCGAGCACGTCGGGATTGGTCGCGACCTCGGTGTGCTGGACCGACGCCAGCGATTGGGCGAGGCCGCTTTCCGCGACGCGGACATTGGCCCCGGCCGAGGTCAGCGCGTCGCGGGCATGGCTGAGTTCTTCGTGCGACACGGCGGCGCCGGCGCCGGCGCGGCGGCGGTAGTCGCTCTCGGCCTGGGCGAAGGCGACATGCGCCGCCGCGAGCTGGGCGCGATATTGATCGACCTTCGAGAAATTGGTGCGTACCGCCCGCACGGTCTGCCCCAGATCCGCCTCGGCGGCCTCCAGCGCGACCTGCGTCTTGACCGGATCCAGCTCGATCAGCAATTGGCCGCGCCGCACCGCCTGGGTGTTGTCGGCGTGCAGCGCCAGGATGGTGCCGGGCTCGCGGCTGGTGATCGTCACGATGTCGCCGCCGACATAGGCGTCGTCGGTGCTTTCGTAATAGCGCGCGTAGAGGAAGTAGTAGAGCGCATAGAGAACCGCCGCGACGGCGACGACGACGGCCAGGATGGTGAGCCAGCGGCGGCGGTTGTCGATGCGGTGGCGGCCGACGGGGGTTGCGTCGCTCATGGGTGCGGGTCCGCTGCGGAAAGGGTGGTTGTCGGTTCGCCTGGCGTGAAGCCGCCGCCGATCGCCATCAGCAGGGCGATGCGGGCGGAAATCGTATCGGCGGCCAGCGCGGCGCCTTGGGCGCGCGCCTGGATCAAGAGGCTCTCGGCGTCGAGCGCGTTCTGTTGCGGGCTGAGACCGCTGCGATAGCGCTCGCGCGCCAGATCGAAGCTCGCCTGCGCATCGGCCAGCGCCGCGCGCTGATCGGTTTGCTGCGATTGCAGGCTGCGAATTTGCGTCAGCGCATCGGCGGTCTGCCGCACCGCGGTGACCACATCGGCGTTGTAGTCGGCGACGGCCGCGTCGAGCGCGGCGGTGGCGCCGGCATAGTCGGCGCGCAGCTTGCCGGCGTCGAAGATCGGCAGATGGATCGCCGCGCCCGCGCCGTATTGGATGGAGGACGAGGAGAGCAGCGGGCCCAGGCCGATCGCCGCCGTCCCGGCCAGCGCGATCAGATTGATGTCGGGATAGAACGCCTTGCGCGCCACTTCGCGGCCCTGGAATGCCGCCTCGATGCGCGCCTGCGCCGCCGCGATGTCTGCGCGTCGTGCCAGCAGGTCGGCCGGCAAGGTCTCGGGCAGGGCGAGCACGGCATCGTTCATCTGCGGCGGTTTGAGATCATAGGCATCGGCGCCGCGCCCGATCAGCGCCGCGATCTGGTGCACCGCGACCTCGCGCGCCGCCTCGGCCCGCGTCAATTCCTGGCGCGCGAAGTCGAGCAGCGCGGCTGCCTGCTTCTGCGACGCCTCGCTGTCCAACCCGGCGCGCGTGCGCCCGGCGGTGAGCGACAGGATGGCCTCGCGCTGCGCCACGGTCTCCCGATCGACGTCGAGAAGAAGATCGGCGCGCCACAATCCGACATAGGCTTGGCTCACACTCGCCGCGAGCAGCAGCCGCGCCGCCGTCGCGTCCAGCGACGCGGCTTGCGCGTAGGCGCCGGCGCGCGCGATCTGTGCGTCCTCTTTGCCGAACAGATCGAGCGACCAGGACAGATTCGCCTGCGTCGTGCCGATCCAGCGGTCGGTGCCGGCGAAGGGCGGCGGGATAATGTAGCTCTTGCTGAAGTGCTGATAGGCCTCGTTGCCGTCCAAGGTGATCTGCGGATAGGTGAGCGCGCGGCTGCCGGCGAGTTCGGCCTGCGCGGCGCGCACCCGCGCCAGCGCTGCGGCGAGCGAAGGATTGCCGGCGATCGCGCGGTCGACCAGCGCATCGAGCTGCGGATCGCCGAAAGCCGTCCACCAGCGGTCGGAGATCGTCGGCGCCGCGGCCCCGTGCAGTCCCAAACCGTCGCCCGGCAACGGGACCTCGCGCGGCGTGGTCGATGGCGTGGCGACGCAGCCGCCGAGCAGCGTCGCGGCCAGGACGAGCGCCGCGCCGCGCTTCATTGGGCGGCGGCCATGGCGGACGGTTCGACGGGGATCTGCTCGACGCGCGTGAGCAGCCGCGTCAGCAATTCGATCAGCGTTGCCGCTTCGGCGTGACTGAATCCGTCGAACGCCGTGTTCCAGAATTCCATCAGGCGCGGCGAGAGCGCCGCGGCCATCGCTTCGCCCTCAGGCGTCAACGACAGATGCACCACGCGGCGGTCGGTCTTGCTGCGGTTGCGGGTGAGAAAGCCGCGGGTCTCCAGATGGTCGACGATCCGCGTGGTCGCGCCGCTGTCGTAATTCATGTGGCGCGAGATGTCGGCGCAGGTGGCGGCGATGCCGTCGCGCACGCACACCAGCGTCACCCAGTGCGAAAAGCTCAAATCCTCGTCGGCGAAGCAGGCTTCGGCCCGCGGCGTGGACACATTGATCAGCCGGCGCAGCAGGCAGCCGATCGAGTTGCGCGCGCCGAAAGTCTCCTGCCGGTAGAAGGGCTTGCCCATGATTGCCTGTCCAGTCACTGCCAAAACAATAACTGTCTAGACAGGTAATGTCAAGGCGAATGACGGCTTATCGGTCCTCAACGCGCGATCGGCAAGGCGTGCCGCGCGCCCGTCGCTCACTTGGCCTCGCAGGCCGGATTGCCCAGCGCCGCCGCGATCTGCGTCGGCGCCAGCTCCGGCGCCGTCAGGCTCTTCAGATACTTGCAATAGATTCCGAGCGCCCGCCGGCGCCGCGCGGGATCGAGCGGCGTCTGCGCAAGATACCGGGTCAGCACGCTTTCCAGACCTTGGATGGTGTGGAGGTTCGACCAGCCTTCGAAGGTGAGGGTGTCCAGATAGGCCGACAGCGAGTCGTCCGGCATGTCGTGCGCGGCGTAGAGAAAGGCGAGATTGTGATAGGCGTCGGCGAAGCCGGGTTGCACCGCGATCGCCGCGTTGAATTTCGCGATGGCGTCCTGCCAGTGCCCCTCGTCGTCGAGCAGATTGCCCAGGTTCGAATAGGCCGGCGCATAGCTCGGATCGAGCGCGATCGCATCCTCATATGTCTTCTTGGCGTCGTCGGTCCGCCCCAGATGGCGCTGCGCGATCGCGAGGTTCGACAGATATCGCGCGTTGCGCTGAACCGCGACGGCCGCCGAGAACTCGGTCTCGGCCGTCTTGAAATCCTTCAACAACAGGTACAGCGCGCCCAGATTGGAGTGTATGGATGCATTGATCGGGTCCTGCGCCGGCGCCAGTTGAAGCGCCCGCCGGTACTTGTCGATGGCGTCCCGGTAGCGTTCCTGGCCCCGCAGGATGTTGCCCCACAGATTGAACGCCCACGCGTAATGACGGGGCGGAGCGTCGGCGGATTCCAGATAGCGGCGCAGGAGCGCGACCCCCGCATCCGGATCCTTCTTGCTCAGATAGAGCGCCGCGATGTCCGGTTCGTATTCGCTCTCCGCCAGCAGGGCCACGACGCGCAGCAAATCCGGCAGCCTATCGACGGCGAATGGCGGGGTCGCCATATCCGGGAAGATCGGCGTGCCGTTGATGCTGCCGCGGAACACGTATTGTCCTTGCGAGACCTCGATGATGTCGCCGGTAATGCGCGCGTGCGAGAGGCCGAAGACTTCGCGCAGATAGGCGGCGAGCGTCACCAGCGAAATGTTGGAGTCGGGAACGGCCAGGTCCGGAAGCTCGTCGAGGTGGCGCAGGGGGCGGTAATCCACGGAGTCGGGCGTCGTGCCGGGTCGCTGGCTTCGAATGGTCAGATTGAATTTCTCCGAATACTGCACGCCCCCGCCGAACGCGATCCGGCGTATCTGCTCCAATTGCGTCCTCAGCCCATGCGACACGGTGAACTCGGACGCGCCGGCCTTCTTCAGATCGTCGGGCAGGCCGATCGGCGCGATGTAGTACTCGCTGTTCCGGGTCATCGAGACCCCGACCCACACCAGAAGGATCGCCAGGCCCGCGAAGGCCAACCCGGCAATCGCCTTCTTGAGATCGTCCAGGAACGGAAGAAATCCCTTCGCACCCGCTTGCGCCCAGATCGCGAGCTGTAGGCCGCCCGCTTTTATCGGCGTCCACACGGCGTAGGCTGCTGCCTTTGCCGCTTTAAGCGCGCGACGCTCTTTGGGTTTGTGCCGGGAAGCCATGCGACGGCTCCTGTTCGGACAAGCCATCCGAACGCATGGCCCATCGACCATAGCACATTGCCGGCCGGCCGACAGGACGTGCGCCGGGCGCCTGCGAGGATCGGGGCGATAGGGGCGACGTCGCGTCAGCCAATTTACCCCTCCCTCGGACCGGCATGGCCGTGTAGCCTTGCCTCGACTCGCGCCGGGCAATGCGCGCGGGCGCCAGCAGGGGGCTTCCATGATCTTGCGCCGCCACGCCTTTATCGCCGCTTGTTTCCTCGCCGCGCTCGCCGCCTGCGGGCCGAGCGGGGGCGACCAGCAAAAGCCGGCCGGCGCAGCGACGCCGCCCAAGCCCGTCGCGCCGCAGGGCGGCGATCTGGCGTCGCGCCTCGCCGACGCCGCGAATGTCGATGGCGACCGCATCATCCACGCCGACGCCACGCCGGGCGACTGGCTGAGCAACGGCCGCACCTATGGCGAGCAGCGCTTCTCGCCGCTGAAGGACATCAACGCGAATTCGGTGAAGGATCTGGGCGTCGCCTGGGAATTCCGCACCAACACGGTGCGCGGCCTCGAAGCCACGCCGATCGTCTCCGACGGCATCATGTTCGTCACCGGCTCGTGGAGCAAAGTCTGGGCGCTCGACGCCAAGACCGGCCGCCAGCTTTGGTTCTACGATCCCGAAGTGCCCGGCCAGTGGGCGCGCTATGCCTGCTGCGACGTCGTCAACCGCGGCGTCGCGGTGTGGAAGGGCGCGGTCTATGTCGGCACGCTGGACGGACGTCTTGTGAAGCTGGACGCCAAAACGGGCAAGCCGGTGTGGGACATCAACACCATCGACAAGAGCCGCCCCTACACCATCACCGGCGCGCCGCGCATCGTCAAAGGCCTGGTGCTGATCGGCAATGGCGGCGCCGAATACGGCGTGCGCGGCTATCTCACCGCCTACGA
>CAZMHP010000015.1:0-28603 GCA_964566095.1 uncultured Rhizobium sp. | reverse complement strand
ATATCAAGTCGGTGATCTCCGAGATGGGCAAGGCGATGATGGGCACCGGCGAGGCCGAGGGCGAGGATCGCGCGCAGAAGGCCGCCGACATGGCCATCTCCAATCCGCTGCTCGACGATGTCTCGATGAAGGGCGCCCGCGGCGTGCTCATCAACATCACCGGCGGTCCGGACCTGATGCTGTTCGAGGTCGAGCAGGCCGCCAACCGCATCCGCGCCGAAGTCGATCCCGACGCCAACATCATCTTCGGCAACACGATCCTGGACGACATGGAGGGCCGCATCCGCGTCTCCGTCGTGGCGACCGGCATCGATGCCGAGCTGATGCGTCTGCCCGAGCCGAAGGTCCAGCCGATCCGTCCCGGCATCAAGCCGCTGGCGCTGAAGCCCGAGCCGGCGCGCCCCGAACCGCGCATCGAACCGGCGCGCCCTGCCGTCGCGATGGGCGTCACCAATGCCGTGCATCGCCAGCACGAAGCCTTGGCCGACGAGCTCGGCGCCCAGCTGCCCGCGCGCGCCGTGTCGCCCGCCGAGGCGATGATCCTGGGCGGCGAAGACGCCCCCGCCATGGAAGACGAGGTCGCGGCCATGCCGGCGCATGCGTCTCCGCCGCCGGGCACGCCGGCCGCCGCGCTCGCCGCGCGCGCCGCCACCGTGCAGCGGATCGAGCCCTTGCGCGCGCCCGAGCCGGAGCGCCGCATGTTCGGTCTCTTCGGCCGCAAGAAGAAGGACGAGCCGCGCCTGGAGCCGATGCCGCAGCGTCCCGCGCCGCGCGCCGCCGTCGCGCAGCCGCTGGCGCGTCCGCAGGCCCAGGCCGACGCGCCCAAGCCCGCGGCGCAGACGCTGGCCGACGACCTCTTCCCCGACCACAAGCGCGACGACCAGTTCGAGATACCCGCGTTCCTGCGCCGGCAATCGAACTAGCGTCGCGTGATCCTCCCCCGTGTAGCGGGGGAGGGTGCGACCCTGCGCTCGGAGCGCATAGATAAAGAGCCCGGCCTTCGGCGGGGCTCTTTTCGTTTGGACGGACCAGATGCTCAAAAAAAGTCGTCATGGCCGGCCTCCGAGCCGGCCATCCATCTGGCGCGCTTGCGCGCCGACATGATGCTCGTCGCCGCTTTCGCGGCGTGATGGATGGGCGGGTCAAGCCTGCCCATGACGGGATAGCAATTCCATTTAAACGGTGACCGCTCTACCCTCGCTCCACCATGCCACGCGCACCAACCGCGACCCTCGGCAAGCGCACCCTGGCGCTAAAAACCCGTCTCGACGCTCTTCCGGGCGCGGTCGCGAGCCCGATGTCCGCCTCGCGCGGAACGACGCCGCTGGTCCTGATGTACAAGGTGATGAACAAGACCTTCGCGATCCTCTCCGTCCGGCAGGATGAGTTCGTCATGCTGAAAGCCGATCCGAATTTCGTGCCCGTGCTGCGCGAGCGTTACGAGGGCATCGGCCATCGCACCCATCTGGATCCGCGCCATTGGATCGCCGTCGCGCTCGCCGCCGACGTCCCGGCCAAGGATGTCGCGCGGCTGGCCAAGAAGTCCTACGATCTGGTCTGCGCCGGTCTCACTATGAAGCAGAAGGCACTACTCGCGGCCCTGGCGGACCGCGCGCCATGAAAGCCTCCTTCCTCGCCGCCGCCAGCTATGAAGGCGCCGGGCCGCGCTTCGGCACCTGGCCCGCCGCGCCGCAGACCTGCGATCGCGACATCGCCGCCAAAAGCCTCCAGCGCAGCATCGCCAACGCGCGGCGCGCCGAAGAACTCGGCTTCGACTGGATCAGCGTGTCGGAGCATCACTACGCGCCGGCGATGCTGACGCCCAATCCGCTGGTGCTGGCCGGCGCGCTCAGCCAGGCGGTGCGCCATGCCAGGCTCGCGCTGCTGGGACCGCTCCTGCCGCTCGCCAATCCCGTGCGCGTCGCGGAGGAGATCGCGATGCTCGACGCGATATCGGACGGCCGCGTAATCGTGCTGTTCCTGCGCGGGCTCGCCTTCGAGCACAACACCTACGCGCCGGTCGGCGCGCAGTCGCGCGAGATGACGCAAGAGGGCATCGAACTCATCCTGAAGGCCTGGACGGAGCCCGAGCCCTTCGCGTGGAACGGCAAGCACTATCGGTTTCCGAATGTCGCGGTGTGGCCGCGCACCAAGCAGGTGCCGCATCCGCCGATGTTCGGCTCGGGCAACAGCGAGGAGTCCGCGCTGTTCGCCGCGCGCCACCGCTTCGGCTTGGCCATGTCGTTCATGCCGGTGTCGCGGCTGGCGCGCATGATCGCCTTGTACAAGGCCGAAGCGCAACGCTGCGGCTGGTCGCCCGGCCCCGATAAAATTCTCTATCGCGGCATCTGCGCGATGGGCACCGACGACGCGGACGACAACGCGTTCGACCGCGCCGAAGCGCAGGCCCGCGCCACCGGCGCGGACGCGCCGCTCATCGTGCGCGGCCCGTTCTTCTCCGGCGGACCGATGACCATGCTGCGCCAGATCGCAACCCTGCGCGACGCGGGCGTCGGCGTGATCGATATCGACATCGTCCCGGCCCAGGACGGCGTGGACTATGAGGGCCAGGCGGCGGCGCTCGAACGGTTTGCGCACGCCATCCTGCCGGAGATCGGGAATTGGTAACGTGGACAAATCGCAGCAAAGGTCCCGACCATCGCACGTGTCGGGTGCATCTGGCCCGCAGACGGGTACGTCCAGTCACCGTCGATCGATCTTGGAGCGTCCGCAACGGGCGGCGCATCAAGTCGTGCGCCACTCCGGAACGGAAGATCCCCGCGGCACCACGATCGGATCGTCCCAGCCGGCAGGCGTCGCCGAATAGGTGACGGCCGGCGCGAGGCGCCGGACCTTGCCGAGGGGCGTGTCGCGGATAAGAACGGCCGGCTCGAACAGCCTCGATTTGAGGTCCCGCGTGGCTTTCGCGAGGTCCGCTCGCGGCAAGGTCCAGATGTCCTGAATGTGATTGCGGGCGAATGCGCGCTCGTCTTCCGGCACCAGGCCCAGGCTTTGGATCCACATCGCGCAGCGCGTCAGGCTCACGGTGACGTGGTAGCTTCCGCCCTCCTTGGCGCGCTTCAGCAAGGCCGCTGTCGCGCCCGCGGCGCCCAAATAGCCGGTGATGTAGTCGTTGATCAGCGCGGTCGGCGGCATCGAAGGCACCCCCTTCGCGCCTTCGCGCATCGCCAGGCCAGAAGCGGCGGATCCCAGCATGTCGAAGCCGCCGCGGTCGAACCAGGGACCGCCCCAGCCATAGCAGCGAACGCTCACGACAATGATCCCCGGGCGGCGTTTGGCCAACTCTTCCGGCGACAAGCCAAAGCGCTCGAGCTTTCGGCCGCGGAAATTGTCGACGACCACGTCGGCGACGCTCGCCAAATCCCGGCACGTCTGATTGTCGCGCGCATTGTCCAAGTCAAGAAACGTCGATCGGTGTCCGACATTGGCATCGTCGTAGACCCAGTCGTGCTCGAAGTCGTTGTGGTGATTGACGGAAAGCACCTCCGCGCCCTGTTCGGCGAGCGTGCGACCGACGACCGGCCCGGCGACCGCGTGGGTGAGGCTCAGCACCCTGATGTTCCCGAGCGGCCGATCCGCGGGCCGGAACGGCTCCGGTTCGCTCTCGCCGATCTTCCGGACCGCGATCGCCGGCTCCTGCGACAGATAGCGTCCCTGCGGGTGGGCGAGCCATTCCTCCGGCGAGCGCGCGATGCAGAGCGTATGGCCTTTCGCGTTCGCGGCCTCCTCCAATTCGTCCGCGTTCCATTTGGCGATCGCGGCCGCCACGCTCGCGTGGCTGATGTCGCAATGGAAGAAATTGCTCCAGGCGATGTGCTGGCGCGGATAGACGCCCGAGGGATACACCCAGCGTCCGTCTTTTGTCTGGAAGGGGAAAATCGTGAAGGGATGGGAGCTGCCGATCGGATTGGGATAGGGATGGCCGCCCACCGTCGGATGGAAGGTGAATTCCGGATTGATGCCGTGGGCCGCCTGGCGGATGTCGATGCTGAGGGTCTGACCCTTGCCTGTTCTTTCCCGCCAGATCGCGGCCGCGCCCACCGCTGCGGCCATCGCCGAGATGGAGAAAGCCTCGCCCAGCCGGGCACAACTCGGGAAGAGCGGGTCGGCCCCGAAGAAATTCACGCTGCCGCCGGCATCGTCGAGGGACAGGCCGAGAGGCGCAATCAATTCGGCGAGGGCTTTGACGGCGCGCGTATTGTTCTGTTGGGCGGTCATCGTCGTCTCTAGGCGTGCACAGGGCGGTACGCCGCCGCGTCCGTCTTGAATTCGGCATGCCCATAGCGGGCCAGTTGCTTGCGCAGTTTGCGCACCAGCGAACGATCCGCCGCGTCTCGAAGACCCGGAATGCGCGCGGCGATGGCATAGGCCGACATGCGCGACGCGATCAGGATTGCCGCCGTCCCGACAGCGAGCCAGTCGATGATGCCGAGCCGCACGCCGATCTGCGCGGCCAAATGCCGGTCTCCGCGCATATAGGTCTTGACGAAGAACAGCTTCGAGAAGCCTTGCTCGAGCCACGCATGGACACGACCGCGAAGGGAGTGATCGGGCGAGAGATCGGCGGTCATCGTCGCGCGGACGAGGGCGCTGCAGGTCTCGTCGAAGCGCTGCCTGAGGGTCGCGTGCCGCGTCAGCAGAGCATCGACAATATCCTGGGGTTCGCCGGGGAGAAGTTCCTCGGGCAGGCCCAGCAGGAAGCCGCGGTAGCGCGCCAATTCGACGCGTGCGCGCTCGGCGGAGGTGAATGTCGTGCGCCCTTGCCGAAGCGCTTCCTTGGCGAGCGCGAATGCGGGCATCAGCGCGACCGGCATCTGGTCCACCTGGGGAATCGGAATGCCGTAGATGCCGGTGTCCCATTGCTCGGGGCGCCGCAGAACATTGAACCGCACCATCGAATGCATGAGCCGAACCATCGCCGCGGCCTTGAAGCCCGCTCCGTGGCGTTCCAGCGCACCCGGCAGAACGCTCGTCGTGAAAAATGTCGCCGTCTCCTTCACCCGCCGCGCCGCCGTCTTGTTCGACAGCGCCCCGGTCAAGGCCATCGGCAACGCGGAATACTTGTTCATGAAGGTTCCGATGAAGCCGCCGCGAATGACGAAGGGAGCCATGTGCGCGTATCGGCTGCGCTCTTGCCGCGCGCCTTCTTCGATCAGTCTTGTGTCGAGCCATGCCGGGAAGTCCTCCATCGCATGGATAAAGCGCGTGAGCTCGGCGGGTACGTCCTCGATCCCGGACAGCTCTCGATCGCACGCCTCGACGAGCATCGCCGCGAGGCGATGAAAGCCGTACTTCGGCAAGAGGGCGGCATAGGCGTCGGCGACGGGGTCGCCGCGCATCGTGAAGATCTTGGTGATCGCCACGCGCTCTTCGTCGGCCAGCAGCGCCGCCCGCCGCGGCAGAAACTCCGGGGCAAGTTGCGTCTGCTCACCGGGTTCGGTCGTGAACCGCTCCGGTGTCGAAGAAAAGTCCACGTGACCGTACATGGCGGGGATCCCGCTGGCTTGACGCGACATCTCCTGGGTCAGTTCCGTGATCGCGGCATTCATGGCCATTGGGCTCCCTCAGAATCTCAGAAAACTATCATTTGATAGATTTCCAGTATTTTCTATCATTTGATAGTATTTCCGTCAAGGCCGATTCGCGATGGACGACAGTGAGAAGCCGGGGCCGGTCCAAAACCCAATGAGGCTGCAGGACATGTCCGACGCCAAAAAGACACCGAAAAAGAAGCCGGCCAAAGCGTCGAGAACCCGCGCGCCGGTGCGTGTCGGCTACAAAAAGGCAGAGGAAACCAGGCAAAGAATTCTCGACGCGGCGCTTCGGGAATTCGGAGAGGCGTCCTTCAAGGCAGTCACGACGCGGCGGATTTGTGCCGCAGCCGACGTCAGTCTCCCGACATTGACGTACTATTTCGGCGACAAGGAAGGGCTGTATCGGGCCTGCGCCGAAGCCGTCGTCGAACGCTATCGAGGCCGCACGGCCGGCCCCGCCGCCAGCGCGGCGCGGATTCTGAACGAGCGTTGCGCGCCCGAGGAGGCGCGAACGCATTTGAAGGCGGTGATCGGGGCGCTCGCGGACCTGCTCGTGGAATCGAGCGAGGCCGAAGACTGGGTTCAGTTCGTCGGACGGGAGCTTCGAGACCCTGGCCCGGCGTTCGAGATCCTCTATGAACATCTCTGGCGCCCCGGCGCGGAACTGACGTCCCGTCTCATCGGCCGGCTGCGCGGCCGCGCCGAACCCGCCGACGACGACCGCATTCGCGCTCTACTGCTGATTTCGAGCCTTCTCGCTTTTCAATCCGGGCGCAACATCTCCATGCGTGCATTGAAATGGTCGAAAATCGGCCCCGCGGAAGTCGCGCGAATTCGTTCGAGCCTGGACGCACAGATCGACGCGATCGACCCAAAGCGGGCCGTCGATCGAACGTGATCGCAATGGACCCTATGTCGGACGCGCGCGCCGCCCGCGGATCGCGTCGATCGATATACCCGCGAGCATGACCAACGCGCCCACCGCCATCAGCAGTCCCAGGATCACATGCGTCGTGCCGCCCTCGCCGACGATCACGACAGACGTCGCAAGCACGGCAACGCCGAGCATTCCGAGGAAAAGCCATCGCGGAATATTCAAAAGTAGTTTCGACACGGCACCTCCTGGGGTCCGTACTCAATGGAGCTTATCCCATGCCGTCATGGGCGCCCTTGCGGCGCCCATCCATCGCGCCCGCGTCTGCGGGCGCACGAGACTCTTCTCGGCGCGCCGACGCGCGCGCGATGGATGCCCCAATGACCGCTGGACGATATTCAATGGAACGCCGTGCTGCCCTGCCTCAACGGCAAAGGCATGACGGAGTGCCTTCTGATGGAATTGAATATCGTCTGTATACGGTGTATCACGCCGAAACGGCAGGCCCGACCGCGTCCAGCTCCATTCTGTATGACAATCTGTCAGAAATAATTCCTCAACCAGGGGTTGAAATCCCATTTTCGCGTCCCATATCCGTCCGCGTGAGGCCAGAGGAGCGACGGCTTTCTAGAAGCGTAAACGCGAGACCAGACAGGGCCAGGTGCAATCTCGTGTGCACCGCTGCGGCCGGCGGACGGGTGAGCTAGCGCAAGCGCTGCGCAATGGCCCTGTTTTCCGGAACGCAAGGACCGTGGGACACGGTTTAGGTGCTTGCGGTCGCCCTGCGCGGACTTCCGCCTGCCAGCCTCGGGCCGATCAGGACGGATCTGCCGGACATGCATGAAAGGCAGCTTCGTCCTTTTTTCTTGGCTTTACCGCGTCACCGCCTTGCCGCCGCCGCGCCGCCGCATAAGGCTCGTGGGCAAGGGGAGACTTCGCATGAAACCGATGGCATTTCTTCTGGCCATGATCGCATCGCTCGCCGGCGCCTCGGCCGCCTCCTATGACGTCGCGGAGAAGTCCATCGCGGCGCTCCAGGCCGATCTCGCCGCCGGCCGCGTCACCTCCGAACAGCTCGTGCGCGCCTATCTGGGTCGCATCGCGGCGATCGATCGCGCCGGCCCGACGCTCAACAGCGTGCTGGCGCTCAACCCCGATGCGCTGGATCAAGCGCGCGCCCTCGATGCGGAGCGCACGGCCAAGGGTCCGCGCGGCCCGCTGCACGGCATTCCGATCCTGGTGAAGGACAATATCGAGACCGCCGATCCGCTCGCCACCACCGCCGGCTCGCTCGCCCTGGCCGAGAACGTGACCGGTCGCGACGCGCCCGTCATCGCGCGGCTGCGCGCCGCCGGCGTGATCGTGCTGGGCAAGGCGAATTTGAGCGAGTGGGCGAACATCCGCTCCAGCCATGCGATCAGCGGCTGGTCGGGGATCGGCGGCCTGGTCCGCAATCCGCATGTGCTCGACCGCTCCGCCTGCGGCTCGAGTTCGGGCAGCGGCGCGGCCGTCGCCGCCAGTCTCGCCGCGGCGGCGCTGGGCACCGAGACCGACGGCTCGCTGGTCTGCCCCGCCTCGCTCAACGGCATCGCCACCATCAAGCCGACGCTGGGGCTGGTCTCGCGCAGCTTCATCGTGCCCATCGCGCATTCCCAGGACGGCGCCGGCCCGATGGCGCGCGACGTGACCGACGCCGCCGTGTTGCTCACCGCGATGGCCGGCAGCGATCCGGCCGATCCCGCAACGGCCGAGGCCGATGCGCACAAGACCGACTATGCCGCCGGGCTGGCGGGCGCGTCGCTGAAAGGCAAGCGGCTCGGCTATCTGGAGCCCGATCCCCATGCGCCGCCGTCCGACACCGATCTTGTCTTCGCCAAGGCGCTCGAAACGTTGAAGGCCGAGGGCGCCGTGCTGGTGCCGATCCAGGATGCGCCCGCCACGCCGCCCGAGATGGGCGACAACGAGCTTCTGGTGCTCCTGGTCGAACTGAAGCACGACCTCAACGCCTATCTCGCCGGCCTGCCGGCCGACACCAAGGTCAAGACCCGCTCGCTCGCCGATCTCATCGCCTTCAACGCCGCGAGCCCGCGCGAGCTGGCGTTGTTCGGGCAGGATCTGTTCGAGACGGCGCAGAAGAAGGGCGATCTTAGCGATCCCGCCTATCTGAAGGCCGCTAAGGCGCTCAAGGATTTCGCGCGCGGCGTGCTCGACAAGCTGCTGTCGGAATACAAGCTCGACGCACTGATCCGCGCCACCGACGAACCCGCGTTCCGCGTCGACACGGTCAAGGGCGACAACGATACGAGCAACGCATCCTTCCTGCCGGCGACGGCGGGCTATCCGCATCTCACCGTGCCGATGGGCGCGGTGCGCGGCTTGCCGGTGGGGCTGTCTTTCATCGGGCCGGCGTGGTCGGACGCCGCGCTGCTGCAGCTTGGCTATGCGTTCGAACAGGCGGCGCGGGCCCGTATCGTGCCCGCCTATCTGCCGACGCTTGAAGCGGCGGACGATCCCGCCCTGGCGCCCCATCGCTAGAGCAATTCCAGGAAAAGTGCGGCCGATAGCGTCAGCGTCTTCGGCGTTTTCCGTCCGGAATTGCGACCAAATAATAACTTAGAGCGGTTCACCGCTTCCATGAAGCTGTGAACCGCTCTAGCGGCGTTCAGATCGTGATGTCCAGGCGGCGGCCAAGTTGGCTGGGCCGGGACTGCGTCTCCAGATTCCGGGCCTCGGCATCGAGTTCGTCGGCCGCGCGCCGCATCATCCGGCGATAGCTGTCCAGCGTCATCTCGCCGGCGCGGCGGCGCATCTTCTGCGCCAGCGCCCGCAGTTCGCCCGCCTTGGATGTGTCCACCCGTCCCATGTCCTATAAACGTGCCGGGGGACGCGCGCGTTCCGGTCAACCTTTTGTTGACCCTAACAGGCGGCGCAAACCGCGCATTTCCTTCGGCCGGCAAGCCTCTATATTGGGCCCATGAGCACCCGAAAAACCCTGGCGCGCGAAATCGCCGCCGATGGAACCGCGCTGCATTCCGGCGCGACGGTGCATATGACTCTGTCGCCGGCGTCGGCCGGCACCGGCATCGTCTTCCGGCGCTCGGATCGGGGCAATGCCGAAATCCCCGCGCGATACGACCATGTCGCCGAAACCAATCTCGGCACGGTCATCGCCAAGGACGGCGTGAAGGTCGGCGTGATCGAACATCTGATGGCCGCCGTCGCCGGCGCCGGGATCGACGATATGCGCGTGACACTGGACGGCCCGGAACCGCCGATCCTCGACGGCGATGCGCTCAGCTATCTGGCGCTGCTCGACCGCGCCGGGATTGCGGAACAGCCGGGCACAAGGACGGCGATCAAGGTCACAAAGCCGGTCGAGGTGGTCATCAAGGACGCGCGCATCCGGCTGTCGCCGTCGGAGCGGCCGGAATATTCCTACGATCTGGATTACTCCAACACCAAGGCGATCGGCCGGCAGTCGTTCCATCTGACGCTGTCGCGCGATGCCTTCGCCCGCGACATCGCGCCGGCGCGCACCTTCGGCTTCGTCCACGAGCTCGAATACCTGAAGAGCATCGATCGCGGCCACGGCGCCTCGCTGGAGAACACGCTCGCCATCCAGGGCGACGAGGTTCTCAACAAGGACCTGATGCGCTTCCCCGACGAGTTCGTGCGCCACAAGATCCTCGATGCCATCGGCGACATGGCCCTGGCCGGGGCGCCGCTGATCGCCCGCTTCGAGGGCGTCAAATCGGGCCATGGGACCAACAACGCCGTGCTGCGGGCGCTGTTCGCCGACCCGGCCAGTTACATGACAATCGATTTACCCTGACCCGTCCCGTCCCGTGCTATAAGCCCGCGGCCCGGGCCTTAACTGTGGTCCGGTTTGGGCTGGACCCTCGGCCGCGACCGATGGCATAAGAGCTTGGCCCCACACGCAAAACGACCGATACGGAAAACCTGAGCATGGCGTTACGCTTCCTGAAACCTGCCCGGCGGGCATGGCTTGGCTTGGTCGTGCTGACCTTGGCCTTCGGCTTGGCCGGCTGCGACACGCTCAATAGCCTCCTGGGAAAAAGTTCCGATGAAACCAAGGAGCCGATCTATGTCGAACGGCCGGTCGATCAGATCTACAACGACGCCTGGAAGAAGATCGGCAACGACGACTGGGTCGGCGCCGCCAAGCAGTTCGACGAGGTCGAGCGCCAGCATCCCTATTCGATATGGGCGCGCCGCGCGACGCTGATGTCGGCGTTCTGCTACTACCGGGCGAATCACTACACCGAAGCCATCGCGTCCGCCGACAGCTACATCCAGCTCCATCCCGGCAGCCGGGAAGTCGCGTATGCCTTCTATTTGAAGGCCATCTCGCTCTATGAGCAGATCGTCGATGTCGGTCGCGATCAGAGCAACACCGAAGACGCGCTGACCGCCTTGCAGGACGTCGTGCAGCGCTTTCCCGACACCGAATATGCCCGCGACGCGACGCTGAAGATCGACCTCACGCTCGATCATTTGGCCGGCAAGGAGATGGCGATCGGCCGTTACTATCTGCGGCAGGGCGACTATATCGGCGCCATCAATCGCTTCCGGTCTGTGGTCGAGCAGTACCAGAAGACGTCGCAGATCGCCGAAGCGCTGGAGCGGCTGACCGAAGCCTATTACGCGCTGGGCGTCTACAATGAGGCCAAGAACGCGGCCGCGGTCCTGGGCGCCAACTATCCGGGCAGTCCCTGGTATCAGGATGCCTATAAGCTCCTGGAAGAGCACGGCATGAAACCGGAAGTGGACGATCGCTCCTGGCTGAGCAAGACTTTCGGGCGGATTCTCTGAAAGGACGGCGATGCTCGCGACGCTTGCGGTCCGGGACATCGTACTGATCGAAACGGCGGCGCTTGAATTCGCGCCGGGCCTCAACGTGCTGACGGGCGAGACCGGCGCCGGCAAGTCGATCCTACTCGATGCGCTGGGTCTGGCGGCCGGCGGTCGCGGCGGCGGCCGCGCCGGCGTACGGCCCGGCGCCGCGCAGGGCTCGGCCACCGCGGTGTTCGAGCCGCCGAAGAGCAACCCGGCCTTCGCGCTCCTTGCCGAACAATCGATCCCGGTGGAAGCCGAGATCGTCCTGCGCCGCACGCTGGCGCAGGACGGCCGCACGCGCGCCTATATCAACGACGAGCCGGTGGGCGTAGCGCTGTTGCGCGACGTCGGCGCGGCGCTGCTTGAAGTGCACGGCCAGGCCGACGATCGCGGGCTGTTTGACGTCGCGACCCATCGCGGCCTGCTCGACAGTTTCGCGGGTCACGACGAACTGCTGCGGGAGACGGCGCTCTGCTTCGCCGCCTTCGACGGCACGCGTAAAGCACTGGCCGATCTGAAGGCGCAGGCCGCCGCGGCCGCCGCCGACGCCGATTTCATCCGACACGCCGCCGATGAGCTGACGGCGCTCGCGCCCGAGCCGGGCGAGGAGGCGCATCTCTCGGCCGAGCGGGCCTTGCTCATGAACGCGACGCGGATCGCCGAAGATGTCAACGCCGCCGCCGATCTTCTCGCCGGCGACCGCGGCGCGGCCAGTGCGATCTCCGGAGCCCTCAAACGCCTGTCGCGGATGAACGAGGAGGCGCGCAAGGCCGCCGCGTCGGCGGAACAGGCGCTCGATCAGGCCTACAATGCGGTCGAGGACGCGCGCCGCGAACTCGAGGCCCTGCAGACCAGGTTGGATATCGAACCCGGCCAGCTGGAGAAGGTCGAGGACCGCATTCACGACCTGCGCGCCGCCGCGCGCAAATACGGCGTTTCGACCGCCGCGCTCGCAAACACCGCGGCCGATTTCCGGTTCAAGCGCGACGCACTCGGCGGCGGCGGAAACCAGATCAAGATGGCCGAAGCGGCCATGACGGCCGCCAAGTCGGCATATCTGACGGCGGCAAAGACGCTTTCCAAATCGCGCGCCGCCGCGGCGCGCCGGCTGGAGGCGGCGGTGGCCGGCGAACTCGCGCCGCTCAAGCTTGGCCACGCCAAGTTCCGCGTCGTGCTCGATCCGCTGGCGGATGACGCGGCCGGCGCGCAGGGCTTGGAGCGCGTGGCGCTCGAAGTCGCGACCGTCGACGGCGCGGCATTCGGCTCGCTCGCCAAGATCGCGTCGGGCGGCGAGTTGGCGCGGTTCTCGCTGGCGTTGAAAGTGGCCTTGGCCGAAGCGACTCCGCCCGCGGCGCTGGTGTTCGACGAGGTCGACCGCGGCGTCGGTGGCGCGGTGGCGGATGCGGTCGGTGAAAGACTGCAACGGCTGGCGCAGACCACGCAGGTCCTACTCGTCACCCATGCGCCGCAGGTCGCCGCGCGTGCCGAACGCCACTTCCGCATCACGCGCAGCGGCGACAAGACCAAGGTCACACTGCTCGACGACGCGGCGCGGCTGGAGGAAATGGCGCGCATGCTGTCCGGCGCGACCGTGACGGAGGAGGCGCGCGCCGCCGCACGCCGCTTGCTGGACGAAGCACGGGCGCCGGCACCGAAAAAGCGCAAGCGCGCATGACGGCCGCGCTCGCCAGGAAGCCCGTCGACAAACTCACCTCGGCGGACGCGCAAAAGGAACTCGACCGCCTGGCCGAGGAGATCGCCGAGCACGACCGGCGCTATCATGCCGAGGACGCGCCGACGATTTCGGACGCGGACTACGATGCGCTGCGCCGCCGCAACGCGGAGATCGAAGAGCGCTTCCCGCTTCTGGTACGCGCCGACAGTCCGTCGCATCGCGTCGGCGCGGCCGTTTCGGCGAAGTTCGCCAAGGTCGTGCATGCAAGGCCGATGCTGTCGCTCGACAACGCCTTCAGCGACGAGGACGTACACGACTTCGCAATTCGCGTGCGCCGGTTCCTGGGAATGAAGGAAGACGACGATCTCGCCTTCACCGCGGAGCCGAAGATCGACGGGCTCTCCGCCTCGCTGCGCTATGAGAACGGTGTCTTCGTGCAAGGCGCGACGCGCGGCGACGGCGCGGAAGGCGAGGACATCACGGCCAATCTGAAGACCGTCAAGGACATTCCGCTGCGCCTGTCCGGCAGGGCGCCCAAGCTGCTGGAGGTGCGCGGCGAAGTCTATATGAGCCATCGCGAGTTCGCCGCACTGAACAAGCGGCAGGAGAAGGACGGCAAGCCGACCTATGCCAATCCGCGCAACTCCGCCGCCGGTTCGGTACGCCAGCTCGATCCGGGGATCACCGCGTCGCGGGCGCTGAACTTCTTTGCCTATGCCTGGGGCGAAGCGAGCGAACTGCCGGCAGACACCCAATGGGGCATGCTGAAGGCATTCGAGGCCTTCGGCTTTCGCGTCAATCCGCTGACCAAGCGGGCCGAGACGGTCGAGGCGGTTCTCAAATTCTATCGCGCGATGGAAGAGAAACGCGCGTCGCTGGGCTACGACATCGACGGCGTCGTCTACAAGGTCGACCGCCTCGACCTGCAGGAGCGGCTGGGCTTTGTCTCGCGTTCGCCGCGCTGGGCCATCGCGCACAAATTCCCTGCCGAGCAGGCGGAAACGGTTCTCGAGGACATCGACATCCAGGTCGGCCGCACCGGCAAGCTGGCCCCGGTGGCGCGGTTGAAGCCGATCACGGTCGGCGGCGTGGTGGTGCAGAATGCCACTCTTCACAACGAGGATGAGATCGCGCGGCTGGACGTGCGCATCGGCGATACGGTGGTAATTCAGCGCGCCGGCGACGTGATTCCGCAGGTCGTGCGCGTCGTGTTGGAGAAGCGCAAACGCGGCGCGAGGAAATACGAGTTTCCCCATAAATGCCCGGCTTGCGGCAGTCATGCGGTGCGCGAGGTCGACGAGAAGACCGGCAAGGAAGAGGTCGATCGCCGCTGCACCGGCGGCTTGATCTGCCCGGCGCAGGCGGTGGAGCGGCTGCGCCATTTCGTGTCGCGGCTCGCCTTCGACATCGAAGGGTTCGGCGGCGTCTATATCGAAACGCTGTTCGAGAAGGGCTTGCTGAAGGAGCCGGCCGATATTTTCCGGTTGGCGAAGAAACCGGACGTTCTGAACAAGGCGCTCGCGGCACGGCGCGCGGAACTGTCGGCAGAGCGCCGCGCCAAGGAAGGAAAGGACGAGACAAAGAAGTCTAAGAAGGACGACGAGGAAGAGAGCAAGCTGGTCGAAAATCTCGTGAGCGCGATCGAGGCGCGGCGCAAGATTGCGTTCGACCGTTTCCTCAATGCGCTGGGCATCCGCCATGTCGGCGAGACCAACGCACGGCTGATCGCGCGCAACTACCCCAGCATCGAGGCCTTCGTGGCGGCGATGGAAAGCGACAACGCGGTCGCCGAGCTGGACGAGATCCAGGGCATCGGCGAGGTGCTGGCGCAGGCGATCAAGGATTTCTTCGACGAGCCGCATAATCGCAAGCTCGTCGATCACCTGCTGAGGGAAGTGACGGTTGTGCCGCTCAAGGCGCGCAAGATCGAAGGCTCGCCGGTGGCGGGCAAGACCGTCGTCTTCACCGGGACGCTCGAAAAAATGACGCGGCAGGAGGCCAAGGCGCGCGCGGAGTCGCTGGGGGCGAAGGTGTCGGGCTCGGTGTCGGCGAAAACCGATCTCGTCGTGGCCGGACCGGGCGCGGGGTCGAAGCTCGCCGAAGCGCAGAAACATGGCGTCGAGGTGATCGACGAGGATGCGTGGTTGAAGATGATCGAGGGGTTGTAGGCTTGGTTGTCATCCCCGGCTGAGCGTCGCGAAGCGACGCGAAGGGAAGGGGACCCAGGTGCCAACCACCGTGACGGTATTTCCTGCCTGGGTCCCCTTCCCCTCGCGATGCCGACGCATCGCTCGGCCGGGGATGACAGTTAACTCAACGCCTTCGCGAGGATCGGAAGGCTGATATCCATGCGATAGTCCACGCTGGAGTGGTTGTCGGGGAATTCCTCGTAGACATGCGGCACGTCCATCGCCGTCAGCCGCTTGTGCATGCGCCGCGCGCCGTAGACGAGATTGTACTGATCGATGTCGCCACAATCGATGTAGAGCGCCTTGAGTTTCTTCAGTCCCGCGCCGTGCCGTTCGACCAGGTTGAGCGGATCCCACTTCATCCAATTGGCCCAGCGGTCGGCGATGAGTTCGCAGGTATCGAGCGTGACCGGCAGGCGCAGGCCATAGCGCGCCGACGGATCGGGATCGAAGCTCGCGGCCTGCGCCAGGATCATGATGATGTGGACGTCGCTGTCCTTGGTCTTCTTCGCCGCCCAGAACGCATCGACCCATTTGCCGATGTCGGGCTCCTTGGCGAGGGCGCGCAGCACCGGCACGAATTCGTGGCGGTAGAGCAGTTCGAATCCCATGTCCCCGGAATGCACCGCCGCCGCGCTCCAGAAATCGGGATGCAGCAGGGCGTGCACCATCGCGCCGTAGCCGCCGCTCGACTTGCCGAAGATGCCGCGCTTGCCGTTGCCGCCGCAGCCGAACTCGCCTTCGACGAAAGCCATGACCTCGTCGCGCAGGAAATCGTCCCAGCGGCCGACGGCGACGGAGTTCACATATTGGTTGCCGCCCAGCTTGGTGAAGCAGTCGGGGAAGACGACGCAGACAGGCGGCATCGCGCCGGCGGCGATCAGCCGGTCGAGCCGCTCTGGCAGGTTCTCGCCGAAATTCTTCCAGTTGGTGTGGGCCGGGCCGCCCGCGGTGAAGCCGACGACGTCCATCAACAGCGGCAGGCCGCGTCCGTCATGGCCGTGCGGCACATAGACGTCGACGAGACGCTGCGTCGGATCGCCGAGGAGATTGCCCTTCAGGGCGGCGCTGTCGAGCGTGAAGCGGTGGATGGTGCCGCGCGGCGTGGTGGGGTCTTTGTGCATCTAACTGCCTCGCAAAATTGTCATCCCCGGCTGAGCGATGCGAAGCATCGCTCAGCCGGGGATGACAATCTATTTACTCCGTACACTGATCAAATCACCCTTGTCGCGTTCTCGATCCACGGCCGCGTCTCTTCGTCGACCAGGGGCGCGATCGTCTCGCGCACGCGCGCGTGATAGGCGTTGAGCCAGGCGCGTTCGTCCGGCGACAGAAGGGTGGGCTCGACGAGATTGAGGTCGATCGGCGCCAGCGTCACGGTTTCGAAGGTCATGAATTTGCGCTGCGGATCGCCGCCGGCGACGGGCGCCGCCTCGCTCACCACGATCAGGTTCTCGATCCGGATGCCGTATTCGTCCGTTTTGTAATAGCCCGGTTCGTTCGAGCAGATCATGCCGGGCTTCAGCGCCTGCACGACATGGCGCTTGGAGATGTTCTGCGGTCCTTCATGCACCGACAGATAGGAGCCGACGCCATGGCCGGTGCCGTGGTCGTAGTCGCAGCCGATATCCCAGAGCGCGCGCCGCGCGAAGCCGTCGAGCGCCGCGCCGGTGGTGCCTTCGGGAAAGCGCGCCGTGGCCAGCGCGATGTGGCCTTTCAGCACGCGGGTGAAGCGGTCCTTCATCTCGGGCGTGGGCTTGCCGACGATGATGGTGCGCGTCACGTCGGTCGTGCCGTCGGGATATTGCGCGCCGGAATCGATCAGGAAGATCTCGCCGTCGCGGATCGGACGGTTGGTGGCGTTCGTCACGCGGTAGTGCACCACCGCGCCGTTGGCGCCGGCGCCGGAGATCGAGTCGAAGGAGAGATCGCGCAGCGAACCGGTGCGGGCGCGATAGCCTTCCAGCGTCTTGGCCGCGTCGATCTCGGTCAGATGGCCGCGCGGTGCCTCGCGCGCCATCCAGCACAGGAAGTTCGACAGCGCCGCGCCGTCGCGGATATGCGCCTTGCGCGTGCCTTCGATTTCCACCGGATTCTTGCACGCCTTGGGCAGCTGCACGGGATCGGGCGCGCGCTTGATCCTGGCGCCGGCCTTGCTCAGCCGGTCGAAGATCGCGGCCGAGGCGGTGCCGGGATCGGCGACCACGGTCTTGCCCTTGAGCGCGTCGAGCGACGGCGCGAATTCCGACGGATCGCGCAGGCGCACCGCATTGCCCAGATGCTTCACGAGATCGGGCGAGGATTTGCGCTCGTCCATGAAGAGGTCGGTCGAGCCGTCGGCGTTCAGGATCGCGAAGGAGAGCGCGAAGGGCGTGTGGGGCACGTCGCCGCCGCGGATGTTGAGCAGCCAGCAGATCGAGTCGGGCAGGGTGATCACGGCGGCGTCGGCGCCTTGGCCCTTCACGTCCTCGGCGATGCGGGTGCGCTTGGCCTCCGCGCTTTCGCCGGCGAGGTTCATGTCCTGGATGATCGCCTTGGCGGCGGGCGGCGCGGGCTGGTCTTCCCATACCGCGTCGATCGGATTGGTGTCGCAGGGGACGAGCGTGCCGCCGGCCTTCTCGGCGGCGGCGCGCAACTGATCCACCGCCGCGGCGGTGTGCAGCCAGGGGTCGTAGCCGAGCTTGGCGCCTTTGGGGAGATTGTTCGCGATCCAGGCGGCCGGGCCTTCCTCGACCAGATCGCGCGGCTCGAACAGCGCGGTGTCGGTCTGCTGGCGGATCTGCAGCGTGTAGCGGCCGTCGACGAACACCGCCGCCTTGTCCATCAGCGCCACCGCCGCGCCGGCCGAGCCGGTGAAGGCGGTGAGCCAGGCGAGGCGCTCGTCGCGCTTGGGCACGTATTCGCCCTGATGCGCGTCGGAGCGCGGCACGAGGAAGCCGCCCAGGCCGCGGCGCTTCAACTCGGCGCGCAGGGCGGCGAGACGCGGCGCGCAGGTCGCGGCGTCGGTTTCGTTGTCATAGGTCTGGAAGGGGCCGGTCTTGTCCATGAGGGGTGCTTTCCGAATTTGAGCTTTGGCTCCTCATCCTTCGACAAGCTCAGGATGAGGAGCCACTTTGAGGAGCCGCCTTAAAGTACGTCCTCACCCTGAGCTTGTCGAAGGGTGAGGACGTACTTTCTCCAGTACCAGCGCGGACCACGGACCGTCGCGGCGCCGCGCGCGCAAGATCATTCCGTGCGGACGGTAGAACGAGACAACAAGGTTCTCCTGCCAGGTCAAAAGTCCCGACAGGATCAGCGTGCCGCCCCTGGCCAGGACGCGGGCAATCGACGGCGCGAGATGGGTCAAGGGCCCGGCCAGGATGTTCGCCACGATCAGGTCGAAGGGCGCTGCGGTGGCGATCGCGGGATGCGTCAGCCCGTCGGCGGTCGCGGCGCGGATCAAGGGCGCTACGCGATTGGCCGCCGCGTTCTCGCGCGTCACAGCGATGGCCTCGGCGTCGATATCGGTCGCCAGAACCCTGCGCCGCCACAGCCTGGCCGCCGCAATGGCGAGCAGGCCGGTGCCGCAGCCCAGATCGAGCACGCGGGCGTAGCGCCGTCTCTTTGCCAGTTCGCTGAGGACGAACAGGCACAGCGATGTCGTCTCGTGATGGCCGGTGCCGAACGCCATGCCGGCCTCGATCTTCAGCGCGATCACGCCGGGCGGCACCTGTCCGGCATCATGCGCGCCATAGACGAAGAAGCGGCCGGCGCGGACCGGCGGCAGACCTTCCTGGCTGAGGCGGATCCAGTCCTGATCGGGCAGCGGCGCGACCGCCACCGTGTGGCCGATCAGGCGCGAGAGCAATTCGCCGTCCGGCGGCTCGGTATAGAGCGCCTCGACGGTCGCGTCGGCCGCGAAGGGCTCCTCGGCGATCAGCACGGCCTGCGGCGCGGGCGGGGCGAGTTCGAACACCGCGCACACGTCGGAGGCAAGCTCTTTCGCCAGCGTCACGCTGGCCTTCCAAAGCGGGGGATGGGTCATCCAAGGCGATATAGCGAAGCCAGGCCTGCCACGATAGTTCCTCATTGGCCTTTGCGACCGGGTACAGCGCGGTCGCCAGCGCCGGATCGGCATGCACGGCTTGGTAGATTTTCAGCGTATCGCGGATCGTCGTGATCATCGCCGTCAAAGCGGACTGCTTGCGCATGTGCAGGGCGGTGCGGCCGCCATGGCGCCAGGCGTTCGCATTGCCGTGCGGCGCGCCGGGACGGCGTTCGGTAACATAATTGTTTGCGAGCACGCGCTGTTTGCGCCGGGCCGGCCGCTTGCGGGGCGCACGCGCCAGCGCCGCCGCGATCACGGCGGAATCTGTCGCGAGGGTGCAGGCATGCGTCATGGACATGAGATGGACCTGGAAAGGATGTGTTCAAGGGCATGTTGCGGCGCGCGATACGCTGCATCGCAACGTATCGAGCACGCGGCGCGGAAATCTTCGCCGAGGCGGCGGCGTTTGTGCGGTCGAGGTGTCGATAAGTGGGGCGAAAATATTTTTGCACAATGATCCTCCCCCACGCAGTGGGGGAGGGGGACCATCCGCCGAAGCTTTAGCGTAGGCGGATGGTGGAGGGGGAAGCCTCGCGCTCGCCCCCTCCACCGCCTTCGGCGGTCCCCCTCCCCCGCCTGCGGCGGTGGAGGATCAGAAGCGAATGCTTTTCGCGCGGACGCGATTGGTCGCGAGGAATTTCCGGCGCTTCTTCTGCAAGTCCGTGACCAAGCGGGACCGCCCCCTCACCCTGCCCTCTCCCCCGCTGCGCGGGGGAGAGGGAAATTCCAAGCCTTCTACCCCCGCGTCACGAACGTATCGATCACCTTTTTCTCGCCCGCCTTGTCGAAGGAGACGGTGAGCTTGTTGCCTTCGACCGCCGTCACGCGGCCGTAGCCGAATTTTTGGTGGAAGATGCGGTCGCCGCGCGCGTATTCGCTGGCGGCGGGGTCGCTGGTTTGGATGGTGTGCGCTTGCGCTTCGATCAGCGGCGGTCTCGCGCGGACGCCGCCGCTGGCGGCGCGGTTGGCCTGGGCGCGCTTCCAGCCCGGCGAGTCATAGGTCGAGGCGAAGCCGCCGGCATTGCCGTTGTCGCGGAAGCCGACATTGCCGCCATAGAAGCCTTCGTCGACGACGGTGTCGACATGTTCCTCGGGCAGTTCGGTGATGAAGCGCGAGGGCAGGGCGCTCTGCCACGAGCCATGCACGCGCCGGTTGGCGGCGAAGCTCACACGGATGCGCTGGCGCGCGCGGGTGAGGCCGACATAGGCGAGGCGGCGCTCTTCCTCCAGGCCCGCGAGTCCGTTCTCGTCCATGGTGCGTTGGCTGGGAAACAAGCCTTCCTCCCAGCCGGGCAGGAAGACGGTGTTGAATTCCAGGCCCTTGGCGGCGTGCAGCGTCATCAGATTGATGCGGTCGCCGGTTTCGTCCTGCGCGATCTCCATCACCAGCGACACATGTTCGAGGAAGGCCGCGAGGGATTCGAACGTCTCCATGGAGCGGACGAATTCCTTCAGGTTCTCCAGCCGGCCCGGCGCCTCCGCCGATTTGTCGGCCTTGAGCATGTCGGTGTAGCCGCTCTCGTCCAGCACCATCTCGGCAAGTTCCGTATGTGGAATATGCCGCGACGTGTCCGCCCAGCGCTGGAAATTCACGGCCAGTTCGCCCAGCGCCTTGCGCGCCTTGGGCGGCAACTCGTCGGTCCCGGCGATCTCGCGCGACGCGGCGAGCAACGGGATCTGGCGGGCGCGGGCGTAAGCGTGCAGCGCCTGCACCGAGGCATCGCCGATGCCGCGCTTGGGCTTGTTGACGATGCGCTCGAAGGCGAGGTCGTCGTCGCCTTGCGCGATCAGCCGCAGATAGGCCATGGCGTCGCGGATTTCGGCGCGCTCGTAGAAGCGCGGGCCGCCGATCACGCGATAGGGCAGGCCGAGCGCGATGAAGCGGTCCTCGAATTCGCGCATCTGGAAGGAGGCGCGCACCAGGATCGCCATCTGGCCGAAGGGCTGGTTCTGGCGGTGCAGGTCCTCGGCGTCGGACGCGATGTTGCGCGCTTCTTCCTCGGCGTCCCACACGCCTTGCACCTTGATCTTCTCGCCGAGGTCGCCCTCGGTCCACAGCGTTTTGCCCAGCCGGCCCTTGTTGGCGGCGATGAGGCCCGACGCGGCGCCGAGGATGACGGGCGTGGAGCGGTAGTTGCGTTCCAGGCGGATGACCTTGGCGCCGGGGAAATCGCGCTCGAAACGCAGGATGTTCTCCACCTCGGCGCCGCGCCAGCCATAGATCGACTGGTCGTCGTCGCCCACGACGCAGACATTGCCCTTCGCGGTGGCGAGGATCTTCAGCCACAGATACTGGACCGCATTGGTGTCCTGATACTCGTCGACCAGCATGTAGCGGAAGCGGTCGCGGTAGTCGGCGAGGATGTCGGGGTGGCTTTTCAGGATGTTCAGCGTGTGCAGCAGCAGGTCGCCGAAATCCGCGGCGTTCAAATCCTTCAGCCGCTGCTGGTATTGCGCATAGAGCTCGCGGCCCTTGCCGAAGGCGTAGCCGTGGCCTTCGCCTTCCGGCACATCGGCGGGGATGAGGCCGCGGTTCTTCCAGCCGTCGATCATCGCGTAGAGCGTGCGCGCCGGCCAGCGCTTCTCGTCGATGTTCGCGGCCTCGACGAGCTGTTTGAGCAAGCGCAGCTGGTCGTCGGCGTCCAGGATGGTGAAGTTGGATTTGAGGCCGACAAGCTCGGCATGGCGGCGCAGCATCTTGGCGCCGATCGAGTGGAAGGTGCCCAGCCACTGCATGCCTTCGACCACGCCGCCGATCAGCGCGCCGATGCGCTCCTTCATCTCGCGCGCCGCCTTGTTGGTGAAGGTGACGGCGAGGATCTGGCCCGGCCAGGCGCGGCGGGTGGCGAGAATGTGAGCGAGGCGGGTGGTCAAGACGCGGGTCTTGCCGGTGCCGGCGCCGGCGAGCACCAGGACGGGGCCGTCGGTCGCCTCGACCGCCTCGCGCTGCTCCGTGTTGAGGCCGGTGAAATAGGGCGGGTCGCGCAACATCGGCGCCGCTTCGGGCGTGCCGTCGCCCTCGCCGCCGAAAGCGTCGTCCAAAGGATCGTTGTAGCGGTTGCCGAAACCGCTCATGGGCACACGCGCGATTCTGAATGCATGGAACCAATGTAGAACTTGTGGGGCCGGTTTTCACCCCTCGGATCCTCCCACACGAAGTGGGGGAGGGGGACTATTTGCTGGAGCGCAGCGAAAGCAAATGGTGGAGGGGGAAGCGGCGCCCCCGCCCCCTCCACCCGCCTACGCCAAGGCTTCGGCGGGCACGAACTATCGCAAGGCCACCGAAGCTTTAGCGAAGGTGGCCGCTTCGCGGTTCCCCTCCCCCGCTTTGCGGGGGGAGGATCACAGCCAGTGGCGGCCGGCGAAAAGCCAGGCAAGGGCCGCGATCGCCACCACCGCCGAGGCCAGGCCGATGCGCTGTCCGGTGGGGCTGTCGTCCTGGCGCGCGATCGTGGCCAGCGCGATGCCGCCGGCCAGGACGGCGGCCAGCGCCACGGCCAGAACGATATTGGCGGCGGTGTGCATGGCGCGAATTTGGCAGAGTCGCGCCGCGGTTCCCAGCCTCAGGCCGCCCTGGTACAGCCCTGCGGCTTCACAACGCGCTGGGTGGAGGCCGGGAACTTGGCGAGCATTGCCGGTGGGCGGATCGGGCGCGGCACGAGGTTGCCGCCGCAATTGGGACAGACGCCCTTGAGCGTGCGCTCGGCGCAATCGGCGCAATAGGTGCACTCGAAGGTGCAGATGCGGGCGTCGGCCGCGTCCGGCGGCAGATCCTTGTCGCAGCATTCGCAGTTTGGACGCAGTTCGAGCATGGGCGGCGGCCTCTAAATTGCCATTGCGACGACCTTTTCGCTGCCAAGATCAAGACCTTTGACGCCGTGCTTACGCTCGAATCGTTCTGCTAACTGCCAGTGCCTCTTGGTCTCGGCAGCGCGGTAGTAGTCTTTTTTGCGCTGAGACCACCGCAGCCATTGCAGAACGAACCATGCGTGAGACTCCTGTCTCAAACTGACGACAGCCTCGGCCGGATCGAGCCAGCACAGTCTATGATTGCGCTCTCGCCGCGTTCCAAAGCCTACCTGTTCAGCGCTCCAGAAGCCCCCATGGCTATAAATCTTTGTTGTCTGGTCGCTTCGAACGAAATATTGACCAGCTTCGGCGAGTTTCACCTTACACTGCACAAGCAAGCCGGTCTCTTCTTCAAATTCGCGAACCAGAGCGACCTGTTCCGATTCACCGGACTTAAGACCGCCCCCTGGAAGGTCAAAATAATCACGCTGATCGTCTCTTACGACAACGCATGAAATCTTATCTTGTTTGGCCACCACGCCGAAGACCGAATGACGATGCCGGTATTCATGCAAATTTAAACCAACACCAAAACTATGCATTGGATTCACTCCAACAACTGTCCCCCCCCACACTTTCAACTCAAAGTATGCACAAAATTCGGGAACGCGGAAGTGCTGCACGCGGTCCTCGTCGCAGTGGCTGACGAAGCGAAACAGGTAAATAAAAAAATCCCGTCAGGCCAATATCTTGCTCCACCAAGGGCAGTCGCCGCACAAATAGCGCCAGCACCTTGGCGGCATAGCCTTTCACCCAAACCGAAGCCCGCCAATCGCGGCAATGTGTTTATTTGGCTCGCGGGCAGGGGTAAGGACTGAGGTCGGCGCAGCGCGAAGGACGACGGGCCCGCGATTTCGGACATCGACAACCCCTCCCGCTTGCGGGAGAGGTCGGCGAGCGAAGCGAGACGTGAGGGCCATCGCTCGCGACGTTCCCCTCACCTAGCGAAAACTAAGCGCTTAGCTCGCTGCGCTTCACTAAGCGCAAGTTTTCGCGTCCTCTCCCGCAAGCGGGAGAGGTAAGTCCTTCATTCACGCTCGCCGCGCGAACTTGACCCCGCAGGTGCTGCAATAGGTGGGCAGGGTGAACGGCACGATGCTGCGGTTGCGCGCGTTGCAGGACGGGCAATCGCGGCGGCGGAACACAAACAGCCGGAAGAACCGCACGATCCAGGCGACGACGGCGATGGGCCCCAGCGTCCAGACGAGGAAGGTCAGGAAATCGTAGTCGCCGGTGTCGTCGGCGGACGGGGCGGCGGGGCGCTGCGCGTTGGGTGCGGGGGAAAGCGGCGCCACGGCGTTCGTATCGGACTGGTTCAGGACATAAGCGATCCGCGCCAGATGGCCGGGCGAGGCGACCGGCTTGCCGTCGCGCGAGGCGGGTATGTTGCGCCAATACCTCGACACGCAGGTCACGGCCGCCTGGTCCAGCCACGCATCGCCGCTCGAGCGCACCACGACGACGCGCGTCACCGATCCGTCGGCGCCGACGTCGTAGCGGACGAGGACAGCGCCTTCATGGTTCAGGCGGCGGGACATTTCGGGATAGTCGTTGCGGCAGACATGCGTGCCCGGCACCGGCACGCTGGGCGTGGTGTCGAAGGGCCGGGCGATCGCGGACGGCGTCGCGCAGGCCAGCATGGCCAGGACCAACCGCCCGGTGCCGCGCGTCATGTCCCCGCCGCCTTTTCCCCGGGTCTATTCGAGACCCAATTCGCGCAGAATTGCCAGACGGTGTTCGTCCAACTCCGGCGCGGCGGCGCGCGTTTTCGGATCGGCGTGGCGCGAAAGCTTCACCGGGTTGCCCTGCATGCGGATGGGCCCGAGATCGGGATCGAGCGCCTCGATAATCATGTTGCGCGAGAGAATCTGCGGGTCGGCCATCACCTGCGCGACATTGTTGAGGGGGCCGGACGGCACCGCCGCCGCGTCCAGCGCGGCCAGCCACGCTTTGGAGCCGCGAGCGGAGAGCGCGACCTCCATCTCCTCGGTCAGCGCTTCGACGTTCTGCACGCGCTTGGGGTTCGTCGTGAAGCGATCGTCGGCGATCAGATCCTCGCGGCCGATGACGCGCGCGACGCGGGCGAAAAGATCGTCGTTGCCGGCCGCGATGGCGATGTGGCCGTCCTTGGTGGCGAAGGCGGCGAAGGGCGCGATGGAGGGATGGCGGCTGCCGAGCGGGCCGGGCACCTGGCCGGTCGCGACATAGCGCGAGATCGCGTTCTCCAGGAGCGCGACCTGGCTGTCGAGCATGGCGATGTCGACCTTCTGGCCCTGGCCGGTCGTCTTGCGGTCGTAGAGCGCGGTCAGCATGCCGATGACCGCGAAGAGGCCGGCCGACAGATCGCCGGTCGAGGTGCCGACGCGCGTGGGCGGGCTACCCGGATGGCCGGTCAGGCTCATCACGCCGCCCATCGCCTGCGCGATCATGTCGTAGGCGGGTCGCTTGGCGTAGGGCCCGGTATGGCCGAAGCCGGAGACACCGCAATAGATCAGCTTGGGATAGCGGTCCTTGATCTGCTCATAGCCATAGCCGAGTTTTTCCATCGTGCCGCCGCGATAGTTCTCGATCAGCACGTCGGCGCGCGCGAGCAGCGCCTCGAAGACGGCGCGGTCGCCGTCCGCCTTGAGGTCGAGCGCGATGGATTCCTTGCCGCGGTTGACGCTCATGAAATAGCCGGACTTGGTCTTGCCGGAGGGTGTTTTCACAAACGGCCCGATATGGCGGCTGTCGTCGCCGGTGCGCGGCGGCTCGACCTTGATCACGCGGGCGCCGAGTTCGTTCAGCATCAGCGCCGCGAACGGCCCCGCGAGCACGCGGGTCAGATCGACGACGAGGATGCCGCAGAGGGGGCCGGTGTGTTCTTCGCTCAAATCAAACTCCGCTGTCATCCCCGGCTGAGCATTGCGCGCTTAGCGCGCGATGCGAAGGGAAGGGGACCCAGGCGTTGACGCGCCAACGCTCTCGCGGACCTGGGTCCCCTTCCCCTCGCGATGCTATCGCATCGCTCAGCCGGGGATGACAACGGTGTTCTAGTTTTCGCGATCCAGCTTATGCGCGTCGGTGTCGCGCGCGGATTTGTCGGCGCGGGCCTTGGCGAGGTCGCGCACCGGTTTGGCGATGCCGTGCTTGGTCCGGTTGGCGTCGGCCTCCGCCGCTTTCGCGCCGCGCGCCTTGGCCTTGCGGGTGCGGCGGAGGTTGACGATTTCAGCCATTGTCCCTTGCCTGGGCGCGGACATAGGCGGGCCGCGCCGTGAGGCGCGCGACATAGTCGTCGTAATGCTTGCGCGCCGGGAACAGCGTGCCCTTGAAATATTGGAGCGTCGAACCGTAGAGGATGTCGGCGGCGGAGAACTCGTCGCCCAGGAGGTAGGGCGTCTTCTCGATCTGGTCGGAGATGACCTTCTCGATGACGTCGAGGCTGCCGAAGCCGGTCGGCTTGTCCTTGTCCCAGCCGCTGAAACGCGCCACTGCCGCCGGCTCGACCGCGGCGGCATAGAAAAACAGCCAGCGGACATACTCCGCGCGGTTGTTGTGGCCGGGCAGCGGGCCGATCGCCTTCTTCTGGTGGCTGTCGGTCAGGTAGAGGCAGATCGCGGCGGATTCGGTGACGATCTCGTCGAACACCTTGACCGCCGGAACCTTCTTGAGCGGGTTGATGGCCGCATAGGACTCCGGCGGCGGCGTGCCCGTGCCGTCCTGGCGCTGAATGGACACAAGCTCGATGTTGTAGGTGCAACCCAGTTCCTCCAGCAGCCAGATGATGCGGGAGGAACGCGAACGCGGTGCGTGATAAAGCGTGATCATGACGGCCTCTGGTGGATCTCGGTCCTTCCGCCTATTGCGCTTTTGCGACAGGCGCGTGACGGCAGGTTAGCGCCCCGCCTGCGCCCTCGCCAGAGCATGCAGGCGCAGCGCGCTGGCGAGCGGGCGGGCATCGCGGCCGGAATCCACGCGCGCCACCAGCGCGGCAAGGCTCGTGCCCGCGGCCCGCGCTTCCGCATCCAGGATTGCCCAGAATTCAGGCTCCAGCGCCACCGAGGTGCGGTGGCCGGCAAGCGAGAAAGAGCGCTTGGCGAGCGACATGGGGCAAACCTAGTCGCGCAGCGGGCGGAACACCAAATCCTTGAGCTCGCGTGCGATCTGGCGGGCGCAGCGCCGCGGCTTCAAAAGCAGGCGCGGGCGCGGGAGCCTGGCGACGGCGCCGGCCATGATCAGCGCGTTGCGGTCCATCCAGCCGTCGCAGTCGAGCAGGCGCACATGGCGGAAGCCCTTGCCCATGGCGCGCGCGATACGGTCGGGCGTGCGGTCGCGGTCGTCCTTGACCATCACGTTCATCAGCAAGAGCGCGCCGCGCGGCGCCATGCGCGCTTTGGCGAGGATGAAGAAGGCCGCGTTCGTGAATTGTTTGGGGATCGCGTCGCCATCATAGGCATCGACCACGATGGCGTCGAAGCGCCGCGTCGTGCGGCGCAGGAAGGCGGCGCCGTCGGCGACGTGGCATGCGACATCGTCGGGAAGATGGAAATAGCGCCGCGCGATCTCGAAGGATTGGGCGCTGATGTCGACCATGGTCACGGTGACGCCGGCGCGGACGAGCATGGTGGCGAGCGTGCCGCCGCCGCAGCCGATCATCAGCACGCGGCGGCACTTGGCGCGGCGGATATAGAAGTACATGGCGTGGATGTATTCGGCGAGGCTGACGCCGTTCGCGTCCGCGACGCTCTGGTTCTCGCCGGCTTCCCAATAGGAGACCTTGCCGGTGAGGTTGTTCTGTTCGATGACGGGGGCGTGGTTTCTGTGCGTCACTTAATACTCGTTGTCATCCCCGGCCGAGCGAAGCGAGGGGAAGGGGACCCAGGTTGATAGTACTGAGCCCAGTCCAACCGCCTGGGTCCCCTGCCCTCGGATCGCGACGCTGTCGCGATCCTCGCCGGGGATGACAGCACTGCTACTTCGGCCCGATCATGTCTTCCGGGCGCACGATGGCGTCGAATTCCGCGGCGGTGACGAGGCCGGTCTTCAGGGCTTCTTCCTTCAGCGTCGTGCCGTTCTTGTGCGCGGTCTTGGCGATCTTGGCGGCGGCGTCGTAGCCGATCTTGGGCGCCAGCGCGGTCACCAGCATCAGCGAGCGCTCCAGCCCATGGCGGATGTTGTCGAGGCGCGGCTCGATGCCGACGATGCAGTGCTCGGTGAAGCTGACCGCCGCGTCGGCCATCAGCCGCACGCTCTGCAGGAAGCTGTAGGCCATCACGGGGTTGTAGACGTTGAGCTCGAAATGGCCCTGGCTGCCGGCGAAGGTGATGGTGGCGTGGTTGCCGAAGATGCGGGTGCAGACTTGCGTCACCGCCTCGCACTGGGTCGGATTGACCTTGCCGGGCATGATGGAGGAACCGGGCTCGTTTTCCGGCAGCGAGAGTTCGCCCAGGCCGCTGCGCGGACCGCTGCCGAGTAGGCGGATATCGTTGGCGATCTTGAACAGCGAGGCGGCGACGGTGTTGATCGCGCCGTGGCTGA
>CAZMHP010000014.1:0-28830 GCA_964566095.1 uncultured Rhizobium sp. | reverse complement strand
ACGCGGATCGACTCGCCCTTGTTGATGCGCGTGTTGTAGACGCGCCAGAGCTCGGGCCGCTGGTTCTTGGGGTCCCAGGCGTGGTTTGCGTTGCGGAAGGAGAACACGCGCTCCTTGGCGCGGGATTTCTCCTCGTCGCGCCGCGCGCCGCCAAACGCCGCGTCGAAGCCGTATTTGTCGAGCGCCTGCTTGAGCGCCTCGGTCTTCATCACCTGGGTGTGCAGCGACGAGCCGGAATCGAACGGATTGATGCCGCGCTTGACCCCGTCCTCGTTGATGTGGACCAGCAGTTTGAGGCCGAGCCGCTTGGCGGTCTCGTCGCGGAACCGGATCATCTCGCGGAATTTCCACGTCGTGTCGACGTGGAGCAGCGGAAAGGGCGGGACGCTCGGATAGAACGCCTTCATCGCCAGATGCAGCATCACCGAGGAATCCTTGCCGATGGAATAGAGCATCACCGGATTGGCGAACTCGGCCGCCACCTCGCGCATGATGTGGATGCTCTCGGCTTCCAGCCGGCGCAGATGAGAAATCACAGGCAATTTGGTGGACAAAAAATTGGACCCCAAGGAGTTACTGTGAAATATGCCGGCGCGGCGGCGGTTGCAAGGGTCGCGTGGGTCAGTTCAGCACTTTGGCCGCTAAGGGCATCGGTGGCTTCCCAAAGGCCACAGCGAAGCGGATACGGCCGAGCGGCCGTCCGTCGCCAGTTGTCACGTTCGCCCGCCAGTCGCCTTCCCTGGGCCTGGATTTGATCGAATAGGCCCGATACCCGGCGTCGCGCCCGCCCCGGATCGGAAAGGCCACCCGCGACTGCAGGACCCAGCGGCGCTGCCTGGGGTCGTACCACTCCCAGCGGTGGACGATAGTCGTCGCCAGCCGTCCCGGCGCGAAAACCGAGGCGTAGAGGTAGAGCTTGTCGTCGGGGTCGATATGCAGGACGGGCCGGTCGCCCAGCACGGTCGTCCAGGGCTGCGGCTCTTCCAGGACCTGGTAGGTGTTCCCCACCTTCTTGGCCAGGTGATAGATGCCGGCGTCGGCCAGCGCGAGCGGCAGCGGCGGCAAGACCTTCAGGAAGTAGAAGACGTTCACGGCCGCGAGGATGGCCAGAACGCCGGCCAGAAGCTGGAGGCGGACCTGGCGAAACCGCGCCCGGCCCAGCCAACGCAGGACATCGGCATAGAACCAAAAAATGACGAGCGCCGCGATGCCGCTGGCGACGAAGGGGACCGTTCCCATCATGGCGATCAGAACCGGCACGACCAGGATGGCGTAGGACAACAGCGTGAAGAAATACAGCAGCAGCGAAAGCGTGAAGCGCGTGGTGTATGTCTTGAAGAATTCGTTGCCGATGAAGATCCCCGCGAGGATCAGCAGATAAGGCCAAGAGGCCCAGAGCGAGGCACTGCGCAAATAGAACACGCAGAAGCCGCTCAACAGGCAGCCCAGCGCAAATTGCGTCACCGCGGTGAGGATCGTGCGCGTGCGCTCGCTCGGTTGCTGCTCCTCCGGCTGCGATTCGAGACGATGCGAAACGGCGATCGCGATGCCGGCGACCGCGAGATAGGCAAGGAAGACGACATGCGTCGAGGCGTGGTCGATGCGGCCGAAGCTGTAGCTGTCGAAGGCGAAGCCGCCCACCATCGACGCGGCCGACAGGTGCCGCTCATACTGCTGCGCGAAGGCGATCACGGACGTGATCGGCGGAACGATCCGACGCCGCGACGGCTCAGGCGTTGAACCGTCGTTCCCATTCGAAGGCGGAACGGATGATGTCTCTGATGTCGTCATGCTTCGGTTGCCAGCCCAGTGCGGTCTTGATGTGGGACGAGTCGGCGATCAGCGTCGGCGGGTCGCCAGGCCGGCGCGGAGCTTCGCGCACCGGCAGTCGCCTTCCAATGACATTCTCGACCGCCGCGATGATTTCGCGCACGCTGAGGCCCCTGCCATAGCCGCAATTGTAGGAAGTGGAACGCGCGCCGTCCCGGAGCGCGTCGAGCGCCAAAAGATGCGCGGCCGCGAGATCGGTCACATGAATGTAATCGCGCACGCCGGTCCCATCGGGCGTGGGATAGTCCGTTCCAAAGATGTCGAGGACGGGAATGCGATCGAGCGCCACGAGCAGGGCCCGTTTGATCAGATGGCTGGGAACGGGCGAGATCTGGCCGGTGCGTCCCTCGGCATCGGCGCCGCAGACGTTGAAGTATCTGAGGATCGCATAGCGCAGATCGTAGGCGTGCGCGCAATCCTCGATCATCCACTCCGACATCAGCTTGGATCGGGCATAGGGACTGATCGGTGCCTTGCGCGCCTCCTCGCCCAGCGGCTGCTGCGTACCTTCGGCGAACACGGTCGCGGTGGACGAGAATATGAATTGCTTCACGCCCCCGCCGACACAGGCCGCGAGCAGGGCCCGCGTCGCGACGACGTTGTTCTTGTAGTAGGCCAGTGGATCTGCGACGGACTGCGGCACGATGATCGAGCCGGCGAAATGCATTGTGGCATCGACCGCATGGTCCCTGATGACGCGCCGGACGAGCGCTTCGTCGCCGACATCGCCTTCGACGAACGCCACGTCGCTTGCGACCAGCGAACGGACGCCGGTGGAGAGATTGTCGAGCACGACGACCTTGTCGCCGCGGTCGCGCAGCGCATAGGCGGCATGGCTGCCGATATATCCGGCCCCGCCGGTGACGAGGATCGTCATGGGCAACCTCCAGCCCAGCAATCTCGCCAAATTCGCTTAACAAACCTTTTACTTTGGCGCCGCGCCGGCCCGCCCATAGGCGTCGTCATAGCGCACGATGTCGTCCTCGCCGAGATAAGAGCCCGACTGGACCTCGATCAGGCGCAAGGGCTGCATGCCGGGGTTTTCCAGGCGGTGCTTCGCGCCGGACGGGATGAAGGTCGATTGATTCTCGTGCAACAGGAAAACCTTGTCGTTGCAGGTGACCTGGGCGACACCCTGCACGACGATCCAGTGCTCGGCCCGCTTGGTGTGGCTCTGCAGCGACAACCGCCCGCCGGGTTTCACCAGGATCTGCTTGACCTGATACCGGTCGCCGGCGTCGATGCCCTGATAGCTGCCCCATGGCCGATGGACAATCTTGTGTTCGTTCAGTTCCGGCCGGTCCGCAAGCTTCATTTGTTCGACGATGGCGCGCACGTCCTGCGCCCGATGCTTGTCCGCCACCAGGACCGCATCCTCCGTGACCACGACGACAAGATCGCGCACGCCGACAAGCGCGGTCAGACCCTTTTCGTTGCGGACGAAGGAGCCGCTGCTGTCGTGAACCAACACGTCGCCCTGGATGACGTTTCCGTTCTCGTCCCGGCTGCGCAGCGCCCAAAGCGACGACCAGGCACCCACGTCGCTCCAGCCGATCGAGCAGGGAACGACCGCGGCCTTCTGCGTTCTTTCCATCACCGCATAGTCGATCGATATCCGTTTGGCCCGTTCGAACGCCGAGGCGTCGAGGCGAACGAAATCCAGGTCGCGGACCGCCGTGGCCAGCGCCGCTTGGCAGGCTTCCAGCAGCGCCGGCTCGAAACGCCGCAATTCGTCCAGCATGGTCCTGGCGCGAAACACGAACATGCCGCTATTCCAGAGATAGTCGCCGGAGGCGAGATAGGCCTTTGCAGTCTCGAGTTCGGGCTTCTCGGCGAAGCGCTTGACCGCATCGACTCCGGCAAAGATCGCGCTGCCGCGCTGAATGTAGCCGTAACCGGTCTCCGGCCCCTCGGGTGCGACGCCGAACGTCACGATCCAACCCTGCCGCGCGGCCGTCTCGGCCCGCGCGACCGCGGCCCGGAACGCCTCCTCGTCGGTCACCACATGATCGGACGGCGCCAAGAGCACGATGCCGTCGGGATCCTCCGCGGCGACCATCAGGGCCGCGACCGCAGCGGCTGGCGCCGTATTGCGCGCCGAAGGTTCCAGCACGATCGCCTTGGGCACGACACCGATGGCCTGCATCTGCTCGGCCACGAGGAAACGGTGGGCCTCGCTGCACAGCAGGATCGGAGCGTGCGCCCCGGGCCCATGCGAGCGCAGCACCGTGTCCTGGATCATGGTCTGCGTGCCGTAGAGCGCCAGAAGCTGCTTGGGCATGGCCGCGCGGGAGAGCGGCCAGAGCCTTGTGCCGCTGCCGCCGGACAGAATGACCGGATAGATCCGCGACGCGCTCATGCCGACCGATGCGCGAGGAGAGCTATGCGCCTATGCGCGATGCCAATGGCCATGCCGATTTCACCCGTTTCCACCGCCCCCGGGCGGTCGCCGGCGGCACGCCCGACGCGACTATAGCCCGGCCGCCGCCGGCTTTGAAAAGTCGTTACCGGATCACAGGGCTATGGACAACTCAGCCTCGATCGCGGCCCGAAACCATGGGCGGCCGCAAGATTGCCGATGGCGCGGATTCCGTCGTATGACGATGGCCATGCCGGACTGCCCTTCGGTGCCCGTTCGACAGCTCGCCGGGCTGCTGAAAATTCCGTTCTCCGACACGCCGGCCGCCGACGTCGTTGTCGACCCGGCGCTGATACCGTTCGCCATTCGGCGTCACCGCGTCGGGCCACTGCTTCACGCCGCCCTGCAGCGCTCGGATAGCACGATTGACGAAACGCTCGAGCGCCACGCACGAGACAACCTGTTCAAGGCCGCCATGGGTGAGCACTTCCTGGCGCGGCTGGCAGGCCTGTTCCTGGAAGCAAAAATTCCCTGGCTCGCGTTCAAGGGGCTTGCGCTGGCGCGCGCCCTCTATCCCGATCCACGATGGCGTCACTGCCACGACACGGATGTCCTCGTCCCGCCGGAGTATTTCGACCGGGCGGTCACACTCCTGCGCGGCGATGGACAGCAAATTGTAAATACGCGGCGCGCGCCCGACAGCCTGGCCGAACGGCTCCAGGCAGCGATCGGCAAGGATATCATGCTCTTTCAGCCCAGGCTGCGGATGCATCTGGAACTGCACCGCCGCCTCTTCTTCGGTCGCGCCGAGGAGCGCAGAAGCCCCCTGCTCGCGGACACCTTTCGGCCACGCCTCGGCGCATCGAGCACCGACGTCCCCAGCCCCGATGTCGGGGCCGGCCTTGCTTTGTATCTGTTGTTGCACGGCGCGAGCAGCCGCTGGTTCCGCCTGAAATGGCTCGTAGACCTCCATCCGCTGCTGGCCGGCATGACGCCGTCGCAAGTTGAAATACTGGTCACGGCAGCCCACGACATGAAAGCGACCGCGACCGTCACCGCTGGCCTGCGCCTCTTTGAGCAAGTCTTCGAGACCTCGCTGCCGGAACCTTGGCATTCCTGGCTCGCAGAGACGGCGGGCGATCGCGGGGTCGAGGGGCGCTTGGCCGCCTACATCGCGGCGCTGAACCGTCCCGACGCGGCGTCGGCAACCCGGCAAGGAGATCAGTTCGACTCCCTCGACATGTATTTTCGCTTCATCGACTCGTTTGGGTATCGAACCGCCGTCATCCTGCGCGGCGGCGCCTGGATTGCGATACGAGCGCTGGGCAGGCTGTTGCCGTCAGGACCTCAGGGCTGAGCAATTTGGCCGGTGCCCTTGCAGTTCAGAGGGTGTGGTAGTGCCGGAACCATTCCACGAAGCGGGAAATCCCCTCGCCCAGCGAGACTCTCGGCGCGAAGCCGAAGTCGCGCGCGGCGCGCGTCGTGTCGGCAAAGGTCTCCCGAACGTCGCCCGGCGGTCCATCCTGGAATTGGAGGATCGCTTTGCGGTTGGTCTCGCGCTCGATGTGCCCGATCAAGGAAAGAACGCTCTCGGGATGCGCGTTGCCCAGGTTGTAGACCCGGTGAGGCGCCTCGCCTTCTTCGCGCCTGAAAGGTTGTTCGACGATGCGCTGAAGGGCAGCCACGATGTCGTCGACGAACGTGAAGTCGCGCATCAGTTTGCCCTGGCCGAACACCGGGATGGGACGATCGCGCAGGATTGAATCGGTGAACGACCAATAGGCCATGTCCGGCCGTCCCCAAGGTCCGTATACGGTGAAGAACCGCAATCCCGTTTGCGGCAGGCCGTAGAGTTCCGAATAGGAGTGCGAGAGAAGCTCGCAGGACCGTTTGGTGGCGCCGTAGTAGGAAACCGGCTTGTCGGCGCGCGCGTCTTCGCGAAACGGCGCCTGGGTGTCGTTTCCGTAGACCGAACTCGACGACGCGTAGACCAGATGGCGGAGCCCCGAATGGTTGCGGGCAAATTCCAGCACGTTGGCGTGGCCGACCAGATTGGCATGGGTGTAGGCCGCCGGATTGGTCACCGCGTAACGTACCCCCGCCTGCGCCGCGAGATGCAGGACGACGTCGTAATGCTCGCCCGCCGCGGCCGCCTCGAGGGCGCCGGGCTCTGCGATGTCCCGTTGCACGAAGCGAAACGTGGATCGCGAACCGATCTGCTCCAGGCGCGCGCGCTTCAATGCGGGATCGTAGTAGGCATTGATCTCATCGATCCCGGTCACTGTGTGGCCCGCCGCCAGCAAGGCGAGCGAGGTGTGAAAGCCGATGAATCCGGCACTGCCCGTCAACAAGATCCGCATGCACTCGCACCAAAGGCCGGAGCAATCCGTCAGTGGACGCCCAGCCACTGTTTATGCCAATAACGGCCCGCGATAAAGCAGGTGAAACATGCCGCGTCCCAAGCCCGTCCGCAAAGCCGTCTTTCCCGTCGCAGGCATGGGCACGCGGTTTCTGCCGGCCTCCAAAGCGGTGCCGAAGGAGATGCTGCCGGTCGTCGACAAGCCGGTTGTTCAATATGCCGTCGAAGAAGCGAAGGAAGCGGGGATCGAGCAATTCATCTTCGTGACCGGCCGCGGCAAGCACATCATCGAGGATCACTTCGATCACGCCTACGAGCTCGAGTCTCTGCTTTCCGCGAAGGAAAAGACCAAGGAGCTGGACAGCCTGCTCGAGAGCCTGCCGGTCAGCGGTTCGGTCTCCTTCACGCGTCAACAAAAGCCGCTCGGCCTGGGCCACGCCGTATGGTGCGCGCGCCATCTTGTGGGCGACGAGCCTTTCGCGGTGCTTCTTCCCGACGATCTCATGGTGGGAACGCCCGGCGCCTTGACCCAAATGATCGAGGCTTACAACAAGCATGGCGGTGGCGTGGTTATCGCCGCGGAAGAAAAAACGCTTGAAGAAACCCAGCGTTACGGCGTCATCGCGCCCGGAAAGCAGAGCGGCTCCGTCGTCGAGGTCAAGGGCGTCGTCGAAAAACCGAAACCGAAGGATGCGCCATCGCGCCTCTGCGTCATCGGCCGCTATATCCTGCAGCCCGAAATCTTCTCGGAGCTCGACCGCCAGGACAAAGGCGCGGGCGGCGAAATTCAATTGACGGATTCCATGGCGAAGCTGATCGGCCGTATGCCGTTTCACGCCGTGAAGACCGATTGCGAGCGTTACGACTGCGGAGACAAGATCGGGTTCCTGAGCGCCAATGTCGCGCTCGGTCTGCGGCGCAGCGACACCGCGGCCAGCTTCCGGGCGGTCCTGGTTGACCTGCTCGGCAGAAAGACGCCCTGACGGTCGGCTTGCCGGCGCCTCAGCCGCTCAAAAGCTGTCTTAGCATAAGCCGCTGCGGCCAAATCCAGATGGCGGTGCAACTCACCGTGACGCAGACGGCAATGGCCGCCCGCAACCATTCGCTGCGCCACGCCAACGCGACGTCGCCGCTCCAGACCGTCCAAATCGCCAAGCCCAAGAGCAACAGCGCCAAGCCGATCACGGACGCTATCGGATGGTGAACACGCTCGAAGGCACGAACGGCGCCGGCGAGCAGCCCATACAAAATGAAATCCGCCGCCACGACTCCGAATGCCGATGCGACAATTCCGTACTGTCGCGCCAAAAGCAGAGTTGCGCCAATCGAGAGCACCGCGCAGGGGATCGTCGCCAGAGGAAGAATCCAGGTCTGCCGAAGGAATTGAACCTGGCGGATCAGAAATGGATGCTGCGACCGAACAAAGGTACCGCAAAGAAGCAGCGCGCACATCGGCGCCGCCCCCTGAAACTTTTGGCCCGCAAAGATGTGCACCAGTTCGGGTGAAAACAGAATTCCCACCGCCCAAATCGGCGCAAGGACGGCTGCCAGGACCGAGCCGAAGTTTAACGCGCGCTCGCCGAAATCGCCGGGTTGGGCGGCACGGCGCCGAAAGTAGTGCGGCGACAGCGCCAACTCCACCGCCGACGACAGAAGTATCGGCAGCGACGCGACCGAGGACCCGAGCGAATAGAGGCCGATTTCGGCCACGGGCACGACCCTGACCAAGGCCGGCCTGACTGCGGAAGCTCTTGCCCACATGGCGAGTCTGTTCGGCACCAAGGGCAAACCAAATTTGAGGCAATCCCACATCTCGCTCCGGTGAAATCGACCCTCACCGATACCAAGCCCCCTTCTGAGCAAGACAAACGAGCCGACCACCGCGACCACGCGCGAAAGCAGTATCGACGCAAGAGCGCCTTTGAGGCCAAGATGAAAAACCCAGACGAATATCAGCCCGCTGCCGAGCTGAACGGTCGCCGACAACAAAGGCCCGATTGCGTAATAGGCGGGTCTATCGAGGGCGCGGAAGATCGCGTTGAAGACCTGTGACGATCGATCGAAATACGCGATCGAGAGCACGAGAAGCAGATACGTCGCAAAGTAGGCCTGCCCTGCGCTGAACCATTGCGATGCGACGAAGAAAATCAGAGCCAGCGGCGGCAGAAACGCCAGCGCAACGATCCGCGCGCCATAGGCCATGTCGGAAAGATATCGTCTCGCGGCCAGCCAATCGGCATGAATTTCATAATAGTGGCGCAGGATCGCTTGCGGAATCCCGAAATCCAGGATGATCCCCACAAGCCCCACGATCACGGACAAGATTCCAAATCCGCCATACTCCTTCAGCGTCATGGCCGATGTGTACAATATGGCCAGGACCGCCGAAACGAGTTGGGGCAGCGCGTTGACGACGCCGTAGACAATGACCGCATTGAAATGCCGCCGCCGTGCAAGGCGGCGTTCGAGACCGTCCAAAAGCTCTAGCAAGACTGCCGGTCCAGGATTGTCGGTCGTTCGCCCGCGAACCGTCCGCCGGCGACGATCAAAAACAACCGCCAGTAAGCAATTTTTCGATCCCGCACTTCTCCCTCACCGAATGACGCGCTCGATACTGGGCAAAGGGATGCATAGAACGCCCATCGAGGCAATACAACGCGGCAGCCATTGAGGGGGAGCGGCGGAATACCCGGCTTTCGTTATGCCAGCCAAGCCGACAGGTCGAAGCCCGTCAATTTTTCGGTTCGCGCAATGTCCTCGGCATAGTAGTCGCGTAACTGTGCCCGCATGGCGGCCGACAATGTATCGTCCGGCCGATCCACGAGCATGCTCAACGCACTGTTGAGCCTATGCACAAACACGGCGGCGGCCTTTGCAACGCTTGCGAGCCGGCTATCACGTATATGCGTCAACCCCGACACCGGATCGAATGAAATGCGGCTGCGGTTCAGGGCGCTCGCGACATTCAACAGCGGTCCATTGTAGAGCCCGCGGTTCCGCGGAATGGAGATGTCCCAGGGAACGTGATCGACGCTGACGCCCAAATGGGCGCAAATTCTGCGATAAACGCCGCGTTCGTCCTTCGCCAGGTCGCGATCCAGCACCAGCAGAAGCTGCTCGCGTGGAAAGGATCTATAATACCGTTCTATGGCCTCTCCGTATCGACCGTAGGTCAGGATCGACATGGCAAATTTCGGTTCATAATCGCCGCGCAGCAGAGATTGAAACACGCGATCCGGCGTGCCAGGTTCAATCTTCCCGGAGCGGACGATATGAAAGTAGGCCGAGATGGCGCGTTCGATGGGATTGCGCAGCAAGGCAACCAGCTTCGCATTCGGCGAGTGCTCGGCGATGCGCGGCGGACATTCCGGTCTACACAGATATTCCGGCCTCTTGATTCCGACCTTGGCCGACACCGGCGCCCGCGCAATTTCGCTGGCCAATTTGTCGAGCTCCCCAGCACTATAAATCGGATCTTCGAAGACACGCGTTTCATGGCGCGGCAAATAAATATCCGGATGATGCCTCAATACGAATTGTGCCCAAGTCGTTGCGGATTTCTGCGCGCCGATGATGAGAAAATCCAGCGGGCGATGGCGATTGCCGGGACTGTTCATAGCTCCGTCAGATCCACCCATTTTAGCTATCGCCCAAAAATTCCCATGCGGGTGGATAGCTGCCCGTGACATTCTCAGCAACTGCGCCCGACCACAAGCCTCTGGCCGCTTCGCCAATGCGTGATGGAATCAATTCAACCGTGCCCGAGCGCGGCTCGAATTCCCGTCAGACATTCGTGAAAGCTCCAATGCGAAATCCGATCACGGCTTGCGGCACCCATTGCCTTTCTTAAGTCGGGGTCTTCGATCAGCTTGCGCAGCGCTTCGGCGAACCCCTCGACATCTCCGGAATTGGGCGCGAAACCGTTGACGCCGTCCGATACAAGGTCTGTCACACAGCCGACCTCACGCGACACGACGACGGGGAGCGCGGCGCACATCGCTTCGTTGACCACGAGCCCCCATGGCTCGACTTCCGCCGGAAGCACGAAGGCATCGCAGGCGCCGTACAATTTCGGCAACGTCGCCTGATTGACGAATCCGGTGAAAACGACGTTCTTCAAGTCGTGGCTTTCGCAGTATGCTCGCAACTCGCCCTCCATCTCGCCTGAACCGCACATGACGACCGTGAATTTCTTGGCGGAGGACTCACGAACGCGAAGCGCAGCCGCAAGCAAGTCATCGGGGTGCTTTCGCCGCGCAAATTTCGCGGCATAAAGGATCGCCGGCTCGTCAGGCGGAATTCCAAACTGCATGCGCACCGCGTCCCGCTGGGGCTGCGTCAGACTTGAACCCCGGATGAAGCGTTCGTTGTCGACCACGTAGGGAACCAGAACGATCTTTTCCCCGGGTACGCCCATCGCCCGATAAAAGTTCGCGTTTTCCGTGCCGATTGCCAGACATCGATCGCATAGCGCATAGAAAAAACCCATGACCGGTCGGCGTAGCCACTGCTTCAGGCCGAAGCGCGGCAAACCCAAATGGGTCTCTCCGCGCACAAGCACCGGCAGCCCGATCGACTTGGCCGCCGCAAGGGCGATCAGATGCGCGGCGAACTGATGTCCGGGAAGCCACAACGCGTCGTAACCTCCCGAGCGGACGGCATGCCAAACCTGCGGCGCCCAGAGGGACCAAAATGACGTGCCGACGTCACGGGTCTTCGCTGCTTCCCCGAGAAAAATGCTGGGGTATCCGGACAACAGATCGATGTCCCATTTCACGACCTGTCCGAACTGGACATCGACCCGCCCGCGTATGCTCCAGTCCGTCATGTAGAGCGCAGTCACTTCCAGATCGGGCGCCTCGTTGAGATAGGCGTAGAGGGGCGCGAAATACTGGATTGGGTGCGAATTCAGGACGGCAATGCGCTTTTTCTTCATGCCAAACTAACCCACAACGTCGCTGCGCTCGTTCTGATTGTTCGATTCGACCGGCCGGGCTGCTGTCGATTGTCCGAGGCCATCTGGCGGGCGCCCTATGCCTTGACGATGCGATCTGCTGACAGCCCCTTTCGGGCCATGACATTCCTTGTATCGACGACAAGCTTCGATGCGCGCAAGACCATCTCATAGTCGACCGCATCATGGTCCGTGGAGATCACGACGGCATCGAAACGCTGTAGGGACGCTTCGTCCAGCGGCGTCGACCGCTTGCCGCAGAATTCAGCGTGCTCCCGCATCTGCGGGATCGCGTCGACATGGGGATCGTGATACTCCACTTTCGCACCACGCTTTTGAAGGAGTTCCATCAGCTTGAAGGACGGGCTTTCGCGGATGTCCGAAATATTCTTCTTGTAAGCCAGACCAAGAATCAGCACCCGCGCCGATCCGATCGCCATGTTCAAGCGCTCATCCAACGCTTTTCCCAAGGCGTCGACCACATAGCGCGGCATTGCCACATTGATTTCGCCCGCCAGTTCGATGAAGCGCGTCGGAACCTCGAACTCGTGTGACTTCCAAGTCAGATAAAAGGGGTCGATCGGGATGCAGTGTCCGCCAAGTCCCGGACCGGGATAGAACGGCATGAAGCCGAACGGTTTGGTCTTGGCCGCGTCGATGACCTCCCACACGTCGATGCCCATGGCCGTGAAGATGATCTTGAGTTCGTTGACCAGCGCGATATTCACGGCGCGAAATACGTTCTCGGTGATCTTGACCGCCTCCGCGGTATCGGGCGACGACACCGGGACAGTCCTCTTCACCACGGCGCTATAGAAGGCGTTGACGAGCGACAAGGCCTGGGCGCCGTCGCCCGCGACGATTTTCGGAATTGTCGCGGTTCCAAATTCGGCGTTTCCCGGATCCTCGCGCTCCGGTGAAAACCCGACGTAGAAATCGCGGCCGGCGACCAATCCGCTGCTTTCCAGTATCGGCTTCACGACCTCGCGGGTGGTGCCCGGGTAGGTTGTGGACTCCAAAATGACGAGCTGACCCTGCTTCAAATGCGAGGCGATCACGCGCACCGTATCGCGGATATAGGAGAGATCAGGCTCACGGTAGCGGGTGAGCGGCGTCGGAACGCAAATGACGATCACATCGCATTGCGCGAGCCGCGTGAAGTCGTCCGTGGCGACAAATCGCTTGCTGGTGACCATGGAAGACAGCACCGCGTCCGAGACTGCCTCGATGTAAGATTGGCCGGCGTTCAGGCGCGGGGGCTTGGCGGGATCGATGTCGAAGCCAATCGTCGGGAATCCGGCGCGCGCCGAGGCGATCGCGAGTGGCAGTCCGACATATCCCAGTCCGACCACGCCTGCGGTGGCCGAGCGCTCGGCAAGTGCACGCTCGAGCTTTTCGTACACGGCGGACGGGATTGTCATGAGCGCTCGGGCGGATTCATTCGAAGAACTGTCAAGGACGGGGCACGCAGACATGCAAGTCTAGACGAGAGATACCAGAATTAGCCCGCCCGCGCAGCGATAATTTCCACGATCCGCTTCGCCGCCTGACCGTCCCACTTATCTGGTTTGCGCGCTTGACCAGGTTGGATGGCCATGGCCTCGGCGATCGCCGTCATGATCCCATGCCTGCTCGTTCCGGCAAGTCTGTTCGTCCCTTCGATCACCGTGATCGGCCGCTCGGTATTCTCGCGGATCGTCACGCAGGGAACGCCCAGGATCGTCGTTTCCTCCTGCAGGCCGCCGCTGTCGGTCAAAACGATGCGGGCCTCGCCGTTCAGGCTGAGGAATTCGATGTATCCCAACGGTTCCGTCAGAAAGATTCCCGGCGCTCCCGCGTTGTCGACGAAACGGTCAAGCAGGCCAAATTCCACGATGCGGGCGCGCGTTCGCGGATGAACGGGAAAGATGATGGGCATTCCCGGCAGCGCGGCCCTGATGGCATCCACGATCTCTGCCAGCTTGTCGGCATGTTCCACGTTCGAAGGCCGATGCAGCGTCAGGGTCGCGTACCCACGCTTCTCGAGACCTAACGTTGAATGGAACGCGCGACGCGCGGCGACCTCGCGGTGCGCCAGGAGCGAGTCGATCATCACGTTCCCGACAAAATGTATCCGCTCCTCGCTGACGCCTTCACGTATGAGGTTCTCGTTCGCCAGCCTGTCGGTCGTGAACAGGTCGTCCGCGATCGCATCCGTGCAGAGTCGGTTGATCTCTTCGGGCATGGTTCGGTCAAACGATCGCAGTCCGGCCTCCACATGGCCGACGCGCAGATTGAGCTTCCGCGCCGCGATGGTCGCCGCCAAGGTCGAATTGACGTCTCCGACGACGAGAACGAGGTCGGGTTTCTCGGCGATCAGGACCGGCTCTATCTTCGTCATGACCGCGGCGGTCTGCTGCGCATGAGAGCCCGAACCGACCTCTAGATTGTGGTCCGGCATGGGCATGCCGAGATCGACGAAGAACGAATCGCTCATGCGTTCGTCGTAATGTTGGCCCGTGTGGACGAGCACGTGCGTCATCGCCGCCGGATGGGCGCGAATGGCCTTGATGATGGGCGCGACCTTCATGAAGTTCGGCCTTGTGCCGACGACGCTCAGAATCTTCAACTCAGGCTCCCGCTGCACAGCGCGATGGATGCGGCGATGGGTGCGTGACGTCTGAATGCCTCGGACGTCCGGCTGCCATCGATAAAAATCGTCCAGCACCCGCTCGCCGCGATCCGACCGCGCGCGTCAGGCGACTATCGATATATCCGGTCCCTCCCGTGACGAGGACAGTCATCGAATTCCACATCCCGGGGACCGGACGGCGTCCCGCAGCCGATTGACGGTGGCGGTTCAACCGGCCGACAATCAAAAGAGCTATCCGAATTGCAATCGCTCCCGCAAGAGGTAGGGTGCAATTTGACGGGGCCCGCAGCCGACCAACGCTCAACGGCATGGTTGTTTCGAATGACGTCCACGACAACACGGTCCTACACGGCCTACAATTTCTTGCGCTGGGTCATGGCGGGCTTGGTGGCGGCCAATCACGGCCGCGACATGCTTTTCTTGAACTCCACCGAAGTGCCCAACCTCTCGCTGCCCTGGCGCGCGATATACTTTCTGACCGGCTTTGGCCACACCGCCGTCGTCGTGTTCTTCGTCCTGAGCGGTTTTTTCGTTGGCGGGAAGCTGTTGGAGCCAGGCGGTCTCGAACCGGAGCGTCTTCGGCAATACTACCTCGATCGGTTCTGCCGGATCTATATCGTCCTTGTCCCTGCGCTTCTGCTGACCGCGATGCTCGACAATGTGGGAGCGACCTTCGCGCCGATTTATGAAACCACCGGATGGTCTTCATCCTGGGCAATGCCATTGTCGCACTCGAATACCGTGATCAACTTCCTGGCAAGCCTGACCAACCTCACGATGGTGTTCGGCGGCACCTTCGGCTCGGATGGTCCGCTCTGGTCCCTCGCCTATGAGTGGCTGATCTACCTATTGGCGCCGCTGTTGTTCCTGGGTTCCGGAATTCTGGCTCCCCGAAACCTCTCGCCGGCGTTCTTCGCGCGCGTGGCCGTCGTGCTTGCACTCATCGTCTTCGTCCCGGGGCTCGCCGGTTTGTTCGGCATTTGGCTCCTGGGAATGGTGGCGCGTTGGAGTCAAGACAGGGGCATTCTTGGAAAAGGCAATCTTGCATGGACCGCCGCGGTGGCGGGATTGTTCCTCGGCGTCATGGTGCTCGATCGTTTTAACCGTATCGGCTTATGGGGCGATGAAGTTCTTGGGCTATCGTGCGCGGTTCTCTGCGCACTGCCGGCGCTGCAGCGCATCAACTTTGCGAAGCGCGTCAATGATGAACTCGCGGGCTTCTCTTACTCGCTCTATGTGACTCACTTTCCCATCATATTGTTCTGCCTGGGTCTGCTGCAAAGCCAAGGCAAAATGCTGACTCGCCTGCAACCCAGCCTGTCCGCCGGCCTGCTATATGCCGGTGTGTTGGCGGTCGCGGTGGGGACGGCCTATCTCTTCAGCCTTGTAACCGAAGCGAACACCAATCGCGTGCGGCGGATCATTCGTTCGCGTGTCGCGCTGCTCATGGGCACGCTGGGGCCCGGCCGACAGGCCAGCTGAACTCTCGCGTTGCAAATGAGTCCTTCGAGTGGCAGATTCGTTGCGCTTTCCGATTTCGATCCAACCTCCGCGCCGCCAGGCTGCTTGGGCGACTCATCATGTCAATTGTCGCGCCTCCCATACGCGTGCTGGTCGTTGGCGGCACCAGTCGCGCGGCGCGCGCCTTCCGCCGTCTCGCGTCCTCCCAACACGACATCTCGGTTCGCACCCTCGTTCGCAGGAACGTCCCGGCCTTTCCCCACGAGGCAATCGAGGTGGTGTCCGACTATTTCAGCCCGCCCGCGCACGTGCTGGAAAACATCGATGTCGCGATCAATTTCGTCGGCCTTACCCAGGGTCGATCGCTGGCAGAACTGACGCCCGTTAATATCGACGGACCGGTGGCGCTCGCGCGGCGGGTCCGCGACAAGGACGTGCCGCAATTCATCCAGCTCAGTTCGCTCCACGTCTATGGCGGCCTTGAACGCATCGGACGAAACACGCCGGAACGACCTCTGACGCCCTACGGCATTTCAAAACTGATGGCTGACGAGGCGTTGGCCGCGCTCGCGGGCCCCTCCTTTGCCGTCACACTTCTGCGTCCACCCGTACTCTATGGCGAGGGCGCCGGCGACAATCTACGAAAACTGGCGCTGATGATGGCGAAGCTAGGCTGGTTTCCCGTGTCTCGGCCGCTCGGGCGCCGGGCCACACTGCACATGGACAATCTCGCCGTTGCGCTGACGCACATCCTCCGCCGCAAGATCGCGGGCGTGCAATTCGCTGCCGACGCCACGCCCATGACTTTCGATGTGCTTGCCGAAGTGACGGCCGGGCATTTCGGCCGGCCCATTCGCCTCGTATCCGTGCCCGGATGGCTCCTTCACCCCGTTCGACTGGCGTCCGCCGGCCTCTATCGGCGCCTGTTCGCGGACAATATGATAGAGGACGACGCGCTTCTGCCGGACATGCCGCCGATGCCGGTGAAGCTTCGGGACGGTTTGCGCGACCTGTTCAGCGTGACGAGGGAATAGCCGAATGAACGTGAATGCCCTGATCGGACGCGACCACCGATTGTTTGACGCCGATATCTTGCGCCATGCACGGGAACTCGCGGACGCCATCGGCGGTTCACGCGTGCTCGTGTTTGGCGGCGCCGGCTCGATCGGACGCGAGGTCGTCCGCCAGATCTTCGCGCGCAACCCGGCGGCGCTGCATGTCATCGATATCAGCGAGAACAACCTCGTCGAACTCGTGCGCGACCTGCGCAGCTCGGCCGGATACTCCGCGGGCGAGACGCGTTTCGTCCCGATCGATTTCGGCGGCGTCGAGGCGGCGGCCTTTCTCGCCGACCAAAAGCCCTATGACTATGTGTTGAACATCGCCGCGATGAAGCATGTCCGTTCCGAGAAGGACGCCTACTCGCTCATGCGCATGATCAAGGTGAACGTTCTCGATACGCTTTCCACGCTGCGACATGCGAAGAACGCGAAGGCACGAAAATATTTTGCCGTCTCGACGGACAAGGCCAAGAATCCCGCCAACCTCATGGGCGCGACCAAGCGGATCATGGAGGATGTCCTGTTTTCCGCCGCGAACGATGGCGTTACGGCCGTGTCCACGGCGCGGTTCGCCAATGTGGCATTCTCCGATGGAAGCCTGCTGCACGGATTTCGCCAACGCCTGCAGCTTCGTCAACCGCTTTCAGCTCCGAGCGACGTGCGCCGCTACTTCGTCACCGGCGCCGAGTCGGGTTTACTGTGTCTTGCATCCGTCGTGCTCGGCCGCCACCGCGACATATTTTTCCCCAAGCTGGATGCGGGCCTCGAACTTCTCACCTTTTCGGAAATCGCCATCCGCTTCCTCGAGGCCAACGGCTATTCGCCCGCCGAAGTGGCGAGCGAGGAGGAAGCGCGTGGCCGCGTTGACGAACTTATCGGTCAGCGCAAATGGCCCTGCTACTTCTTCAAGTCGGATACGCCCGGCGAGAAGCCATTCGAGGAGTTCTACTCGGAGACCGACGCGGTGGATTTCAATCGCTTTGCCGATATCGGCGTGATCGCCGCGCCACCGCCCTCGCCTTCCGCCCAGGCCAGCTGCGACGCGTTTCTCGAGACGATGAACCGCTTGCGTGCCGAAGGCCATTGGACCAAGGACGAACTCGTGTTCGCCATCAAATCCGCCTGTCCGGATCTTTCGCATGCGGCCGGCGAGCGCTCACTCGACGACAAGATGTGAGGCCATGGGCAAGCGTCTGTTCGATTTTGCGGCTGCGGGCCTCGCGCTCGCTCTTCTAAGCCCACTGTTCCTCGGGATTATGCTCGTCCTGCGGCTGACGGGAGAAGGCAAGGTTTTCTATGGGCAGGAGCGGCGCGGTCGATTTGGGCGAAGCTTTCGCATCCTCAAATTCGCGACGATGCTGGAAAACAGTCCGAATCTGCCCGGCGGCGACATCACCGTCGGCAACGATCCGCGAATTCTTCCCATCGGCCATTTTCTTCGCGACACCAAGATCAACGAACTGCCGCAGCTCATCAATATCGTGAAGGGCGAGATGAGTGTCATTGGGCCGCGCCCGTTGACGCTCAGAGTCGCCGCCCTGTTTCCCGACGACTATTGGCAAAGAATTGCCGGACTGCGCCCGGGCCTCTCCGGGATCGGTTCGATCGTGTTTCGCGACGAGGAAACGCTGTTGGCCAAGGCGCCGGACCGGCAGGCCATCTATTCCAAGGCGATCGTGCCGTACAAAATGGCGCTCGAAATCTGGTACTCCGAAAATCAGTCGCTGATCGTCGATCTGAAATTGATCGCGTTGACCATTGCTGCGGTGCTGCGCCCAAACCTCCTGGCCGAGCATTATTTGTCGAGCCTGCCGCCGGCACCTCCCGAGATCGCGGCCTTGCGCATCCAGGCAAAGAGCCGAAACTGACGCTCGTTCAATCGCGCGTGGCTCGCCACCAACTGCGGCTCGCGCGCTTTCGGACCACATCCTTCAGGACATCCAACATCGCATCGGCCAGAGCGTTGCGGTCGTAGGAGGTGGCCAGCTTTTCGCATCCGGCCTTCAGCCGCACGAGAAGGGCGCCGTCATTCGCCAATTTGTTCACGGCATCGAGAAACGACGCCTCGTCCTCGGGCTCGAAGAAAAGACCTGCATCGTATCTCTCCACGATCGAACGGGCTTGACCGTCCACGCCGAGCAGGATGGGCTTCAGCATCGACGTCGCCTCGAAAATCTTGGATGGAATGACGGTCAGAAAGGTCTCTGCCCTCCGAAGCGGAACAAGCGCGACTTCCGAGAGCCCAAGATACTTCTCGACGTCCTCGCGCGGTACCGGGTCCAGCATGGTGACATTGCTGAGCCCAAGTTCAGCGGCCAATTTGCGCAATGCCGCCTTTTCGGCCCCATCACCTATAAAAAGGAAATGTATTCGCGGATCGGTGATTTTCGCGGCCGCACGCAAGACGAAATCGAGTCCATGGGCCATGCCGTGAGTGCCGATATAGGCAAAGACGAATTTTCCCGAGAGACCCAATTTGTCGGCCAGCGCCGAGTCGAGCGTCTTTGGCGCGAACTGCTCGCGATCGACGCCGTTCGTGACGATCTGGATCTTGTCCGGCTCTATTCCGCGGCGGGCGATGTGCTCCTTGAACGCCGGAGACACGACCACGATGCAGTCCGCGTGCCAGTAAAGGAAGTGTTCCACCTTCTCGAGAAGGCGGATGATGAGATTGCGCCGCATCACGCCGACCGCCATGATCGAGTCCGTCCAAAGATCGCGAACCTCGAATATCCAGGGGCGGCGCGTGACGATCGACAGCGCGCATGCGGTGAAGATCGGAAAGAAGTGCGGTGTCGACGCGATCAGGATGTCGCTGCGGTGAAAAAGTCCAGCGATGAAGCCGTTGACCGCGAAGCTGAGGTGATCAATGACCCGTTTCACGACGCCGGCATTGGGAACGATGTAACTCCATACCCTGACGACCCGAATCCCCGCCATCGTCTCGGTTTGATAGAGCCGGTTGCGATAGCCCGGATAAACCCGCCCTTGTGGGTAATTCGGCGCGCATGTGATGACCGTCACAGCCGCGCCCTGCTGCACCCATCGGGCACAGTGCTCATAGGTGCGACTGGCGAGGGCGTTTACTTCGGGAGGAAAATTGTCAGGCAGGAAGAGGATTTTCATGACGTGTCGTGTGGTACCGCTTTCCGGCCGGAATGCTGCCAGGCATCGCATGCGTGCGGAGGTTCTGCCACAACAATGCGTGGGAATGCTACCAGGTCAATACGGTTTCGAGCGTCGGCTCCGAGGAATTGATGGCGATTTGAGGCGCGGAAAGCCGCAAGCCGAACTCCGGACACCATTGGGAATTGTCGAGCGTCAGTGGCTGTGAGGATTGCAGCCGGATGACGCGGCCGGATGGAAGCGCAAGTTGCGCCATGCAGCCGTCGACTTGTGCCGTAATGCCCGCGGGCAGATGAAATCGGGCCGCCGCCGAAACGAACGGCCCTTCGATTCTGTCCCGCACCAGAAGCCTACCCGGCGCCAGCGCCCATTCGCGGTGGTGGATGCGGCGAGCGAAGAGCCTGCTATATCCGTCGTGCGAGGCCGATATCCTGCAGAGCTCGCCTTGCCGCTCGGCTCGGACGCCATTTACCCGGGCCCTGCGACCGACACGAAATCCGCTCCAGACCTCGGACGAGTCTTGGCCATCCAGTTCCAACGTGCTGTGCGCGGCCGTGGAGCGCTCGAACCGGCGCTGCGGGCCGTTGCCATATTCCGAGGTCCCTGCGTTCACGATCACCCGTTCCGTACCCAAGGACATCTCGAATGAGAGCGTGTCGGCATGGGCATGACCAGGCAGATAGTCCGGCCCAATCGGCGCAGCGTCGATCAGGACGACTGCGTCACCCGACGCCGCTCGCAGATATCCGGATTCCTTCAAGCTTGTGATGCCGCCTTTCACTTGCGACACGGGGTCCAGGCTGAGCCGCGACGCATAATCTTCGAGTTGGGCACGTGTCGGGGCAATTCCGAAGGCGGCGTCATTGAAGAAAGACAGGCCACCGTCCGGATGACTCATCGCGCCAAGCCAAGACCGCATCGCCCGCGCGACCGCTCGCCATCTGCCCGTCGTGTCTTCACCCACAACACCGTAGCGTCGCGCAAGATTCAGCAGATCGAGCATGTCTTCCAGGACGATCGCATGGTACATCGGCGAGCGTTCGAAGTGCCCGCCGTCGGCCAGTATCTGTTCCTTGAGCTGATCGTCCAGGACCGACAGTCCGCGAACGAGCCATCGTTGCGCTTCCGCGCCATCGAAGAACGCGCCCGCGAAAATTAGCGCCTTCGCGTTTTCCAGAAGATGGTTCCCCAACAGGTGCCACTCGAGATTTGCTTGCAGCCACCGGGCCTGCGTGGCGAGGCTGTCGAGCCAGGACCGCTCCAGACTGGCGCCTTGGAGCACCCATTTGACCCAGTTCACGATCCTCAACGATGTCGGATACGGCTCCCAGCCATTGCCGGTGCCGGCCGGGTTCTTCGCGATCCAGCGTGCCATCAGGGCGCGATGCCAGTCGGCGCGGGTCTCCCGCCCTTGCGCATTGAGATCGTCGAAATAATGCAGATTGTAGAGCCAGAGCTTGTCGCGGGCCGGATCGTTCCATTGATCGGTGGCGTCGATCATGCCATCCTGATTCAAAAAGCGGACATGCGTCGGCGCGAAGAGGGATTGCGGGCGTGCAACCGGCTCTATCCACGGTCCGCCAGCGGGACGGCGCGGCGGTGCCGGCGCGAAATCGGGCGTCTGCCACCGCACGAGCCGAAATGCCCGTCCGTACAGTTGCACCGGCTTGAGATAGGAGACGGTTCGCAACAACCTGAGAAGCTGCATGGCGATCTATCGCGCGCGCGCTGCGGCTTCGATCGACACGCGGCTGACTTCGAGGATTTCGTCCAGCGGGATCGGCGACGTCCCTCCGGTCTTGACCGCCTGCACGAATGCGGCGGCGCAGGCGCCTTGGCCCTTGTCCTGGCTCCAGGAGCTCATCCTCGAGAAGCCCGGCCATCCAAATCCGACGAGCGATCTGAAATTGTCGAGCACCAGCACGCGGCCGGCGCAAAACACCTCCAGCCGCTCCTTGGGATAGGCCTTGTGGCCATTGGCGAGATAGTTGATCACACCGAACGAACCATCCGCGAAGCGCAGCGTTAAGGTCGCGATGTCGCTGCGCGCCGGCCCTCCGGCTTTTGCCATGGCGGTAATGTCAAAATCGTGCACGGCGCTCCCCGCCAAGTGGCGCAGCAGATCGATGAAGTGGCACGCCTCCCCGACGATGCGCCCGCCGCCGACTTCCTCGTCCTGTGTCCAATGTGCGTTGGGAATGGCGCCCGCGTTGACGGTCATGACGAATACTTTGGGCTCGCCGATCGAGGCCAGAAGCGACTTGGCCTTCACGACCATGGGTGCGAAACGCCGGTTGAACCCGACCATCAGCAAGGGCCCGGCGTCCGCGCAGGCAGCGATGTCATCGAGTTCTTCGAGCGTCAGGCACAGCGGTTTTTCGACAAAGACGTTTTTCCCGGCGCGAAGCGCAGCGCTGGCATAGCGAGCATGACTGTCGTGGCGGCTGGCGATGCAGATCGTATCGATAGCGTCGTTCGCCAGCACGGCGTCGCTGTCGGATGACACGTTTGCAAAACCCATCTTGCGGCCGTAGTGCATGGCGGAGACGCCGCTTGCCGACACGATCGTGTCCAGCGCGGCTCCGGCTTCCTTGAAGGCCTTGATGAGGACGCGGCCGCCATAATTACCGGCACCGATAAAGCCGGTGCGCGCGCCGCGCGAAGCGGGATGCTGCGCCAGCCGGACCGTCGTCGATGCACGCCCATCCGCAGCGGATCCCACGGGATAGGTCAGAAGGATGCCGAGCGAGTCGGCGACCGACGTCAGCACATCGTAACCCTTTTCCGCGTCTTCGATGGCAAAGCGATGCGTTATGAGCGCCCCGAGGTCGAGCTTGCCCTCGGCCATCATGTCGAGCACGGCCTCGAAGTTGCGCTGCTCGGTCCATCGCACGAAGCCGACGGGATAGTCCTGGCCGCCTTCCTCGAAGCTGGGGTCGTAGCGGCCCGGTCCATAGGAACAGGAAACCTGAAAGCTGACTTCCTTCTCATAGAAGTCGGCGCGATTGAGATCCAAGCCGGCGACGCCGATCAGCACAACGCGTCCGCGCTTGCGGCACATCTTGGCGGCCTGGGACACCGGCTCGCTGCTCTTGGCGCTCAGCGCCAAGAGGACGCCGTCCACGCCGCGGCCACGCGAGAAGGCCAGCGCCCGCTCCAGCGGATCCTCATTCTTCGACAAATCGACGGTTTCGGCGCCGAAGCTGCGGGCCAGCGCCAGCCGTTGCGAATTGGTGTCGATGCCGAGGACACGGCAGCCGTTGGCGCGCAACATCTGCACGGCCAGAAGGCCCACCAGACCCAGTCCGGTCACGACGAAGCATTCGCCCAGGCTGGGCTCGGCGAGGCGCATGCCCTGCAGCGCCACGGCGCCGAGAACCGCGAACGATGCGCTTCCGTCGTCCACGCCGTCCGGGATGCGCGCGCAAAGGGTCCAGGGAGAAACCACGACTTCGGCGTGCCGGCCGTTCGACACAACGCGGTCGCCGGGGCTGAATCCTTCGACGCCCTTCCCCACCTCGAGCACCCGGCCGACATTGCAGTAACCGACGGCCATCGGCTGATCGAGTTTGCTGCGGATCGCCTCATAGGTCGACGCCAGCCCGTCCGTCCGCACCTTTCGGATGGCGTCGACGACGCGTTCGGGTTGCTGGAGCGCTTTCGACACCAGCGACCCGCGCGCAAAGTCGGTCAACATGCGCTCGGTACCGGCCGAGATCAGGCTGACCGCCGTTGCAATGCGAAGGTGCCGGGGACGGCAGAGCGGCGCCGGCACATCCGCTACAAGCGTCTTTCCACCTTGGAGATCCTGAAGTACCTGCTTCATGTCACACGCGTGCTTCCACCAACAGGTAGAGCCCAAGTCCGCGACCAACCCGCCGCAAGAGCGAACGCGGCCATAGTCCTTTCGCGACTCTCAGCATCGCGCCCTGATGTCGCGCGCCCACCTCGCCTTGCAGCAAGTCGCCGTGGCTCAACTGAACGCGGACGCGAATGTCGCGAAAGCCGGCCTTGCGAAACATCTCCTGCGCTTGCCGCGGCGTGTAAGCCTTGGTCCCGGGGCTTTCCAGGTGTTCGGCGTAGATGTCGCCCATCGGGCGGAGCGGCCGTCCCGACAAGAGTCCGTAGCGCAGCCACAACATCGCGCCGACGATGGACCATGTGTTGTAAACCATCACCCTGGCGACTCCGGCAGGCCGCAATACACGCGCCGCCTCGCGAAAGCAGGCCTGCGTGTCGGGAGAGTGGTGCATGACGCCCCAGGAGTAGACGATGTCGAAGCTGCCCGACTCGAACGGCAGATTTTCGGCGTCGCTGATCCGAAGATCGGACGCGAACCCTTCCAAAGTGAGACGATCGCGCGTGAAATCTATCGCGCGGCTCGTCAGATCGATTCCGGAAAGGCTCTTTGGCTTTGCCCGAGCCCACATGAGGTGATCCGCGCCCATTCCAACGCCGATCTCCAGCACATCCCTGCCGGGAGCGTCGCCGAAGCGGGCGAACTCGAAAATGTAGGGCTCCAGAGCGTAGCGAATGCGCTCCTGCGTCGAAAAATTGAAGCCGTCCTCGGCCTCCGCATAGGCTTCGCCGCAGCTTTGGCTGTTCCAAAAATCGTGAACGTCCACCTTGCCGGTCGTGCTGCTCGTCATCGCCAATTGCTCAACTCGCCATCTCGACCCTGACGGAGCTATCGGCCGCAGCGTCCCCGAAATTCCGGCACCACAATTCGATGCAAGCAAGCGAAAAGAGGGTGTAAGACCCGTCCCGAACGCCGGTCAGGTCATCCCGCCGCAACTGTGCGACCGCTTTGGAGTCAAAAAGACCCCGGGACTTGATCGTGTCGGACGAAAGCAAATCGTCCATCATCGCGCGCATGTCGCCCTTCATCCATTTCCGAAGCGGGGCTCCGAAGCCGGTCTTTTTCCGGTCCATGACGATATTCGGCAGAATACCCACCTGGGATTCCTTCAATATCCACTTGGTCACCAGACGTCTACATTTCCAAGCGACGGGCACCTGCGCCGCGAACCGCACGAGTTCCAGGTCGAGCAGCGGCACCCGCACCTCGACGCCCGCCGCCATCGCCATCTTATCAGTATAGATGAGGTTGTGATCCGCCAGGAAGAACCGCCTCTCGAGCGCAAGGCACTTCTCGAGCGCAGGCATGTCGTCACAGCGGCTCAATACGTCGTTCAAGGGAGCGAATACGTCATCCTGATCCGATGCCGCCAAGACGTCGCGCGACAGCAGATCATCGCAGATCCCGGCCGGCCCCCATGCGAAGTTGGCCGCGACGCGCGCGTCGCCGTCCTGCCGAAGCGAACCAAACGCCTTCGCGATGCGCCGGCCCATGGCGGAGCCGTGGTCGAGCCGGTCCGCGGCCCTCGACAGTCCATGTCGCATCGCGCGCGGCATCGATTGCCACAGCGGGTCCATCGCGAGAAGCACGTGCCGCCGATAGCCGCTGAACAGATCGTCGCCGCCCGCGCCCGAAAGCAGAACCTTGATCCCGTGCTGCCGCGCCAGCCGGCTGATGAAGAGAACGTTGAGACAAGCCGGGTCCGCCAGGGGTTCGTCCAGCGTGGCCACCATCTGCGCGACGTGATCGCACATCATGTGCGCATCGACCTTCACTTCGTGCAACGCGACGCCGAGGTGCTTGGCGACTTCGCGGGCATATGGCAGATCCTCGGGAGCCCCGGGTTCAACCTCGGTCGTGTCGATCGTGAAGCATTGCACATCGGATTTGGTTCGCCGCATCGCCGCAACGACGGCACTGGAATCGAGACCGCCGGACAGAAACGCTCCAACCGGAACGTCCGCGACCATCTGCCGATCGACGCAACGGGCGATCAGGGACTGCAACTCCGCGGCACAGTCCTTTGCGGTCCAGTCCGTTCGCGGCGCATAGGTCGGCGGGTGCCAATACTGCCAGCATCGCACCAGCTTGCCGTCCCGCACGATCATGGCAGAGCCCGGCTCAAGCTTGCGGACGTGCTTGAATGGCGTCTGTTCCCCGGGGCACCAGAGGAAGGTGACGTATTTTCGTATCGCCGAGACATCGAGTTCGCGATCAAAATGCGCCAACCGGGTCAGCGCCTTCAATTCGCTTGCAAACGCAAAGCCGTCCGCCGTTTGCGTGTAGTAGATCGGCTTGATGCCCATTTGATCGCGCGCGATGAACAGTTCGCCCGTGACCTTGTCGTGAATGGCGAAGGCAAAAATGCCGTTCAGCTTGAGAAGAATTTCCGGACCGAACTGGACGTACCCTTCGAGCAAGACTTCGGTATCGGACGTTCCGCGGAAGCTGCAGCCGCGAGCCAGGAGCAAGCTCCTGATCTCGTGGAAATTGTAGATCTCTCCGTTGTAGGTGATGGTGTATCGGCCGTTGGCGCTATGCATCGGCTGAAAGCCGGTCGGGCTCAGATCGATGATGGAAAGACGGGCGTGGCCGAGGCCGATCGTTCCCGTCCCGTCCAAATAGATTCCGTTGCCGTCCGGGCCCCGATGTTTGATCGCGGCGATCGCCGACGCCAGGGTGGAGCGCGCGACCTGTGCCCGACTGGATATTCCGACGATCCCGCACATGCTCTGCTCAATCTCCCGGCGGACCGATGCCCGGCTCTACGTTTAGCCGGACGCCAGCGTCATTCGTATTGCGGAACCCGCGGGTCCGGCGGGCCGGGTTGCGGCCGCGCCGGCGGATAGTCATGCCCGAGAAGGTCCATTTCCCTGCGTTTGTATATGATCATCCGGTGGACGTCGCGGCGCAGCAACGCCCAAATAATGCCCACCCGTCCTGCCCGCCAAACGCCTGAAACTATTATATAATATAGGAAAACCGCCGCCGGCGTCAGTGGGAAGTAGAGCAATCGCGCCTTGAGCCAGGTGCGCCTTTGCAAGGCATTTCCGAACAGCTTGGGTTCGGTCGACAGCCGCGCGCCGCGCCTGGCGATGAGGGCTTCGGCGGTCGAATAGGAATTTTGCTTCGCGAACCAATGATCCAGATTCGGGCTGTCATGATGTTCGAGCGTCCCATCGAGTCTCTCGATTCGACCGGCGACGATGGGGTGTTCGTTCACCAGAACGTCGGAAAACCGGCAGGCGCCGGACCGCCAGATCCGCAAGAGGTCCTGCCGAACGGGAAGCGATTTGCCCATGAACCAGAGACGGCGGCGGACGATATAGCCATCCGCCGTCGCGTTCGCGATGGCCGATCGGATTGCCTGTTTCAAAGCGTCGGTCAAACGCTCGTCGGGATCGAGCTTCATCGTCCAAGGGGCCGTGATCGGCAATGCGGTCGCGGCGAAGTTCCACTGATCGCCAAATCCCCTGAACTTACGCTGCACGACCTTGACCCCGTGCTTCAGCGCGATATCGATGGTCGCATCCGTGCTGTAACTATCGATGAGGAAGATTTCTTGAGCAAAACCGGCAATGTTGGCCAGTACGTCTTCCATATTGTGCGCCTCGTTGAGCGAGATCATCACAACCGCAATCGGCACCGGCGTATCGGATTGGCTCATGTCTCGCACTAATCCATGCGCACGAATGGCGGGACCGGTCCGCCCTGAACGACCCAGCGATAAACTTCGGACATGTCGCGCGCAACACGCTGCCAGGAAAATTCCCGGGTCATCCATTCTCGCCCTTTGGCGCCTCTGCGCGCCAGCTCTTCGCGATCCAGGGCAAGGGCCTGTTCCAACGACCCTTGGATTGTCGAAGCGCCGGTTTCGATCCACCAGCCGCAATCGTTTTCGACTATTCCGCTCCAGGGCGTGCCCTTGGAGGCGATCACCGGAACACCTTGGGCCAGGGCCTCGGCCACGGTCATTCCAAAATTCTCGTTGAACGAGGGAAGTATGAACAGATCGGCGTCGGCATATTCCTCGGCCTTCATCTCGGCGTAGCGCGGCCCTGCAAACGTCACTCTCTGCAGGCCCAATTTATGAGAGAGCTGGCGCAGGCTTTCCGAATAGGCCTCGGGCCCGCCGCCGACGAGTCGCAACTCCCAATCGGGAAAGCGCGAAGACACCGCACTCCAAGCCGTCAGCAGCGATTCAATTCCCTTCTTTTGGTGCAAGCGCCCCAAATAGAGGAGCCTGCGCGGTCCGCCATCGCGCGCCCCTTCCCGCTTCAGCGGCGCAATGTCGATGCCGTTGGGGATCACGGCAACGGGTTGCGACAGGCCGAATTTGCGGATGTCACGATACTCATCCTCCGATGTCGCATGGATACAGCGGGCCGCGCGCGCGGCCGAACCTTGCATCAAATACCAAAACGCCTTCTTGATGTTCGCGGAATATGTCAACGGAACGGCGCCCAGCGTGCCGCGCGGCGAAATCAGAAGCGGCTTGCCCGCGCGGGCGGCAGCCCATGCCGGGTAGATATTCGGCATGACCCACAATCCGTGCGAGTGAACGATATCGACGCCGCCTACGAGTTCAACGAGCGACGCATTCAATGCGCGGGACAGAAACAGGCGGTGCGCAAACGGCACATTGCGCAGATCCTGAGCATAGCGCGATTGCCGTACCGATACCCGCACACCGGGGGCTTGATCGCCGACCGAAAGAAGGTGCACGTCGTTTCCCTGTTCGGCCAAGGCTTCCGCGAGCCGCGGCACGCTATAGGCGGGTCCGCTTGCTTCATCTTCGAGGGTGGGAACGATTTCAATGATCCGCATGGCCGCTGGCATTCGCTGGGAGCCGCAGATTTTTCCGAATCATCCGTTCATTCCAAACGAAGCCGCAAAGACCTCCGTCAGCCGTGCGAAGTTTCCCTGCGAAAGATTCCGCAGTCTGTCGAAATTGAAATTTTGATGCCCTCCGGCAAACATCGATACCAAGACCGTTCCATCTCGATTGTTCAACAAGGCATAATCCAGCACCGCAGCACGCAACGCCTGACTCGCCGGCATGTGGTAACCGAATTCCTTGAGCGAATCCAACAATCGAGATGCGCCTTCCTGGCCCAACGCGCTGAACCTTTCGTTCAGTCGGCTGTACACCGAATGCGTGACCACGAAAGCCGATTCCAGCCTCTCGC
>CAZMHP010000013.1:0-29132 GCA_964566095.1 uncultured Rhizobium sp. | reverse complement strand
GGCCGCATTCCCCTTGTGTGGCCCCCGAAACTGCCCAATCGGGTTCGCGGCAGAATATCCCGGTATCTGGTGGGCGCGCCCAAAAAAAACAAGCGGCCGCCTTTCGGCGGCCGCTTCGCAAGTCTTACGCGATATTAGAGGCTGGCCTTGAAGCCGAAGAAGTACCGCGTGCCGCTGTCGTCGTAGGTGAACGGCATGTTCTTGTACTGAATGTAGGTATGGATGGCTTGGTCGGTCAGATTCTGCGCCGACACCACCAGGCCGTACTTTTCGGTGAAGTTGTAGGACAGCTGAGCATCGAGCTCGCCGTACGGCGCCGTGAAGATGCCGAAGATCTTCGGAACGCCGCCATGCGTGGCGTCGGTGACCGAGAAGGTCGCCCCTCCCAGACCGTCGTTCACCGCGTGGTCGCGCCAGGAGTACGACAGGCGCCCGGCAAACCCTTGGTCTTCGTAGTAGGCCGTACCGGTGAAGGAGTTCGACGAAACGCCCGGGATCGGCAGGTTCTGGGTGAAGGCCGTCACCTGGTCCGAAGTGGATTCGGAGCGCGTGTAGTTCGCCGCGACGCCGAAGCCATTGTCGAACGCGTACTGTCCCGCCAGTTCGAGACCGTAGATCGAGCCGTGACCGGCATTGACCGGCTTGCTGATCGTGCCCGCCGTGCCGCCGAAGTCGTCCATGACGGTGACGGTCAGGTTTTGGGTTTCGACGAAGTTGTCGACGGCTTTGTAGAAGATGCCGGCGCTGAGCAATGCGCCCGGGGCGAAATAGTCTTCCCAGGAGGCATTGAACTGCGACGCGCGGTAGGGATCCAGCGCCGGATTGCCCGAACTGCCGGTGGCGAATTTGAAGCCATCCTGCAGGCCGGTGTGGATATTGACCCGACCGCCGGTTTCACGCGTGTAGTTGTAGCTGTTGCCCAGGCCGAGCGAGAACAGATCCTGGGGCGAGGTGACGCGAGCGGCGCCGATACGGACGATCTGGTCGTCCGTGATCTTGAGCTCGACGTTCAACGACGGCAGCAGGTCCCAATAGTGTCTCTTGCTTTCCACCGGGACGTTGTTGCTGTTGACGCCGTTCCAAGAGGCGGTGCCGTAGTACGACGGCACCGGCGCCGTCTGAGCGCCGTCCACCGTCAGGTCCGTCCTGATCAGACGAACGCCGACATTGACGTGGAAGCGGTCTTCTTTGCTGCCGAAGTCCGCCATCAGGTAGCCGGCATCGGTGACTTCCTTCACCTTGAACGAACTCAAAGTGTCGGTGAAGAATTTCTCCGAATTGTTGGGCACGGCTGTGCCGGCCGGCACATTCGCCGCTTGGTTCCAGACCGTATTGAGGAACGTCGCCGGATTGGTCATGCCGCCCGTGATCGGATTTTTCACGATGACATTGCCGAGCGCGAAGTTGTTGACGGTCTTCACCAAGGTCGGATTGGACACGGCCGTATCCCACGGAATGGCCGCGTAGCCAGGGTCCTGATAGTAGAGATACGTGCCGCCGGTCGCCGCCGTGCAGCAATTGGCGATCGGCGTTCCGCCGGTCGTCAACCCGTTGATCAGATAGCGACCGAAGGTTTGATCGACGTCGCGCGTGGCGATGCGGAAACCGCCGGTGATCGTGCCATCGACGCTGGCGAGGTAGTCGGGCTTGTAGATCAGGGCGCCCCTGACGGCGTCCTGCGTTTGCCGCGCCATGTTGGCCCAAGCCCAGGCGGACTTGAACAGCGTGTAGTTCGGATTTGAGAGCACATCCGCATAGGGCGCCAGGTTTGCCGCGGTGGGCAGACCCGAATCGCCGCCATTGGCCCATTGCACCTGGAACGCCGGATTGCCGGCGCCGGGGGCGCAAGTCGGCGCGAAGTTGTTGCAGCCCGGCGCTGTCGGCGCGGCCGAAGCCGTTTGGCCGAACGCCGAATAATAGCCGTGCTCGACGTCTTGCTGGGCAGCCTGCAGGTTCGCGTTCGCATGCGCCCAGGCAACATCAAAGGTGGCCGTGAGGGGGCCGCCATTGTCCCAGGACGAATGCCATTGGACGTTGTCGGCGGATGAGCCGCTCTTCTGGAACAGCGTCGCCGTTTCCGAACCCGTCAGCCAGAACGTCGCCGCCTGTACGACGCCGTTCGAGTCGATGGAAAACGGCTTGTCGACGTTGATGCCCGGCAGACCGCTGCTCGATCCCGATCCGTTGAAGCCGACCTTCACCGAATAGTTGGTCTGCTGTTCCTGGACCTGCGAGAAGAAGAAATTCAGGCTCGATTTGAACGAGTCCACCGGCTCCCACGTCAGGCCGAGCGTCTCGCCCTCCACTTTGCGCTTGTCGTAGAGATCGCTGAAGTACGCGTATTCGGGGATGAGATAGGACTTGCCGCCGGGTATGGCCGTGGCGGTGGCACCCGTGAGCGGGCCGACGCCGGTATAGCCGGTCTCGCCGGACGTGGCGATGAGCCAGGGGCTGCGGTTGTAGGACTCATACTCGTTGGTATGGGTGTCTTCGTCATCATAAGAGACGCTGCCCGTGATCCCGAACGTGCTGCTGGGACGGTACGAAGCCACGAGTGTGGCGCTCGGCGTCGCGTTGCCGATCGAGGCCTTGGTCGTCGACGTTCCCTGCACATTCAACGCCAGGGAGAAGCCGTCCGGCGTGGACAGCGCGTCGCGCGACCTGAGATCGATGATGCCGCCGAGGCCGCCTTCCGTCAGGGCCGCGTTCGGGGTCTTGTAGATGTCGATGCGGCCGATTTCTTCGCTCGGAATACCCTCGAGAGAGTTGTATTGCGAGTTGCCGCCGGCGCCGCCGCCGGAGCCTTCGCCCGAGACGTAGAATTCCCGGCCTGTCAGGAAGACGTCGCCGTTGAGCGTCGTGAGATTCTGGCGCAAGCCGTCGATCAAGACGGCGGTGCCTCTGCCCTGGGAGCGGTCGATCTGCACGCCCGGCAGGCGCTGCAGCGATTCCGCCACGTCCTGGTCGGGCATCTTGCCGACGTCTTCGGCAGTGACCGATTCGATGATCAGATCCGAGTTCCGCTTCACTTCGAGAGCGTTGTCCAGCGATGCCCGGTAGCCCGTGACCACCACTGTTTCAACTTGATCCGGAGTGGCGGCGCGTGCCGCCGCATTGGCGCCGATGAGGAGCGCAACAACCGCGGTTTGGGTACAGAAATGCAACTTACGCTTCATGGTATGATCCCCTTCCTGTCTCATATTTATTTCCAGAGGACGTCCATAACCTCGGACGAGGCATGAGATGCGACCGCCAGTTGGAGATATCGTATGATACGAGGTAAGCGTTTACCACCGTTCATGACAGCGCTTACCGTAGGTTCTTCGGCACTGTGTCTCAAACGCAACGGCGACGTCCGGCCTTTCACTAAGAAATGCAGAGAATTGCTCGAATTTGCCCCACGTTCCTTGCCGGTGCCTCTGCTCACCTGACGTTAATAAGCGGCCCAAGAAAAGCCGAAACCGACCTCGGTTCGAGGTTGAATTCGAAGACAATCGAATTTCTCCGATTCGGAAGACGACGGACTCGTTGCGCTTCTAAACCGCATAAAGCCGAAGCCGGCGGCTTGCCGATCCAAAGCAGGAAGGGCGTGCCGCACCGCAACGACGCCACAGCGCCCCACACCGAGACCTACCCAGCCCACCGCCTCGCTATTATGACTTGGACGCGCCGCGGGACGCGCGAACGGAACGGTCGATACGATGCAACGCAACGACAATGCGAAATCCGGCCTGTCCGCGCGCCAGCACTATGAAGCCGCCATGGCATCCCAGAGCCAAGGCAGGCTCGACGAGGCGGAACGTCAATATCGGATGGTTCTGCAATTTCAGCACGATCATCTGGGTGCCCTGCATCGTCTGGCGTTGCTCCTGATTCACACAAGGCGTCTTGTCGAAGCCGCAAAGACATATGAGCGGGTTCTCGCCATAGATGCGAACGACGCCGTCGCGCACGCCCATCTGGGACAGGTCCTGCGTTCTCTGGAGCGCAACGAAGACGCACTGATGCACCTGGAACGGTCGCTCGCGCTGAGACCTGGATCGGCCGAAACCTATGTCAGTCTCGGCAATGCCTATGCCGCCTTGAATCGTCCCTCCGATGCGCTCGCGAGCTACGCGAGGGCGCAGGCGCTCGATCCCCGCCAGGCCGGGTCTTACGACAACATGGGCAATCTGCTGGCGTCGATGGGCCGCCATGCCGAAGCCGTGGTGCAGTTCGAAAAGGTGCTGGCGCTTCACCCCGGTTTTGCTCCGGCGATGAACAATCTTGGCGATTCGCTGAGCGCGCTCGGCCGGCACGAGCAGGCGATCGACTGGTTCGCACGCGCCTTGTCCATACAGCCGAAAGACGCCGCCGCGGAACACAGGCTGGGGACGGCGCTCGCGGCGCTGAACCGCCATGAGGAAGCCGTCGTCCATTACAGAAAGGCGCTCGCCGAACAGCCGGATTTTCCCGCCGCGCTTAACAATCTCGGCAATTCGCTGGACGCGCTCGTCCGGCCCGCCGAGTCGCTGGAAGCTTTCGAAAAGCTCCTGGTTCTTGAGCCCGGCAATGCATGGGCCCATCTGGGCGCGGGCAACGCGCACCGGATCTTGGGCCGGCTGGCAGATGCGCGCCGCTTCTATGAGCGGGCCGTCGCGCTGGCGCCCGGCATTCCGACGTTCCACCGCCCGCTGGTGGAAACGGCGCGATTTCGCCCGGACGATCCGCAGCTCGCGGTGATGGAAGATCTGGCGCGGAACATTGCGTCGCTCTCGCCGAACGAGCGGATCGAGCTGCACTTCGCGTTGGCCAAAGCCTATGACGATATCGGACGGCATGGGTCCGCCTTCGAACACCTGCAAAGCGGCAATGCCCTCAAACGCCAGACGGTCGCCTATGACGAGACGGCGCAGCTCGGCGTCTTGCGCCACACCGCGGAGGCGTTCACCTCAGATCTGATCGCGGCGCGACGCGGGCAGGGCGATCCGTCCGACCGGCCGATTTTCATCCTGGGCATGCCGCGTTCCGGCACCACCTTGGTCGAGCAGATGCTGGCAAGCCATCCGCGCGTCTTCGGCGCCGGCGAATTGCTGCACATGTTCGATCTCGTCTCCGCCGGGCATGCGGGCGCGAGATTTCCTTTCGATATCGCTTCGCTTTCGGGCGAACAATTGCGCCGGTTCGGAAGCCTTTACGTCGAGCGGCTGCCGGCGCTTGCGTCGCCCGCCGATCGCATCACCGACAAACTGCCGGCCAATTTCAGCATCGCGGGCCTCATCCATCTGGCGTTGCCCAATGCACGCATCATCCACGTGCGCCGCGATCCGATGGATACGTGTTTCTCGTGCTATGCCAATCTGTTTTCGCGCGGCCTCGAATTCACCTACGATCTGGGCGAACTCGGCCGCCACTATCGCGCTTACGAATCGCTCATGGACCATTGGCGCCGCGTCCTGCCGGGGGGCGCGATGCTTGAGGTGCAGTACGAGGACCTGGTCGCCGATTTCGAGGCGCAGGCGCGGCGCATCGTCGACTATTGCGGATTGGCGTGGGACGCGCGCTGCCTCGCGTTCCACGAGACCCAGCGCGCCGTTCGCACCGCGAGCGCGGCGCAGGTGCGCCGACCGCTCTTCAGCCACGCGATCGGGCGCTGGCGGCCCTATGAGCCATGGTTGCGGCCGCTGCTTGAGGCCCTGGAAAGAAATCGCGCAAGGGCATCGTAGACCAAGGCGCGTCGGGACCTCCGGGATGGACAAAGGCGGCGGCGCCCGTATTAGTATGGCGCCGCTTGGTAAGCGCTGTCATTCGCCGCGCGTCACCGGGCCAAAGACCATTGTGGGGTGTAGCCGACGGGATTGGTTGAAGTGTCCCAAACGGTTATATCATCACCAAAAAATTGGGTCGCGGGGCGGCGATCCGTCGGGAGGGAAGTTCGGTGGAAGCAACGAATGTTGGTGCCGTGAAGCGGCACGACACATCGACCGGCAATTTCGGCGTGGCGCTCAGCGTGCTCGCGACGCTGTTCTTCATGTGGGGCTTCTGCACCGTCCTGAACGACGTCCTGGTGCCGCATCTCAAGGCCGTGTTCGAGATGAACTACGTGCAGACGATGCTCATCCAATTCGTCTTCTTCCTCAGCTATTTCGTTTTCGCGCTTCCGTCCGCGAAGATCATCGAATGGATCGGATACAAGGGCGCGATCATCGCGGGCCTCGCCATCATGGCCTGCGGCTGCCTGCTCTTCATTCCGGCCGCGGGGTTCACGTCCTTTCCGCCGTCCTATCCGGTGTTCCTTTCGGCGTTCTTCGTGCTCGCCGCCGGCATCACGCTGCTGCAGGTGGCGGCCAATCCCTATGTCGCGGTCCTCGGCCCGGAAAAGACATCGTCGAGCCGGCTCAATCTCGTCCAGGCCTTCAATTCCCTCGGCACCGTCGTCGCTCCGATTTTCGGCGGCATGCTCATCCTGTCGCGCACCACGTCGGGCACGGTGGCGGCCGGCACGACGGTCTCGCTGGCGCAACGGATCGGCGATGCGCAGGCGGTTCAGCTTCCCTATTTCGGCATCGCGATCGTCCTGCTCCTGATCGCCGGACTGATCTGGGCGACGGCCCTGCCGCAGATCTCGACCCAGCCGGAGAACGCCGAACAGGCGCGCGATACGCTGTGGCGGCACAAGATCCTGGTGCTCGGCGTCGTGGCGATCTTCGTCTATGTCGGCGCGGAGGTTTCGATCGGCAGCTTCCTCATCAGCTACATCACCTCGCCGCATATCAGCGCGATGACGTCGACCGAGGCGGCCCGCTATCTGTCCTACTATTGGGGCGGCGCGATGGTCGGCAGGTTCGCCGGCGCCGCGCTGATGCGCTGGATATCGCCCTCGATCATCCTCGGCTTCAACTGCTTCGTCGCCGGCGTGCTGATCGTCGCCTCGATGGTCCTGGTGGGTCCGCCGGCCATGTGGGCGATCCTGCTGGTGGGGCTGTGCAATTCCATCATGTTCCCGACGATCTTCACGCTCGCCATTCGCGGTCTGGGGCCGTTGACGGGGCGCGGCTCGGCGGCCCTGATCATGGCCATCTTCGGCGGCGCGCTCGTGCCGCTGCTCCAGGGCGCGGTGGCCGATCGGGCCGGCGTGACGATCTCCTTCCTCGCCCCGCTCGTCTGCTATCTCTACATTCTGTATTTCGCGAGGCGGAGCTACCAAGGCGGAAGCGCGCAGCCGGCATAGGCAGCCAACGTCGAGCACCCCCTCGGCATCCTGCCTAGAATCTGTGCAACCAATCCTTAAGCGTACTGTCATAATCTTCCGAGATCGATCTCGGGAGACCCTGCGCTTGGGCAACGATGCTGTTCTCATCGACGCCGGCATTGACGATTGCCGCGTGACGATCATGCAGCGCAGCCGCGACGGCCGCCCGCATTACGCGCACAATTTCGAGATCTCGAATGCCGGTTTCGACGGCATCGCCGGCGTGCTGGACCACTTCCGAACGGTCATCGGCGAAACGCGGTTGCCGCCGGTCGTCGCGATCGCTTTCGGCGGTCCGGTCCGGGGTCGGCGCAACACCTTCTCCAACGGGCTGTGGACGTTCAGCGAGCAGGACCTGAAGGCGCGGTTCGGGTTCGAGACCGTCGTGCTGGTGAACGACGTCGCGGCGCTTGCGGCCGCCTTGCCGTGGCTCGGGCGCAGGGATCTGGCGCCGATCTGCGGCGACGGCGCCGCGCAGGCCCACAACATCGGCACCGGCCGATACGCGATGGTTTACGCCAATCTGGGGTTGGGCGTCGGGGCGCTCACCCATACCGAACACGGCTATAAGGTGATCGATACGGAAGGCGGCCATGCGGCGTTCGCTCCGGTCACGCCGCTGCACTCGCGCATCCTGAGCTGCCTGCAGAAAGACTTCGGCCGCGTATCGTGCGAGCGCCTGATCTCCCATGCCGGCCTGGCCAATCTGCATCGCGCGATCTGCGAGATCAACGACTGGCCGCATTCGACGATGACGCCGCTCGAAATCGTGCTTTACGGCCGCACCAATGCCGATCCGGCCTGCCGCGAGACGCTGGCGATCTACTATGACGTGCTTGGTGCGTTCTGCGGCGACGTCGCGCTCAATCTCTGCACCGAAGGCGGTGTGTATCTGGCGAGCGACATCGTTCTGGAAACCGGCGACGATATCCAGAAGAGCGCCTTTCGGACGCGGTTTGAGGACAAGGGTCATTTTTCGAACTGGGTCGGCGCGATCCCGACCTTTCTGGTGACCAACCGCAGCGCTCGGCTCGTCGGCCTGGCGCGCCTGGTGGATGAGGCCATCGCGACCCGCGACAACAACGCGATGCCGGCGTCGGTCGTCGCCCAGGCATTCAGCGATGCGATGGAAACCGTCGATCAGACGGTCGTCATCGTGGACGACCAATTGAAGATCGTCAGCGTATCGGGCGCCCGCTGGAGCGGATCGCCCATGCTCGACGAAATGCTTGCGCCGGGCGCGGATTTCCCCGGCACGATCGCCAAGCTGGACGAACTGGGCCTGCTCGGCCTCTCGCGCGGCGGCGACGATACCGCCGAATTGATCGCCAAGCTGAAGCGGGGCGAACGGTTCAGCGCCGATTGCCAGCTGTTCGGCGGCCGCGTCAGCCAGCTCCAGGCGACGCCGCGCGAAACCGGGGGCTACGTCATCGTCTCCAGCGACGTGACGGAATTGCGCCGCCGCACGAAGGATCTGGAAGATCTGGCGCGCAACCTGCGCAAGGCCTCCTCGCTCGCCGAAGCGGCCAGCCGGTCCAAATCGCAGTTTCTCGCGAATATGAGCCATGAGATCCGCACCCCGCTCAACGGCGTGCTCGGCATGGCGGAGATCCTCAGCTTCACGCCCCTGACCGCCGAGCAGAAAGACATGCTCAACACGGTCACCGTGTCCGGAAATCTCCTGCTCGCGGTGATCAACGACGTGCTGGACTTCTCCAAGATCGAAGCCGGCAAGGTTCGCCTCGCGGTGGAACCGTTCGGCCTGCGTTCGACGATCGAAAACGCGGTGGCCGCGCTGGCGCCCCAGGCCGATCTCAAGGGTCTTGAGCTGATCGTCCGCCTGGATCCGGCGCTCGACGAAAACGTCTTGGGCGATCAAGGCCGGGTCGTCCAGATTCTGAACAACGTCGTCGGCAACGCCATCAAGTTCACCGACCGGGGCCATGTGCTTGTGGACCTGACCGCCGAGCGCGCCGGCGAACGCACCCTCGTCGCCATGACCGTCAGCGACACCGGCTGCGGGATTCCGAAGGACAAGCTGGAGCGCGTGTTCGAAATGTTCGAGCAGGTGGACGGCTCCGCCTCGCGGCACCATGACGGCACGGGCCTGGGCCTGGCGATCACGCGCCGCCTCCTCGGACTCATGAATGGCCAGATCGGCGTCGAAAGCACGCTCGGCAGCGGAACCACGTTCCGCATGCGTTTCGAGCTGGCGCTCGATCCCGCGATTTCGCAGGCGCCCGCCGCGGCGGCCGGATCGATCTCGGGCCGGGAAATTCTGATCGTCGACGACAATCCCATCAACCGCCAGATTCTCGAGGAATTGGCGCGGTCCTGGGACATGGTGCCGGTGAGCGCGGCGGACGGGCCGTCGGCGCTGGCGCTGCTTTCGGAGTCGCCGGTTGACCGCTTCGCCGTCGGCATTCTGGATTACCAGATGCCGGGAATGCATGGCATCCAATTGGCCCGGCAAATCAGGACCATCCCCGCGCAAGCGGCGTTGCCGCTGATCCTCTTGAGTTCGGTCGGCCAAATCGGCGATCTGGACAAGTCGGACGCGCAATATTTCGGCAGCGTCCTCACCAAGCCGGCGCGCACCGCCCAACTTGAATCCGCCGTGCGCGCGCTCACCCGCGAAAGCCGCTCGGAGCCGGCCGCATCGAACCACTTGCCGGCGTCGGAGCCGGATCGGGAACCGATCGCCGGCGACGCGCAGCAAGCGGGAACCGCCGATGCCACGACGGCCCAACCCGAAACCTCTTTTTCGGCCGCCGATGACAGCGATGTCAAAGACGTGGCGGGGGAGGGCGGACCGGCAAAGGTTCGGATTCTCGTCGCCGACGACAATGCCATCAATCGCCGCGTGATCGCGGCCATGTTGGCGAATGGCGGCTTTGACGTGCACTTCGCCGCCGACGGCGACGAGGCGGTCGAGGCGTATCGAAAGCTGACGCCCGACATCGTGTTCATGGACGTGTCGATGCCGAAGCTCGACGGCTACGGCGCCACCGCCCAGATACGCAAGATCGAGGAGCGCCACGGCGGCCATGCCGTCGTGATCGGGTTGACGGCGCATGCCATGGCGGACGATCGCCAGATTTGCCTCGCGGCGGGAATGGACGAATACCTGGCCAAGCCGCTGACTCACGTCGCGCTCACGCAAATGCTTGCGAAGTTCGTCCCGTAGCGCCCGCGTTTTCGCCGAGCGTTCCTTGCCTTGCGAAATGGCAGCGTTGTCATTAGCGTGATTTTCGGCTGTCGAGTCGAAGAATTCGGGCCTTGAGGAAAACGGGACTTCGGTCCGGCAGGGGGGACGACAGCCGATGGCAAAGGCAAACTATCCGTTCATTTTGGGCTTGACGCTCGCCGCGGCGCTGGGCGGTTTGCTGTTCGGCTATGACACCGCGGTGATCTCCGGTGCGGTCAAGGCGATCAATTTCAACTTCATCCAGCCGCAGGCGCTGTCGGAGGATTCCAAGAACTGGCTTCTGGGCACGACCGTCGGCATCGCGCTGCTCGGCTGCGTGATCGGCGCCGGCGCGGCGGGCGTGCTGTCCGGCTGGATCGGCCGCAAGGGCGGCTTGCTGGTCGCCGCCGTTCTCTTTTTGGTGTCCTCGATCGGCTCGGGCTTTCCCGAATTCGGCTGGGGCGTTGTGGGCCGCGAAGGCGCCGCCGCGCTCACGCCGTTTCTGGTCTATCGCGTGCTGGCCGGCATCGGCATCGGCATGGCTTCGATGCTGACCCCCATGTACATCAGCGAGATCGCGCCGCCGCAGACCCGCGGCCTGCTGGTGACGATCCAGCAGATCGCCATCGTCGGCGGCATCAACCTCGTCTACTTCGTCAACTGGATCATCGCTTCGCAAGGCGACAACGCCTGGATCCTGGCGACCGGCTGGCGCTACATGCTGGCGTCGGCGGCGATCCCGGCCGCGTTGCTGTTCGCGTTCATGCTGCTGGTGCCCGACACGCCGCGATACCTGGTCCTCAAGGGCCGGACCGCCGAAGCGCGCAAGCTGCTGGGCCGGCTCACCGACGCAGCGACCGCCGAGCAGACGGAGCGCGAGATCGAAGCCTCGCTCGTCGTGCCGCGCGAAAGGCTGTTCGCGTTCGGCGGGCTGGTTGTGTTCATCGGCATCATGCTCTCGGTGTTCCAGCAATTCATCGGCATCAACGCCGTGCTTTATTATGCGCCGCAGATGTTCGAGAACATGGGCTCTTCGACCAATGCGGCCCTGCTGGAGGCGGTGCTGATCGGCGGCGCCAACACCGTGTTCACGCTGGTCGCCTTCTTCACGATAGACAGTCTTGGCCGCAAACCGCTGCTGATCATCGGTGCCCTGGTGATGGCGGGCGCGATGCTGACGCTGGGAACGCTGTTCGACATCCACGAGGTCGGCAAATGGGCGGTGGTCGCAAGCGTCGTTTACATCTGCGGCTTCGCGATGTCGTGGGGGCCGTGCGTCTGGGTTCTGCTCTCCGAGATCTATCCCAACGCGATCAAGGGCAAGGCGATGGCGATCGCCGTCGCGGCGCAATGGATCTCCAACTTCCTGGTGACCCAGACCTTCGCGGTGATGGACGGCAACCGCACGCTCAACACCCTTTTCAATCACGGCTTCGCCTATTGGGTGTATGGCGCCATGAGCATTCTGGCGGCGCTTCTGGTCTGGCGTTACGTGCCGGAAACCAAGGGCCGCAGCCTCGAATCGATCCAGCAGATCTGGAGGCCCAAAGCCGCCGTCTAGCAGCGGTTTGAACCGGCGTGAGATGAGGCGATGCGGACGTTGTAGTTCCTACGAACGGGCTCTATGTTCGGCCCGTCTCACATCTGTCCGGAAATCAAGCTCTTGGAACGAAGCCGCCCGCCTAAGCTTCGCGCCCCGCGTAAGGAAGGTGCCAAGCCCGCGGGGCCGGCCAAAATCCACGATGTCGCCAAGCGCGCCGGCGTCTCGATCAAGACGGTGTCGCGCGTCATCAATCATGAATCGAATGTAAGCGAGGCGACCAGGACCGCCGTCATGGAGGCGGTCGCGGCGCTGTCCTACCGGCCCAACATGTTCGCGCGGGGTCTCGCCAGCGAGCGATCCTTCCTGATCGGCCTGCTCTATGACAATCCCTCGGCGGGCTATGTGGCCGGGCTGCAGCTTGGCGCGCTCGCCCGCTGCCGCGAGCTCGGCTATCACTTGGTGGTCGAGTTGCTCGATTCCCAGGCCCCCAATCTGGGCAATGCCGTGCACTCGCTGATCACCGAGTCGCAATTGCACGGCGTGGTCCTGACCCCTCCGCTTTGCGATGCGCCGGCCGTGCTGGAGGCGCTGACCCGGGCCAAGACGCGGTTCGTCCGGATCGCGCCGGAAAAGCATCTGCCGGGCGCGATGACCGTGAGTATCGACGACCAGAAGGCGGCGTACGACATGACCACCTATCTGATCAGCCTGGGCCATCACCGCATCGGCTTTATCAAGGGCCATCCCGGTCATGGTGCGTCCTATGCCCGCTATGAAGGTTATCGCGCGGCGCTGGAAAAGGCCGGACGGCCGCTGGTCGAGGAATTGTGCGTCCAGGGGTTTTTCTCGTATCAGTCCGGCATGGAGGCGGCGGAGAAACTCCTGTCGCTGGCCCGGCGCCCAACCGCCATCTTTGCCAGCAATGACGACATGGCGGCCGCGGTCCTCGCAGCCGCGCAACGTTACAATTTGAAGACACCGGAGCAGCTCTCCGTGGCCGGTTTCGACGATTCCCTGGTGGCGCAAGTGGTTTGGCCGCGGCTGACCACATGCCGCCAGCCGATCAAGGAAATGGCGGCCGAGGCCGTCTCTTTGTTGGTCCAGAAGAACCAGGACGGGGGTCCCCAGGAGCGCCGGCTGGAGCACGAACTGGTCGTCCGGGAGTCCACGGCTCCGCCGCCCCTGGATTGAGCCTGCGCGCGGGCGACGTGCGTCAGCGACGACGGTTTCGTCAAATTGCGCCGAAGCGAATTTTCCTTCACAATTGACAGCGTTGTCTGTAAGAGCGGGTCGAAAAAGGGCCCAAGGCCGGATTTTGGTGGGGCAGACGCGTGCGGACCAATATGGCCGGTAGCAGGCCTGCCATTGTCATATTCGGCGGCGCGGGCGACCTCGCGCTCGGCATGCTGCTGCCGTCGCTGTATTTCCTTCATCGCGAGAACCGGTTGGCGCCGGGGACGCGCGTCATCGCGGTCGGCCGCAGCGACATCGGTCCTGAGGCATTTCTGCAGCGTGTGCGGGACGCCGTGGCTGCGCGGGCGGGCGGCCATTTCGACGCGGAGTCCTTCGAGCATTTTTCTGCGGCGCTGTCCTATGTGAAGGCGGACGCGACGTCCGCCGACTCTCTGGGCGTTCTGGCGCGCCACGTCGATGGGATGTCGCCGGTGCTCTATTACCTTGCGGCCTCGCCGACCTTGTACATACCCATCTGCGCGGCGCTCCGGGCGGCCGGCCTCGCGACGGCGGACAGCCGGCTGATGCTGGAAAAGCCCCTCGGCCGCGATCTTCGATCGTGCCGCGCCATCAACGAGGCGGTCGCCGCGATCTTCAGCGAAGAACAGGTTTTCCGGGTCGATCACTATCTGGGCAAGGAGACCGTGCAGAACCTTCTCGCCCTGCGCTTCGGCAATGCGATGTTCGAGCCCTTGTGGAACAGCGGCGGCATCGACCACATCCAGATCACCATCGCCGAAACCGAAGGCGTCGGCGAACGCTGGCCCTATTACGACGAGTACGGTGCGCTGAAAGATATGGTGCAGAACCACCTGCTCCAGCTCGTCTGCCTGGTCGCGATGGAGCCGCCGTCCGATCTCGACTCCACCGCGGTGGGCGAGGAGAAGGCCAAGGTGCTCAGGGCGCTGCGGCCCATCGGCGGCGGCAACAGCGAAGGCGTCGCGGTGCGCGGCCAATATATCGGCGGCATCGTCGGCGGCCGGTCCGTGCCCGCCTATGCGCGCGAACGCGGCGCGCCGAGCGACACCGAGACGTTTGTCGCGTTGCGCGCCGACATCGACAATTGGCGGTGGTCCGGCGTGCCGTTCTTCCTGCGCACCGGCAAACGCATGGCGGTCCGTCGCACCGAGATCGTCATTCAGTTCAAGAAAGTGCCGCACTCCATTTTCGGCGCTCAGGATCTCGCGGCCAATCGCCTCTTGATCCGCCTGCAGCCCGAAGAAGACATCTCGCTCACCTTGATGAACAAGGAGCAGGGCAACGAATTGGGCGGCATGGACCTCAAGGCGATGCCGCTCAACTTGACGCTGGCGCACAGCGAATTTCGCCGCCGCATTGCCTATGAACGCCTGCTCTATGACGCACTGATGGGCAACCGGAGCCTTTCCGTCGATGCCAAGGAGGCCGAACACGCCTGGGCCTGGGTCGACGGCATCGCGGAAACCTGGCGAGACGCGCCGCCGGCGCCGTATGCCGCGGGCAGCTGGGGACCCGACGGCGCATCGGGCTTGATCCGGCGCTATGGGCGCTCATGGCATGATTGAGAAACCTGCAATGACGCCCGTTATCGCCGCCGTGACCCGGCGCATCCAGAACCGCAGCCGCGAGTCGCGGTCGCAATATCTTGGCCGTCTCCACGCGGCGCGCCGGGCCGGCCCCGGCCGGGCGAAGCTGTCCTGCGCCAACCATGCCCACGCCTTCGCCGGGCAGACGGCGGCCGACAAATTGCGCGTCAAGGATCCGGGTGCACCGAACATCGGCATCGTGACCGCCTACAACGACATGCTCTCGGCGCATCAGCCGTTCGAAGCCTATCCGCGCCAGATTCGAGAGGCGGCGCGCGAGGTCGGCGCGACGGCCCAGGTCGCCGGCGGCGTGCCCGCGATGTGCGATGGCGTGACCCAGGGCCGGCCCGGGATGGAGCTTTCGCTGTTCAGCCGCGACGTCATCGCCATGGCGACCGCGATCGCCCTCAGCCACGATGCGTTCGATGCGGTGCTCGCCCTCGGCGTCTGCGACAAGATCGTGCCCGGACTGCTCATCGGCGCGCTCGCCTTCGGCCACCTGCCGGTTTTGCTGGTCCCGGCCGGGCCGATGGAATCGGGCCTGCCCAATGCGGAGAAATCGCGCATCCGCAACGCCTATGCCGCCGGCGAGGTCGGGCGCGACGAACTGCTGGCCGCCGAGACCAAATCCTATCATGGCCCGGGGACCTGCACGTTCTATGGCACCGCGAACACCAATCAGATGCTGATGGAGACGATGGGGTTGCACCTTCCGGGCGCGGCGTTCGTCCATCCCGACTCGGACCTGCGTGTGGGATTGACCAGGGCGGCCGTTCATCGCGCCGTCGCGCTTGCGCGCGCGCATGAGGCGCCGCTCGGATTGGTGCTGGACGAAAAAGCGATCGTGAACGGTATCGTCGGGCTGATGGCCACGGGCGGCTCGACAAATCATGCGATCCATCTGGTGGCGATCGCGCGCGCGGCGGGCATTCTCGTCGATTGGACGGATTTCGACGAGATCTCCGGCACCACCCCGCTGCTCGCGCGCATCTATCCGAACGGACCCGCCGATGTGAACGCGTTCCAGGCGGCCGGCGGCACGGGTTTCGTGATCCGCGAATTGCTGGATCAGGGTCTGCTGCACGAAGACGTCACGACCGTTTCGGGCGCGACGCTGCGTGCCTATGCCGCCGAACCGGCGATGGTGGACAATGAGATCGCCTGGCATGCGGTTCCCGAAAAGAGTTTGGACGATACGATCCTGCGCCCCGCCGCCGCGCCCTTCAGCCGCGACGGCGGATTGCGCTTGCTGAGCGGCGCGCTGGGCCGCGCCGTCATCAAGGTCTCGGCGGTGAAAGCGGAGCACCGGCGGGTAGAGGCGCCCGCGGCGATCTTCGACAGCCAGGACGACGTGCTCGACGCGTTCCGCCAAGGCCGGCTGGATCGCGACGTGATCGTCTTCGTCCGCTTCCAGGGCCCCAAGGCCAACGGCATGCCCGAGCTGCACAATCTGATGGCGCCGCTCAGCGTGTTGCAGGATCGCGGCTACCGCGTCGCGCTCGTGACCGATGGCCGCCTGTCCGGGGCTTCGGGACGAATTCCCGCGGCGCTTCATCTTGTCCCGGAGGCGCAAACCGGCGGACCGCTGGCGCGGCTCAGGGACGGCGACATGGTCCTTCTCGATGCCGACGCGGGAATTCTCGAACTGAAAGTGGAATCCGGCACGTTCGCGGGCCGCGCCGGCGCGCAACGCCCGCTTGCCGCGCAAGGGTGCGGGCGCGAGCTGTTCGGCAATTTTCGAGCGCACATAGGCGACGCCGAGTGCGGTGCGTCGGTGTTGTTCGCATGACGCTCGATCGCTCTCTGCGTCCGGCCAACGCCCCATACCGCGGCGCCACGGCCTTGGCCCTGGTCGGCGACATCGGCGGCACCAATGCGCGCCTCGCCCTGATGGAGATCTCCGCCAGTCAAAAACCGCGCGCGCTACGCGAAAACACGTTCCGCTGCGCCGACTTTCCGTCGCTCGAGGATGTCATCCGGGAATTCCTGGCCGGGCTCGGCAAATCCGACAGGCCGACCACCGTCGTCGCGGCCGCGGCCGGGCCGATCGTCGACGGTGCCGTGGCGTTCACCAATCTCAACTGGCAGGTGACGGAATCCAATCTCGTCGCTTTGGGATTTGGCCACGCCAGACTGATAAACGACTTTGTCGCCCTTGCCCTCGCCGTGCCGAGCTTGACGGACGGCGATCTTTGCAGCCTCGGCGGCCCGGCCGCGGCCACCGCGGACGGCGTGATCGCCGTCATGGGCGCGGGAACGGGGTTCGGCGCGACGGGCCTCATCACCGACCACATGCGCCCCGTACCTTTTGCGACCGAGAGCGGCCACATGTCGTTCTCGCCGTTCGATCCCTTGGAAATCGAGATCCTGCGCGTGCTGTCCGAGCGGTTCACCCATGTTTCGGTCGAGACCGTGCTGTCGGGGCCGGGACTCATCAATCTCTACCGCGCGCTCAGCGCGATCATGGGCGAGCCGGTCGACCCGGCGATGGACAGCGCGGCGGCGATCGTCGCGGCCGCCGATGCCGGCGGGCGCGTGGCGGGGGAGGCCGTCGAACGATTTTGTCTGATCTTCGGCACGGTCGCCGGCAATCTGGCGCTTGCCTTCGGCGCGCGCGGCGGCGTCTTTCTCGCCGGTGGCATCGCGCCGAAGCTCGTTGCGCGCCTGAGCCAGCCCGGCTTCCGCCAGCGCTTCGAGATGAAGGGCCCCATGACGGACTACCTGCGCCAAATCCCCACAAAGGTCGTCATGCGCGACGACGCGGCGTTGTTCGGCGCGGCGCGGGTCGCCGCGGAATTTCACAAGTTCCAGTGGCTTGCCGCGAAATAGCGGCGAACGGCCGCGTTCGACGGGACCCGCCGTGCCGGCGCCATCGTCGCGGCGTGCCGGGAGGCACGACGCCTGGTTGACAACGTTGTCAAGATGAGGCCTTGAATCGTTCGGGACGGATGACGGTGGGGCGGGCCTTTACCAAAGGCGCGCCGTTCTGCCGGTCCGACGATATAACACTCGCCGCCGCAACGCCGGACGGCGCGGACGTCTTGGGAGGATGATATGAGCCGTGAAGTCGAAGCGCGCGGGCAACCTCTGCGCGGGCATGCCAGGCGGCTGTTCGTCGTCCTGATGGCGGCAACGTCGCTCAGCGCCTGCGCGGCGTTCGCCACCAAGCCGACGGCGCCGCCGCCGGCGCCGCTTGCGACCATCCACCCCGACATCTGGCCGAAACTGCAAAGCGGCGTTGCGAGCGATCCGGCCATCGAGACTCGGGTCGCCGATCTGCTGTCGCGCATGACGGTCGAGGAAAAGGTCGGTCAGATCATCCAGGCCGATGTCGCCTCGGTGACGCCGGACGATGTGCGCAAATATCATCTGGGTTCGGTCCTCGACGGCGGCAATTCCGGGCCTTACGGCGACGATCGCGCCCTTGCCCCGGTCTGGTTGAAGGAGGCCGACGAGTTCTACGCCGCGTCGATGAATGTCGAGCCGGGCCATGTGGCGATTCCGGTGATCTGGGGCTCGGATTCCGTGCACGGCAATTCCAACATCATCGGTGCGACAGTCTTCCCGCACAATATCGGGCTCGGCGCCATGCGCGATCCCGATCTCATCCGCAAGATCGGCGAAGTGACGGCCATCGAAACCAAGGTGATCGGCCAGGATTGGACGTTCTCGCCGACCATCGCGGTGGTGCGGGACGACCGCTGGGGCCGCACCTATGAAAGCTATTCGGAATCGCCGGACGTCGTGCGCTCCTATGCCGGCCAGATGGTGCTGGGCATCCAGGGCGTACCGGGCTCGCCCGACTTCCTGCGCGGCGGCCACATCATCGCGACCGCCAAGCACTATCTGGGCGACGGCGGCACCGACAAGGGCCACGACCAGGGCGACAACCTGTCGAGCGAGGAAGAGCTGCGCGACATCCATTCGGCCGGCTATCAATCGGCGATCGCGGCCGGCGTGCAGACGGTGATGACCTCCTATTCGAGCTGGCACGGCCAGAAGATGGCGGCCAATCGCGGGCTGCTCAACGACGTCCTGATCGACCGCTTCGGCTTCAACGGCTTCGTCGTCGACGATTGGAATGCCCATGGCCAGGTGCCGGGCTGCACGACGACCGATTGCAGCGCCGCGTTGCTCGCCGGCATCGACATGTTCATGGCCCCCGACAGCTGGAAGGGCCTTTACGAATCGACGCTCGCCGAGGTGAAGGCCGGCACCATTCCGATGGCGCGCCTGGACCAGGCGGTGGCGCGCATCCTGCGCGTCAAGCTGCGCGCGGGATTGTTCGAGGAAGGCGCGCCGTCGACCCGCCCATACGGCGGAAAATTCGACGAGCTCGGCTCGCCGGAGCACCGCGCCATCGCCCGCCAGGCGGTGCGCGAGTCGCTGGTGCTGCTCAAGAACGAGAAGAACATCCTGCCGCTCAAGCCCAGGCTGCGCGTCCTGGTGGCCGGCGACGGCGCCGACGACATGGGCAAGCAGACCGGCGGCTGGACGATCTCCTGGCAGGGCACCGGCAATGTGCGCGCCGATTTCCCGCATGGCGACACGATCTATGAAGGCATCGCCAGCACTGTGAAGGCGGCCGGCGGCAGCGCCACGTTGAGCGTCGACGGCAGTTTCAAGAAGAAGCCCGACGTCGCCATCGTCGTCATCGGAGAAAATCCGTATGCGGAGTTCATGGGCGATCGCGACAACCTCGCCTTCGAGCCGGGCGATCCGCGCGACCTGCGCCTGATCCGCAGCCTGCGCGACAAGGGCATTGCGGTCGTGACCGTGTTCCTGTCCGGCCGGCCCATGTATGTGACGCGCGAGATCAATTCCTCCGACGCGTTCATCGCCGCGTTCCTGCCCGGCACCGAAGGCGGCGGCATCGCCGATCTGCTGTTCCGGGCCAAGGACGGCAAGCCCGCCTACGACTTCCGCGGCCGGCTCTCGTTCTCCTGGCCCAAAGCGCCGGACCAGACGCCGCTCAATGTCGGCGACACGCCCTATGATCCGCTGTTCGCGTTCGGCTATGGCCTCGACTACGCCCATCCGCGCGATCTGGGCGCGCTGCCCGAAGCGCCGGGCGGCGAAACGGTCGCGGCGAACATCGACACCTATCTTCAGGCGGGCCATGCCGCGCCGCCCTGGACGCTGTCGATGACCGACACGCATGGCGCGTCGTCGCCCGCCGACCGCGTCCCGGCAACCGCGCCGGGTGGAGGCCTGAGCTTGGCGCGCATCGATCATCTGACGCAGGAAGACACGCTGGTCGCGACCTGGACGGGCAGCGCGCCGGCGAGCCTGGCGATCTCCGGTGCGCCGATCGATCTGTCGCGGCAGGTGAACGGCGACATGGCGCTGCACCTGGAACTGCGCGTCGACGAGGCGCCGACCGGCAGCGTCTTTCTTAACGCCGGCTGCGGCGACAAGTGCCGGGGGACGGTCGATCTGACGGCGGCCCTGCGCGCCGCCGCGGGACGCGGCTGGACCACGATCAACGTTCGGATCGCCTGTTTCCGTAACGCGGGCGCCAACATGGCCGCGCTATCGACGCCGTTCGAACTCATCGCCGACAAGCGCTTCGCCGTCAGCCTCGGCGCCGTGCGGCTGGCGCCCGGCGAAGGCCCGCCGAGTTGTCCCGCCGGAATGCAGTCCTGAGCGCGGGAGGGAATTGGACGAGACGTTTCGCGGCCGCCACCCCGCCGGTCAGCGCGCGACCTTGCCGTTCGGGTCGATCCACAGCCAGCGCGAGCGGTTGAAGTCGCGCACATTGGGAACCCAGCCCTTCACATAGGGCTCGACGATGTCCTGGGTGACGAGAAAGCGCGTCGGGATCACGGCATAGTCGTCCAGCGCGACCTGATCGGCCTGGCGCAGCAATGCGCCGCGCGCCCGGGCGTCGGCGGTCTGTTGTGCCTTGGCGAGCAGGGCGTCGTAGGTCGGATTGTCGTACTTGCCGTAATTGTTGCCGCCTTGCGACTGCAGCAGGTCGAGGAAGGTGCTGGCGTCGTTGAAGTCGCCGATCCAGGCCCCGGTCGACATGTCGAACTGACCTTCCTGGAGCTTCTTGTAGAAGATCTGCGTATCGGTGTTGACGATGTCGATGTCGAACCAGACCTGCTTGAGCATGGCCTGCAGGACGGCGCCGGTGCGCCGCGAGTCGGGCGTGGTGGTGGTGTCGTAGGTGGTGTGGAAGTGGTTGCCTGGGCCGTAGCCCATCTCGCGCATCAGCGCGCGCGCCCGGTCGAGACGCTTCGCATAGGGCAGGTCCTGGAACCAGACATGCGCGCCGTCGGGATAGTTCGCGACATGGGGCGGCACGAAACGATAGGCGGGCAACTCGCCCAGGCCCAGAATCCTGTTCACCATCGTCTCGCGGTCATAGGCGAGGGCGACGACCTCGCGCAGCCGCTTGTCCTGGAACGGTTTGCGCTTGAAATTCGTGCTGATGTAGTTGACGCCGAGATAGGTGTTGAGCTGAAGCGCGGCATTGATGTGGGTGCGCATCCAGGCGATCTCCGCCGTCGGCACGAGGTTCTGGGTGTCGAGTTCGCCGGAACGGATCGCCTTCAACGCCGCCAGCGTGTCGGAGGTCGGCTTGTAGATGACCGTCTGCAGGCGGACATGCGCGGCATCGTAGAAGCGCGGATTCTTGACCAGCGTCACGTGATCGTTCGGCACCCATTCCTTGGGGACGAAAGGACCGTTGCCGACATAGTTCTCGGGCTTGGCCCAGGCGTCGCCCTTGGCGAGCACGACGTGGCGCGGCACCGGAAACACCGCCTGGTGCAGCAGATATTCGAGCATGTAGGGCGCGGGATGTTCGAGCGTGACGACGAGCGTCTTGTCGTCCTTCGCCGCGATGCCGAGCGCGCTGGTCGGCAGCTTGCCGGCGCTGATCGCCCGGGCGTTCTTGATCAGCCATAGATAATAGGCATAGGGCGCGCCGCGCGCCGGCTCCAGGATGCGGCGCCAGGCGAAGACGAAATCCTCCGCCGTCACCGGCTGGCCGTCGGACCACAGATGGTCGCGCAGATGGAACGTCCAGGTCTTGCCGTCGGGCGAGGTTTCCCAGCTTGTCGCCGCGCCCGGGATCGGCGTTCCGTCCGGCGCATCGGTGGTCAGGCCGACGAGGATGTCGCCCACGACATGGGCTTCCCATTGCCCGTCGATATAGTGCGGATCGAGACTTTTGATCTCCGCGCCGTTGCCGCGGACGAGATAGTCGGGGGCGTGGATCGTCTGGTTGCCGCTGCCGAATTTCGAGCAGGCCGCGAGCAGCACCAACAAAGCGGCGGCGACGATCCGCGATACGGCCATGAACGACATTCCCCCTAGGTTCGAACCGGCATAGCCCAACGCGCCGCTTCGGCATAGGGCGCTTCAACGCCCCGGCGGCGCCAGCGACAGAAAGCGCGTCGGATGCAGATCGCGGTCATTGTCCACCCAACCCCTTACGTAAGGTTGAACGAGGTCCTGGCTGGTGCGGAACCGGATGGGGATCCAGGGATAGTCCGCGAGCGCCAGGCGCTCCGCCCGCGCCAGCAGCCGGCCGCGCGCCGACGCGTCGCGCTCCTGCTGGGCCGCGTTCAGCAGCGCGTCGTACGCACGGTTGCGGTAGCCGCCGTAATTGTTGCCGGCGTCGCTGCGCAGCAGATCGAGGAAGTTGCTGGCGTCGTTGAAATCCGCGAACCAGGAGGCGACGCCGAGCTCGAAATTGCCGCTGGTCATGCTGCGGCTATGGACGGGCGCGTCGCTCGCCGTCACGTCGACATAGACCCAGATGGCGCGCAGCATGGCCTGGAACACCGCCGCGATGCGCCGGCTGTTGGGCTCCTCGAAGGTTTCGAAGACGAGCCGCAGGGGATTGTCCGGGCCGTAGCCGGCCTGGCGCATCAGCCATTGCGCCTTGGCCAGGCGCTGCGCCGGGGTCAGCGGCCGGAAGTCGAAGGATTGCTGTCCGGGGTAGTTCGCCACGCCCGGCGGCACGATGCCATAGGCGGGCGCTTCGCCCAGGCGCAGCACCTTGGCGGTCACGATTTCGCGATCGAAAGCCAGGTTGAGGGCGCGGCGGATGCGCGGATCGTCGAGCGGCGGGCGATGCAGATTGATCGCGATGTAGGACAGGCCGAGCAGCGGCGTCAGGTGAAGCGCGGCGGGCAGGTTCTTCCTCAACCAGTCGATCTGGGTGAGGGGCAGGGGCGTCTGGGTGTCGAGCTGGCCGGCGCGGAACTGGCGCAGCGCCGAATTGCTGTCGGCGGTCGGGAAATACGTGACCGCGTCGATGCGCACATGCGCCGCGTCGTAGAAGCGCGGGTTCTTCACCAGCGTGAGGTGATCGTCGGCGACCCACTCGCGCGGCAGATAGGGGCCGTTGCCGACGAAGTTCGCCGGCTTGGACCATTGCGCGCCCTTGGCCAGCACGACATGGCGGGGCAGGGGATAGGCGGTCTGGTGCGTTAGAAGCTGCGGCAGATAGGGCGCGGGATGCTCCAGCGAGACGACCAGCGTCTTGTCGTCGGGCGCGGCGACGCCGAGCGCCGAGGGCGGCAGCTTGCCCAGGCTGATCGCCTGGGCGTTCTTCACCACCCAGAGATTGTAGGCGTAGCTGGCGCCGGTCCTGGGGTCGAGCAGGCGGCGCCAGGCGAAGACGAAATCCGCGGACGTCACCGGCCGTCCGTCGGACCACAGATGATCGCGCAGATGAAAGGTCCAGGTCTTGCCGTCGGGCGACACGTCCCAGCGCGCTGCCGCGCCCGGGATCGGCGCGCCGTCGGCGGCATCCGTGGTGAGCCCGAGCAGCAGATCCTGCTCGATATTGGCCTCGCCCAGGCCGTCGATGAAATGCGGGTCGAGACTCTTGGTCTCCACGCCGTTGCCGCGGTTGAGCGTCGGGACCGCGCCGAAACCAGGCGCCGCCGCCAACATTGCGAGCACGAAAGGCGCGACCCGCTTCAGCATGATTTACCTTGGCAATACACAAGCTTGCTCCCAAGCGGCCGATGAAACATTCTCGCCGCCATCATAAGCAGGGCGGCGCGCCGCGCCACCGGTCGGAGATGTGAGATCGATGAAGAACGCCGCGCTTTTCGTATTTGCCGCCGCCGCGATGACGTTTGTCGCCGCGAGCGCCGATCCCAATCAGGATCTGGTCGACGGGATGGTGAAGTGCGGCGCGATCGCCGACAATACGGCGCGGCTGACCTGCTACGACGCGCTCAATCCGACGGTCCAGGCGGCGCGCGCCGCGCCGCCACCATCGGCGCCGCCGGCACCGGCCGCCGCGCCGCCGGCCGACAATCGCGCCTGGTACGATCCAACCCGCATGTTCGGAACCAGCCCCCAGCGCGCCCAGACGACGCCGAAGCAATTCGGCAGCGACAACCTGCCCAAGCCGGCGCCAGGCGCGGGCGCGCCCGGGGAGCCGGAGGAGATCGACAGCATCTCGGCGGGCGTCGCCGATTATTCGTTCAATCCCTTTGGTCGCTTCCTGGTCGTGCTCGACAACGGACAGATTTGGCAACAGCTCGAAGACGATTCCGGCCGGGCGCGCTTCGACCGCAACGGCCAGAACACGGTGACGATCAATCGTGGCGCGCTGGGGTCTTATCTTCTGACCGTCAACGATCTGAGCGCCGCCTTTAAAGTGCGGCGATTGAAGTAGCGCGCTTCGCCGCCTTGGCGGACCGGTTCAATCGTGCTCGGCTACCAGATGGCCGGGCGTGACCTCGATCAGGCGCGGGCGATATTGCTCGGCATCGGGATCGTCGATCAGACGCGATTTGAGAAAGTTGAGCTGGGCGCGGGTGTCGAGCGGCGACGGCAGGTCGCCGGTCAGCTTGTCGCGTTTCTTGGCGCGCTCGATCTTGGGATCGGGGATCGGCACGGCGGAGATCAGCGCCCTGGTGTAGGGATGGCGCGGATCGTTGTAGATCGTGTCGCGATCGGCGGTCTCCACCACGCGGCCCAGATAAAGCACCATCACGCGATGCGAGATCTGCCGCACCACCGACAGGTCGTGGCTGATGAATATCAGCGACATGCCGAACTGGGCCTGCAGCTTGACGATCAGATCGATGATCTGGGACTGGATGGAGACATCGAGCGCGCTGACCGCCTCGTCGCAGATCACGAGCTTGGGCTCGACGATCATGGCGCGGGCGATCCCGACGCGCTGGTTCTGGCCGCCGGAAAATTCGTGGGGGTAGCGGTTGATCCAGCCGGCATCGAGGCCGACCTCCTCCATGATCTTGCGCACGCGGGCGCGGACATCGGCGCGCGACAGCTCCGGCTGCAGGGTCTTGAGCGGCTCGGCGATGGATTCGCCGATGGTCATGCGCGGATCCAGGCTCGCCAGCGGGTCCTGGAACACGATCTGCAGGTCCTTGCGCAGGCGGCGCTGCTCGGACGCCGTGACGGTGCCGAGGTCTCGCGTCATCCACACCACGCGGCCTTCCGTCTTGGGCAGCAGGTTCAGCACGGCGCGCGCCAAAGTGGACTTGCCGCAGCCGGATTCGCCGACGATGCCCAGCGTCTCGCCCTCGCGCAGCGTGAAGCTCACGCCGTCGACGGCCCGCAGCGGCTTGGCCTTGGCGAAGAAGCCGGTGCCGCGCACGGGGAAGTAGACCTTCAGGTCGTCGACATCGAGCAGGGTGCGGTTGCCGAGCGGCCGCGGAATGAGGAGCTGCTCCTTGCGCGTGGGAAGATCCAGGCGCGGCATCGCGCCCAGGAGCATCTTGGTATAGTCGTGGCGCGGCTTGTAGTAGATGTCGTCGACCGGGCCGGTCTCGACGATCTCGCCCTGGCGCATCACCTGCACCCGGTCGGCGACGCCGGCGATCACGCCCATGTCGTGGCTGACGAGCACGATGGCGGTCTTCAGCTCGACCTTGAGGTCGCGCATGATTTCGAGAATCTGCGCCTGCACCGTGACGTCGAGGGCGGTGGTCGGCTCGTCGGCGATGAGCAGGTCGGGGCCGCAGGCGATCGCCATGGCGATCATCACGCGCTGTCGCATGCCGCCCGACAATTCGTGCGGATATTGGCGCATGCGCCGCCGCGCCTCGGGAATGCGCACCAGTTCGAGCACCTCGACGGCGCGCTTGACCGCTTCGTCGTGCTGCACGCCGGAATGGATGCGCAGCGTCTCGATGATCTGCGCGCCCGCCGTCATGTGCGGCGTGAGCGAGGTCAGCGGGTCCTGGAAGATCATGGTGATCTTGGAACCGCGCAGGCGGTTGAGCGCCGGTTGCGAGGCGCCCAGGATCTCCTGGCCGCGATATTTGACGCTGCCGCTCGCCTTGCCGTTGCCCGAGAGCAGGCCGATGGTCGCCATGAAGAGCTGGCTCTTGCCCGAGCCGGATTCGCCCACCACGCCGAGGCATTCGCCCTCGCCGATCGCGAAGTTCGCGCCGCGCACGGCATGGACTTCGCCGTCCGGCGTCGAAAAGCGCACGTCGAGGTCGCGGACTTCGAGAATGGGGGGCGTGCTCATCAGCGGTCCTTGGGGTCGAGCGCGTCGCGCAGACCGTCGCCGATGAAGTTGAAGCAGAACAGCGTGATCGCCATGAAGGTCGCGGGAAATAGCAGCATCCAGGGCGCGGTCTCCATCTGATCGGCGCCGTCCTTGATGAGGACGCCCCAGGAGGTCAGCGGCTCCTGGATGCCCAGACCCAGGAAGGACAGGAAACTCTCGGCGAGAATGGAGGCTGGCACGGTCAGCGTCACATAGACGATCACGGGTCCGAAGACGTTGGGGATGATGTGGCGGGTGATGATGGCAAAGCTGTCGACGCCGCCGGCGCGGGCGGCTTCCACGAACTCCTTCTGCTTGAGCGACAGCGTCTGGCCGCGCACGATCCGCGCCATGGTCAGCCATTCCACCGCGCCGATGGCGATGAACAGAAGGAAGAAGTTGCGGTTGAAGATCACCATCAGGATGATGACGAGGAAGATGTAGGGGATCGAATAGAGCACATCGACGAAGCGCATCATCAGCTCGTCGACGCGGCCGCCCAGATAGCCGGCGGTGGCGCCGTAGGAGACGCCGATCACCAGGCTGACCAGAGTCGCGATCAGGCCGACGGCGAGCGAGACGCGCGCGCCGAACAGCGTGCGCACCAGAAGGTCGCGGCCGACCGAATCGGTGCCGAACCAGTGCGAGCCGCCGGCGTGGCACAGCACGGCCGGGTCGGGCCACCAGTCGGGGGCGCAGGAGACGATGGTGTAATCCTGGAACGAATAGTCATAGGCGAGGAAGAACGGGCCCACCACCGCGGCCAGCGCGATCAGGCACAGGATCGCCATGCTCACCAGCGCGGCGCGGTTGCGGATGAGCCGGCGCAGCGCGTCGTCCCACAGGCTGCGGCCCTTGACCTCCAGCGCGCGGTCCATGACGTCGGCGATACGGTCCTGGCTGAACGGCACGCTCACTTGGCGTACCTCACGCGCGGATCGAGCACGGCATAGAGCAGGTCGGCCAGGAGATTGAGCAGGATGACGATGGTCGCGTAGTAGATCAGCACGCCCATCACCAGCGTGTAGTCGCGGTTGAGCGCGCCCTGCACGAAATAGCGGCCGATGCCGGGGATGGCGAAAAGCTGCTCCACCACCAGCGAGCCGGTCAGGATGCCGGCGACCGCGGGGCCCAGATAGGAGACGAGCGGCAGGATGGCGGCGCGCAGCGCGTGGCGCGTCACGATCATCGTGCTGGAAAGTCCTTTGGCGCGGGCGGTGCGGACGTAGTTGGAGTGCAGCACCTCCACCATGCTGCCGCGCGTCAGTCGCGCGATATAGGCGATCTGCGGCAGCGCCAGCACGATCACCGGCAGGATCATGTTGCGCAAGGCGCCGTTGTTCCATCCGGCGACCGGCAGCGACAGGTCCAGGCCGAACAGCGACACGCCATAGACGCCGAAGGCGAGCGTCAGGATCGGCGCCATCACGAAGGTCGGGATGGTGATGCCGAGCATCGCGCCCGACATCACCGAATAGTCGATCCATCGGTTCTGGCGCAGCGCCGCGAACGTGCCCAGCAGCAGGCCGACGATCACGGCGAGCACGATCGCCGACACGCCGATCTTGGTCGTCACCGGCAGGCCCGCGGCGATCAGTTCGGTGACGGTGAAGTCCTTGGTCTTGAAGGACGGCCCCAGATCGCCATGCGCCAGCTTGCCCAGATAGATGAAATATTGCTGCCAGACCGGCTTATCGAGGTCATAGGCCGCTTCGATGTTGTGCTTGATCTCGGGCGGGAGGTTGCGCTGGTTGTCGAACGGTCCGCCCGGCGCCAGCCGCATCATGAAGAAGGACAGGGTGATGATGACGAACAGCGTCGGAATGGCGCCCAGCAGACGTCGGAAGGCATAGGAAAACATCGCGGTAGTGCCGATCCCGAACGCGCCGAAGGGTCATATTCAAACTCGGCGACGGTTAAAGCGATGTCAATGGCGTGACAAAAGCGCGTCGTCGCGGCGCGACGAACATTTCAGCGAATCGCCTGCACGAGAAATAATCACAAAGCCGCTAGCGTTGCGATGCGAGCCACACCTGCCAGCGCGGTTCGATGTCGGCGCCATGCAATTGCCACCACTCGTCGTCGATCGCGAAGGCCGACGCGAAATGGGCAGGCATGGTCGGCAGATACGGCGTCATGTCGATGCCGAGTTCGGGATTCTTGCCGATCAGGGGCGTCGCCGACCTTCTTGCCGGTCCGTAAGGAACCCAGCTCGCCACGTCGGCGAGGGGCTGCGATCCGGTCGCGAAGCGTACGAAGTCGAGCGCGACCTCCTTGTGCGGGTTGCCCTTGGGAACCCCGAACACGTCGAGTTCGTAAAGCTGGTCGTCCCAGATCACGTTCACCCCATGGTGGTGCTGCGCGGCGTCGTAGATGTCGCCGTTGAGCACGGTGGCGAAGGCGGCCCGGCCGTCATTCAGCATCGCGATCGCGTCGGCCGAATTGTCCCACCACAGGATCGCGCCCTTGAGCGTCGCGAGCTTGGCCAGGGCGCGGTCGATGCCCACAGGCGTCAGAAGCGCCTCGTAGACGTCGGACGGCCTCATGCCGTCGGCGAGGAGGGCGAATTCCAGATTGAACTTGGCGCCGCGCCGAAGCGCCCGATAGCCGGGGAAGCGCCTGACGTCGAAGAAGTCGGCCGCGCTCTGCGGACGTGCCGCACCGTAAAGATCGCGCCGATAGGCGATCACCTGCGAATAGACGACGCTGCCGACCCAGCAGCGGCCGACCGCGTTCTTCACGAAGTCTTTGGACGCGGGTGTGCCGTCGGCGCCGGGCGGCAGGCTGGCCGCGTCGATATGCTCGAGCAGACCCTGGCGGCAGGCGGCGATGGCGTCGGGCAGCTCGAAATCCATCACGTCCCAGTCGTA
>CAZMHP010000012.1:0-30129 GCA_964566095.1 uncultured Rhizobium sp. | reverse complement strand
CGCGCAACGCGCCGATCGGCGTGCGCCTGAAACCCGACGAGACGCCGGAAGGGCTGGGCGAGGATCTGGCGCGGCTGTCGGTCGTGGCGATCGAGTTTCCCAAATTCGCCGACGGGCGTGGCTTCTCCTGGGCGCGCATGTTGCGCACGCGGCTGAAGTTCACCGGCGAGGTGCGCGCGGTGGGCGACTTTCTCTACGACCAGATCGCCTATCTGGTGCGGGTGGGCTGCGACACGTTCGAGCCGACGCATCCGCTGACCGCCGACGATTTCAACCGCGCGCTGTCGGAGATGACGAACGTCTACCAGCCCTCGACCGACGGCAAGAAGACGATCCGCGAGCTCAGGGCGGGAAAATAGCGGCGGCCCGGTTGAATTGACCGGGAAATTCCAATAGTATTACCCTTGTCCGTGCAGGTAATACCAAGATGACCATCACCAATATGACCAGCAAGGCGCAGGTGACGATTTCCAAGCGCGCGCGCGATGCCACCGGACTGAAGCCAGGCGGAAGGGTGAATGTCACCGTCGAGAACGGCAGAGTCGTCCTGACGCCGGTTCGCAGAGTGAAAAAGAGTCCTTTCGAGAAAATCCGCGGAACCTTGAAGGACGACATGAGCACCGATGAGATTATGGCGTTGTTGCGTGGCGACTGATCGGTGATCATCGCCGACACAAGCGTCCTTCTGGATGTCGTCCGAAACGATCCCGTTTGGGGAAAGCGCGCGCGACAGGCGTTGGACGACGCCTCTGCGAACGATGACGTCGTCATCAATGACGTCATTTTTGCCGAACTATCGGTGCGCTATCCGACATTTGAGTCGTTCGAGGTCACGCTGGCATCGGTCCCACTGTCGCATCGCGAAATTCCTCGCCGAAGTCTGTTCCTTGCCGCCAAAGCCTTCCAACGCTATCGCCAGCGCGGTGGGGCAAAGACCGGCGTGTTGCCGGACTTCTTCATCGGCGCGCACGCCGCGGTCGAGGGCGCGTCGCTGTTGACGCGCGACCCGCGCCATGTTCGCGCCTACTTCCCCACCGTGCCGCTTATTTCGCCCTGAGCGCCCGCTCTCTGGGCAATCCCGGAATGTGACAAAGGCCGCGAAGCAAAATACGCTGAATCATTACCTCCCCCTTGTGGGGAGGTCGAAAAATCGCCCTTGCGATTTTTCGGGTGGGGGTGCCGGTGCCGACAAGAATTGCTCACGCGAACATCCTGCGCGCACGCGATCATCGCGCGCGGCTGACCGAGCCCGAGGGACTGCTGTGGTGGAAGCTGCGTGAGCTGAACAGGCGGGGCTATCACTCCCGCCGCCAAGCGCCGTTTCGCGGCTATGTTTTGGATTTCGTCGAGCACGGCGCACGGGTCGTCGTCGAGCTCGACGGCGGCCAACATGGTCTCGCTGACCGGCGCGAACATGATGCCGTGCGCGACGATGTTCTTCGCAGCCAAGGATACCACGTGCTCCGGTTTCCCAATTCCGAAGTCTTCGACGATCTGGAACGGGTCGTTGAGTCCATTCTGCGTGTGGTCGATGAGCGCCGTACCCCCACCCGGAAAATCGGCGCTACGCGCCAATTTTCCGACCTCCCCACAAGGGGGAGGTGATGGCAGCGACCGAACCCCGCCCCATCCCCCTGCGCCATGTCTTCGCCGTGTCGCTCGGCAATGCGCTCGGCTTCTACGACTTCCTGATCTACGTCTATTTCGCGGTCTATATCGGCCGCGCCTTCTTTCCCGCACACGACCAGACGGCGAGCCTGCTCGCCACCTTCGGCGTCTCCTTCATCGGCTTCGTGGCGCGGCCGTTCGGCGCGATGGTGATCGGCCCGCTCGGCGACCGCATCGGCCGCAAGGCGGCGATGATGCTGTCCTTCGTGCTGATGGGCATCGGCGTGATCGGCGTGGCGCTGACGCCGTCCTATGCCGCGATCGGCATCGCCGCGCCGATCCTCGTCATTCTTTTCCGCGTGGTACAGGGCTTCGCGCTGGGCGGCGAGGTGGGGCCGACCACCGCCTATCTCGTCGAGGCGGCGCCGGTCCGCCGCCGCGGGCTCTATGCCTCCGGCCAATATGCGACGCAGGACCTCGGCGTGCTGGTGGCGGGGCTGATCTCGACGGGACTGGCGAGCCAGCTCGATCCGGGGCAGCTGCAGGATTGGGGCTGGCGCGTGGCGATGCTGGTCGGCGCCTCCATCGTGCCGTTCGGACTTTGGCTGCGCAGCAACCTGCCCGAGACGCTGCACGCGGTGGACGACGCGGCGCTGGCGCCGGACGGCACCACCGGCGACACCTCGGTCAAGACGCCGCTTCGGCCCTATCTGAGCCTCATCGTGCTCGGCCTGATGATGCTCGCCTCGGGCACCATCGGCTCCTATGTCGCGAGCTATATGACGACCTTCGCGCTCACCACGCTGCACCTGGCGCAGACGGTGGCGTTCGGCGTGATCATCGTGAACGGCGCGTTCTCGGTCGTGTTCGAGCCGATCAGCGGCTGGCTGTCCGACAGGTTCGGCCGCAAGCCGGTGATGCTGGTGCCCGGCGTGCTCCAATTGCTGTGCGTGTTTCCCGCGTTCTGGGCGATCACCCATTACCGCACCACGCTGGTGTTCTACGCCATGGTGGCGCTGACCACGATCCTGCAGGCCTTGAGCACGCCGCCGGTGATCGTGACGCTGACCGAGCAACTGCCCAAGCGCGTGCGCTCCGGCGTGGTGGCGATCGTCTATGCGTTTTCGATCGCGACGTTCGGCGGCTCGACCCAGGTGGTGCTGACCTGGCTGCTGGACGTCACCAAGAACCCGCTGGCGCCGGCCTATTACTGGACCGCGGCGCTGGTCGTCGGGCTGACCGCGATGGCGCTGGTGAAGGAGTCCGCGCCGATCAAGGTGGGCCGGAGCAAATGATGCGCCTTCGGCCCCCCACCCCAACGGGGAGGTGACTCACGCATGTGGCCGCTCATCGGCATCGCGGTCGTCGTTCTCGGTTTCGGGCTTAAGGTCAATCCGCTGCTGACCATTGCGGCCGCGGTCGCCGCGACGGGATGGGCGGCGGGGCTGTCGCCCTTCGCCATCGTGGCGGCGTTCGGCCACGCCTTCGCAGCCAATCGGCTGGTCAGCGTCGCGTTTCTCGCCTTGCCCGTGATCGGACTTTTGGAGCGCTATGGCTTGCAGGAGCGGGCGCGGATGCTGATCGGGCGGATGCGGCGCGCCACGGCGGGGCGGTTGCTGCTGGTCTATTTTCTGGCGCGACAACTGGCGGCGGCGACGGGTGTGTCGTTCGGCGGCCAGGCGCAGATGGTGCGGCCGCTGCTGGCGCCGATGGTCGAAGGCGCGGCGGAGGCGCAGACCGGCGCGCCGCTGACGCCGGCGCGGCGCTTCTGGCTGCGCGCCCATGCGGCGGCGGCGGAGAACATCGGATTGTTCTTCGGCGAGGACATCTTCGTCGCCATCGGTTCGATCCTGCTGATCAAGGGTTATCTTGAGAGCAACCACATCTTCGTCGAACCCTTCGCGCTGTCGGTGTGGGCGATCCCGACCGCGATCCTGGCGGCGCTCATCCATGGCGCGCGGCTGTTGTGGATCGATCGGGTGCTGAAGCGCAAATGATCACGCTCGAGCACGTCTACATCTTGAGCGGCGTGTTCCTTGCGGCCTATGCCGTGCTGAGCGCGCGCGATGCGAGCAATCCCAAGCGGTTCGGCAATGCGGCGTTCTGGGGCCTGCTGGCGGCGAGCTTTCTCTTCGGATCGCATTTGGGCGATTTCGCCAACGGGTTGATCGCCATCGCGCTGATCGCGATCGGGGGGCTGAAGCTGATGCATCGCGGCGCGGGCGCGACGACCACGCCCCAGGAGCGCCAAGCGCGCGCAGGCGCATGGCAACGGCTTGTTCGCGCCGGCGCTGATCATGCCGGCAACCGCACTGATCGGCACGCTGCTGCTGAAGAATTCCGGTCTGGTTGATCCCAAGCAGGCGACGCTGGTGTTCTTGGGGCTCGGCGTCCTGGTGGCGCTTGCCGCCTGCCAGATCTGGCTGCGGCCGCCGGCGCTCGCGGCACTCGAAGAAGGACGCCGGCTGATCGACACGATCGGCTGGACGGCGGTGCTGCCGCAGATGCTGGCGGCGCTGGGCGCGGTGTTCGCGCTCGGCGGCGTCGGCGACGCGGTGGGAGAATTGGCGACGCACTACCTGCCGCTGGGTTCGCCGCTCGCGGCGGTCGCCGCCTATTGCCTTGGCATGGCGCTGTTCACCGCCGCGATGGGAAACGCTTTCGCCGCCTTTCCAGTGATGACGGCCGGCATCGGCCTGCCCTTGATCGTTCACCGCTTCGGCGGCGATCCGGCGATCATGAGCGCCATCGGCATGCTGGCGGGGTTCTGCGGCACGCTGATGACGCCGATGGCGGCGAATTTCAATCTGGTGCCGGCGGCCCTGCTCGAACTGCCCGACCGCAACGGCGTGATCAAAGCGCAGCTACCGACCGCGCTGATCCTGCTCGCCGCCAACACGGCGCTGATGGCGGCGCTGGTGTATCGGGTCTGAGCGACTTGCCAATGTCCGTATTGTCTGTATAATCTGGATTATCCGGAGAACAGCCCATGGCCACGACAACCGCCCGCGAATTTCAGCGCAAGGTCGGCGAATTCCAGCACCGCGCCCGCAAGGAGCCGGTGGAGATCACCCGCCACGGACGCCCCGATCTCGTTCTGATGTCGGCGGAGCGATACGACTGGCTCAAGGCCGCCGCCAAGCGAGCCCACAGGACCGAGGATTTGCCGGAGACGCTGATCGAGGCAATCCGCAGGGCCGAGATGGACCCGCGGCATGACCACCTCAACGCGTTGATGCCAAAGAAGTGAGCCTGCCGCCGCCAGAGCCCGGTTTGGTATTTCGCTACGACTATCTTTGGACGCGCGAAGCGCGCACCGGCCGCACCACCGGCAAGGAACGCCCAGCTTGCATTGCGGTGGCAGCGGACTCCACTGCCGAACCCAGTCTTGTGATCGTCCTACCGATCACCCACAGCGCGCCGACCGGCGATGCCGTCGGCGTGGAAATTCCAGCGGCGGTCCGGCGCGCGTTAGGCCTGGACAGCGAAAGATGCTGGATCGTCGTCACAGAGGCCAATGTCGATGAATGGCCCAATGCCGGAATCGCGCTCGTGCCGCGATCGCGGAAGAGCTTCGCTTATGGCTTCCTGCCGCCGGATCTCTATTCCGTAGTCAAAGCGATGACGCTGAAGCACCTAGACCTGCGCCGCGCCGTTCGCCGCTGAGCACCTACTCCGCGGCGGCCGGAACGGCATCCATCGGCACGCCGCAGCGTGCGAGCACCGCGCGCAGATCGCGGATCGGCGGGAACACCTCGTTGTTCCAGTCGGCGCCTTGCGCGTCGTGCGCCCTCTGCTCCTGCTCCACGATGTGCTTGTCCTGGGTGAAGATGCCTTCGGTGAACCAGGTGACGAACGGCCAGGCCGCATGGATGAGGCCGGGAATCTTCGGCTTCTTGACCGAGAGATAGCCGAAGGTGCGGTTGGTGCGCTGCTCCTTGTCGAGCGGCGTGTAGCCGAGCCACACGTCGAGCACCGGATCGCCGCCGTTCACCCACACTCTGAGGTTCTGATAGGGATAGCCGGTGCGGATCGTCATCAGATCGGCGTTCACGCCGGCTTCCTCGCTGCGCATCACGTTGAGGATCGCGGCCTCGCCGAGCGACTGGCTGCCGGCGGTGCGCGTGAAGGTGTAATCGACCTCGCACCAATCCTCGCCGTGGCGCCGGCCCAGGCACGTCGCCTTGATCGAGCCCATCAAGCTGCGATGCAGGAACTGATGATTCATGTCGAACAGGTTCTCGTGCATGAACGTATAGTGGCAGGCGACCTCGCGGTTGAGTTCGCGGGTCTTGTAGGCACCGTTGGCCTTGGACCCCAGCGCGGCGGGCGCGCGCACCTGCGCCAACGCGGGATTGCCGGGAAAGACGAAGGCAAGGCCGTCGACCTCGCACACCGGATAGGCGCGCACGCCGTTGGGCAGCCGCTCGCGTCCCAGATAGGGCACGTCGATGCATTTGCCGGCGCAGCTATAGGCCCAGCCGTGATAGCCGCAACGCAGCGTCTCGCCCTCGACGACGCCGAGCGAGAGCGGGACCTGGCGGTGGGCGCAGCGATCCTCGAGTGCGAAGAGTTCGCCGCCGGCGGTGCGATACAGAACGATGGGATCGCCCGCGAAGCGCCGCGCCAGCGTCTTGCCCGGCTTGATCTCATGCGACCAGGCCAGCGGATACCAAAAGTCGGGATGGGTCGCGACGCGGCGAAGGTCGGGGCCGCGAAAACGATCGGGAGGTGCGATGGTCAAACCGTTTGCCTCATCACGCCGCCGCCCCCCGGAAGCCCGTTTCGCCACGCTAGACCAATTGGACACAGAAGCAAGCCGGGGCGCGGTGGAGGCCCCGCGGCAGGCCGTGATAACTTCGCGGGCTCGCAGGGAAAACCGCCCATGCTCTCTCATCTTTCCTTCGGCGTCGAAGACCTGGAGCGGGCAACGGCCTTCTACGAGGCGGCGCTGGCGCCGCTCGGCTATGTTCGCGTGTGGAAGCACGCGCGCGCGGCCGGCTTCGGCGAGCCAGGCGGCGAGGACAGGCTGGCGCTGTTCGCCAAGCCGGGCGAAGCGCGCGCGCCGGGCGCGGGGTTTCATCTGTGCTTCGAAGCCAAGAGCCGCGAGGCGGTCGATGCGTTCCACGCCGCGGCGCTGGCGGCGGGCGGCAGCGATGCCGGCGCGCCGGGGCCGCGGCCGCATTACGGCGCGACCTACTACGCGGCGTTCGCGATCGATCCCGACGGCCACAAGCTCGAAGCCGTGCATTCCTGAGCGCCGCCCGTCATACGATATTTTCTTGACCCCCCTCCCCCTTTGGCTCATTGAGGCCGCCGCAACTTCAGTCGGGTGTTCCGCGCATGAACGCTCCCGTGCAGATCGGCTCGCTGCCGCGCTTCGGTACGATCGAGAAGGCCATCGCCACGATGAAGCCGGGCGAGCCGGTCTATTGCATCTTTCCGGAGAAGTTCGCCGTCGCGGCGCGCCGCTTCCTGGACGCGTTCCCGGGCGATCCGCTCTATGCGATCAAGGCCAATCCGGCGCCGCATGTGCTCGACCAGGTGTGGGCGGCGGGCATCCGCCATTTCGACACCGCCTCGGTGCCCGAGATCGAGATCGTCAAGAACCGCTTCCCGGAGGCGCACTGCCATTTCATGTCGCCGGTGCGCGCTGTGGGCGCCGCCAAGAAGGCGTTCGAGCAATATGGCGTGACCGACTATGTCGTCGATTGCGACTACGAACTCGACAAGCTGTTGGCCGAGACCAAGAACCCGAAGAAGCTGCGCATCTTCGTGCGCATCGCGACCGCGCTGGGCGGCGCGGTGCTGGAACTGTCGAGCAAGTTCGGCACCACCCAGGCCGACGCGGCGCGGCTGCTGCAGCGCGTGAAGGAGGCGGGGGCTGCGCCGTGCATCACCTTCCATGTCGGCTCGCAATGCCTGTCGCCCTTCTCTTACGCGCAGGCGATCGAGATGGCGCGGCGCACCTCGCAGATGGCGAAGATCGAGATCGCGGCGCTCGACATCGGCGGCGGCTTTCCCGGACCTTACATGGGCGACGACGTGCCGCCCTATCACTGGTATTTCGACACCATCAAGGAAGCGCTCGAGACGCTGGACAATCCCAAAGTGCCGCTGATCTGCGAGCCGGGGCGCGCGCTGATCGCCGAAGGGCTGTCGCTGATCACCCAGGTGATCCTGCGCAAGAACGACCGGCTCTACATCAACGACGGCGTCTACGGCTCGTTCGACGAGCTGACGCTGCCCGGTTGGGTCGCCGACTATCCGGTGCGCGTGTTCACGCTGGACTCCAAGAGCCGCGCCCTGCCGCTGCCCGGCGCGACGCTGCCCTTCCGCGTCTATGGACCGACCTGCGACACGCTCGACGTCCTGCCGCGCCCCATCATGCTGCCCGCCAATATCGGGCCGGGGGATTTCATCGTGTTCGACTGCATGGGTGCCTATTCGGTGGCGGTGCGCACGACGTTCAACGGGTTCTATCCCGACAATTGGGCGATCGTCGGGAATTGAAGGGCGTGCTCGACCCGACAGCCGGACGGGCTATTCGAACAATTCCGCATGCGTGCCGGCGCGCACGAAATTGAGCCGATTGGCTTCGATCTGATAGATCATGAGGAAATCGCCCCCGATATGGCACTCGCGATGGTCGGCCCATTCGCCCTTCAGGGGATGGTCGAGCCATTCCGGACCGAGCGGAGCGTCATTGGCGATCGAGAGCAGCATCGCTTCCTTGAGTTGGCGCATGTCATAGCGACCGCTCCGGGAGAGCTTCTCCCAATCCTTTGCGAACTGCTTGGTGTAGGCCGTTGCCCGCGGGAGAGACGCCCGTTTAGCGCTGGCGGCCATCTTCGAGCGCCTTGAAAACATCCTTGGCATTGCCGAAGCGCGCATTGTGCTTCTTCATCAACGCCCAGGACTCCCGCATGGCGGCCTGCGTCTGCGCATTGGGAACCTTCAATTCCAACGGCACGGCCTGATCCTTGGCGACGCGCGTCAGCGTCATGCGGACGATGTCGGACACCGTCAGGCCGAATTCCGCGAGCACCTTGCTCGCTTCGTTCTTCAGATCTTCGTCGATGCGCGCGCGGACGAAGCTTGTCGAGGTCATATCCGTTCTCCGGCGAACCGTGTAGCTCATTTGAGCAACACCGTCCATGCCCGCCCGCGGCGCGTTTACCATGGCAGCGCGACATCATCGATTTGAATTCGCGCCCGGCCGGTCCCGCCGCGATAGACACCGCGGCCAAGGAGCCTGCAATTTTCCGTTCCAATCGTTTGGGCGGGGGCTTTTGCGGTGAGCGTTGCTGGGTTCGCGTTGAGCGCGACGGATATCGAATTCATCGGCTACGCGTCGGCGGCGCTCGGCATTCTCATGCTGGTGATGCAGACGATGATCCCGCTGCGCATCACCGGCGTCGCGCACAATGTGGGGCAGATCTGCTTCGGCCTTTTGACCGGCATCTATCCGATCGTCATCCAGCACGCGATCCTTTTGCCGATCAATCTGCGCCGGCTGTCCCAGATGACGGGCCTGATCCACCAGGTGAAGCACGCGGCGAACAGCGACACGCAATCCATCGATTGGCTAAGACCCTTCATGGACAACGTCGCGGTCGCCAAGGGCACCGTCCTGTTCCGCAAAGGCGATCACGCCGATCGGATGTTCTATGTGCTGAGCGGCCGGCTGGGCGTCGCCGATGTGGAGGCCGATATCGGCGAGGGCGGCGTGGTCGGAGAACTCGGCATGCTGTCGCCGGGCCAGACCCGCACCCATACGGTGACCTGCACCGAGGACGCGCGCCTGCTGGTCATGCCCTACAGCCGGATCGAGCAGCTTTATTATCAGAACCCGACCTTCGGATTTTATTTCCTCAAACTGTCCAGCGCGCGGCTGTTCGAGAACATCGCGCGGCTCGAAGCCGAGCTTGCGGCAGCCAATCGGGAGATCGAAGACCTTCGCGGCGCGCGGGGGTGAAACGGCTGGTGGGCGTCCGAGGGATCGAACTCGCGAACCCTCTTCGGATCATGATCTAGAATGGAACTCGCCAGCTGCATCGCCTGGTATGACTGCAGCTTTGTCTGCTGTGCTTCGAAGGATCAGTTCTCCATCACCGAGAACTGGGCCGGAATCGTGGCGTGCCAGTTTTCGCTCGTCGTAACGGCGTTGACGAAGCTCGCGAACTCCGGCCACGACTTGATGAGAATCGTCACATGGTCGAGGCCGCTGTACATGAGAAAACTGGTCGAGGCCCATTGTCCGCCGCTGACCGCATCGGGCAGCAGCTGTCCGTTCAGCCAAGGGACCGTATACGCCGCGCATTCCTTGGGTGTGCCATAGAAGGTACCCGGAGGGCTGACGTTGGAATTGAGAAAGTAGGCGGCGAGGTTGGGTAATTTGGACGCGAGCTCACAGCCTTGATCGGGCGTCACGACCGTGTCCCCCTCGGCGTGAACGCGCAGGACGTGCAAGCCGGCGAGTTTGGCCGGATCGTTCCCCGAATACGCCGACGAACGCGCCTGTTGGGCCGCAACCGTCGGCGCCAGGATGGGATTGTTGTTGGACCAGGTCGTGAAATCGGTCGGGCCGTCGATCGAGACTGCGATCTGGACCGGCGCCCCGCGCTCGATCGCACGCTCGGTGATGCATGAGCCGTGTGAATGGCCCCACATCAGAACATGCTTCGCGTTGGCGTCTGGCAGCGCCGTCACGGCCGACAGAAGATTGAGAACGTCATCGACTTCGCCGAGACAAAGTTCGAGGTTGCCGTCCGACGTGGCGGTGAAGGTGTAGGGGCGGTGCGGGAACGGCACCATCCCGCCGATCGGTATTCTGGCAGCGCTGACCGTCTCGCTGATGTATTCGCCGCGATAGGTCGAGATAGCCGTAAGCCACCCATTGCTGGCCATCGTCGTGCAACCCGTCAAACCGAAAGCCTTGATCGCGGGAAAGACGAACTGACCGGGGCCCGTTTGCGTGACCTCAAGGCCGTGATTGAGAATCGCCACGGGATACGGCCCCGGCAGAGAAACCGGCGTACAGACCAGCCCATAGATCCGCAGTCCATCCGACCAGTAATTTCCAATCTGCCATTTGACCTTGACCGCGTTGAGAGTCACTTCGCCGGACGGCAGCGGCGTGCCCGTGCGCAAGTCGGTCGTCGACCAGGCGGGCCCAAGCGGAAGCACGTGAATCGGAGGACCCAACACCTCACGGGCCTGCGCTGCTCCCATGAGCGCAACCGCCACACCGACGAAAAGCAGCTCCTTCATCACCGCCTCCCTTTGAGCCCTTCGGCATGATCCGGGGGGAAAGAATATCTTATCGGTGGTGGGCGCGACAGGGATCGAACCTGTGACCCCTACCATGTCAAGGTAGTGCTCTCCCGCTGAGCTACGCGCCCGTGCCGACGTCCATGGCGGGGCGGCACCTATAGCCTTGCGCCCAAGTCGGGGCAAGCGAGGCGTTGGGCCGCGCCGGCGCGCCGGTCGGGCACGGCAAACCCGCCGCCCTTGCGGGACGGCGGGTGCCGATTTTGCGGCGCTTTGCGAGCGCGGCGTCTTAGCGGGTCGCCTGGCGCAGGTCGAACTTGACCGCGGCCTGGGCCTGGCTGGTCACCGCAACGCCGCCCTGGATGGCGGGCTTGTACTTCCAATGGCCCGTGACCCAGGCGACGGCCGACTGGTCGAGCTCGGGAAAGCCGCTCGACTGGAACACCGAGGCCGCGACGATGTCGCCGGTCGGCGAAATGGTCAACGCCAGCACGACGGTGCCTTCATGCCCCGCGGCGCGCGCCTCGCCCGGATAGGGCGGCGTGGAGTGCGTGTTGCCGATACTGCTGGCCGCGGTGTCGGGCGAGGGCGGCGTGTTGTTGAGCGTCGGCTGCACATTGATGCTGGGCGGCTGATCGCTCGCGATCGCGATGACCGGCGGCGGGACGGTCGGCGCGGTCGGCATATCGACGGTTTTCAGGATCGGCTTGGGCGGCACCAAATCGGTCTTGGGCGGGGCCGAAGGCTCGATGATGCGTGCCTCGATGATGTTGGGGACGGCGCTGATCACCGCGCCGGCCATGCCGGTGACGATGGCGTAGACGACGACGACGTGCAGCAGCGCGACGCCGCCGACAATGGCGGTGCGCCTTGACGTCATGCCCGAGCTTTGCCGGCTCAGGATCGCATGGGTGGGCGTCTGCATGGGTTCCTCCCGCGTTGGCCGGCGCTTTGGCGCACCGGCATTGCCGGCTGGCTTTCCGACCGCATGAAAGAGAACGCACAAATCCGGCGCCGCGCGGGCGGGAATGTGGGGAATTGAGGCCGCTTTACGCGAAGTGCGCCATGATTGAGCAGAGAAATCCCGACGCGAGGAACCCCGCTCCGAAGATCATGTATCGCCGCTCGCCGGCATGCACACAGGATAGATCGGTCTTCGCCAATTCCTGGGCGACGACAATGTATTTCGTACCCGGTTTATTCGGGTCGGTGCCCTGTGGAATATCGATGATCGACTGGAGCGGAACAGCCCACCAGGCAGTCGCCAGCAACAGGATCGAACCGACGAAGCCGCAGGTGTCGGCCAGCACATGCAGTCCCAGCGCAAGAGGGCCTTCCATCTAGCTTTCCCGTTCGATCTTGCTTGGAGCGTGAAGTAAGCGAGACCGAGGCGCCACATAGCCGCCTTCCTGAGCCTCGATGACCTTGGCCCGATACACGTCGCGGACGAACTTGCTTTCGACTTTTGCGCTCATTGAACCCGAAACGAGATCGCCGACGGTTCGGCCGACCATCTTCCCCGTGATTTTGACGTTCATGAGTTGTTTGTTCGGCCGAGAAGCCCTGATGCTGTCGAACACCTTGGCAACGGCGGCATTGGCGGCCTCGATCGCCGCCCGTTCCGCGACGTGGCCGACCACAAACTTCTCGCTCTGTGGCGCACGCGCCCGCCTAAATCGTTTTCGATAAATCACGCGCTTCGCCTTTTCTTCCGGCACGGTCTTCTCTCCTGCCGCCAAAATCTCAAGGCGCGCCTTCGCGCCGCAGACCTGCGCGTATTGCGCAATGGTCTCCAGATTGGGGGCGTAGTCGAGCAGCCCGCTCTCGATTTGGGATATGCGCCCTTGGCTGACCTTCAGACGGGCGCCCATCTGCGTCTGCGACAAGCCTGCCTGTATGCGCATGCGCTTCAATCTCTGCGCAACATCCCCAACGAGTCTGGCTGCATCGACATCGTCGGCGAACGCAGGGTCGTTCTCCACCAACTCAACAAGAGCACCCAGATATCTCTTCTTCTCATCCGTCATGTGTATCGCGTACCTCTGCGAAAGCGATCGATGGCGTCCGTCCGATTGTCCGCGAATTCGCGCGCGTTGCCCGCATAGCTGCCGATCTTCAACAACGTCCGAGGCCGTCCTTTGGCGTCCACTTCGATCGCCGCCCAGATACGCACGCCGCCCTTCTCGGTCGGTTCTTCCGTCGCGTGACCTCCTGCGAATACGACCACGAGCGGTTCGGGCGTGCCAATCCATGCATTCCGCTCAGCGACCAGCCCGCGATCGTCGAGCGCCCGAAGGTGCTCCCCGAATTCGGCGGCGCGGGAATACGGAATCCGCCCTTTCTGCACATCGGCGATCACCTGTTTCTCCTCCAATCTGGAGTCGATAACACCGAGCCGCAGATACAGCATCGGACACCCCCAATGTATTAGCTATAGCTAATAAGTCAAGATGCAACTGATGGCTGCATAGCAGATTTTGACGCTGCTAAGCCGCGATCATGCGGTCGACTTCGGCGACGATCTCGCGCAGGTGGAACGGCTTGGACAGCACCTTTGCCTGCTTGGGCGCGTTGGCGGCCGGGTGCAGCGCCACGGCGGCAAAGCCGGTGATGAACATGATCTTGAGCGCCTGGTCCATCTCGGCCGCGCGTTTGGCCAGCTCGATCCCGTCCATGCCGGGCATCACGATATCGGTGACGAGAAGGTCGAAGCGGAAACCCTTCAGGCATTCGAAGGCGTCGCCGCCGTCGCCGAAATCGGTCACGACATGGCCGGCCTTCACCAGCGCCTGCGCCAGGAACTTGCGCAGGCTTTCGTCGTCTTCCGCGAGGAGAATATGCGCCATGGGCCCGCTCTTGGCCTTCCAATAAAGCGTATAAACGGCAAACGGTAAACGAGGGCTGAGCGGCGGCGCGATTTACCGCGCTACGCGGCCGTCTGCCGCTTGATCGCGGCGGTCCCTTAATGGTCCACTGAGGCCCGAAGGTGACGAATCGGATGGTCCAGACCGGCGCAGACCCCAGGACGGACGGCGAAATGGCCGCGCTTTACGCCGAGCCGTTCCGCGTCCACCGCCCGTTCCGCCAGAGCGTGCCCTTCGTCTTCGCCTCTCCCCATTCGGGACGCGCCTACCCCAAGAGCTTCGTGACGACGAGCCGGCTGTCCGCCACCGGGCTGCGCCGCTCGGAGGATGCGTTCGTCGACGAGTTGTTCTGCGGCGCCGTGGCGCTGGGCGCCCCGTTGATCGCGGCGCGCTTTCCGCGCGCCTTCCTGGACGCCAACCGGGCGCCGACCGAGATCGATCCGACCATGTTCGACGGCCAGGTGCGCGTGGCGGTGGAGCCGCCGAGCCCGCGCGTGACGGCCGGGCTGGGCGTCATTCCGCGCATCGTGCGCGACGGCGCCGAGATCTACCGCGCCAAGCTGGCGCCGGCCGAGGCCGATACGCGATTGAGCCGGCTCTATCGGCCCTATCACGCGGCGCTGGCCAAGCTGGTGGAGGAGACGCGCGCGCGCTTCGGCGTCGCGGTGGTGATCGACTGCCATTCCATGCCGTCGGCCGCGGCGATTCCCGACGTCGTGCTGGGCGACCGCTACGGCATGGCGGCGGCGCCGGTGCTGACGCGCGCGGCCGAACTCGCCTTCGAAGCGCAGGGCTTCAGCCATGCGCGCAACGCGCCCTATGCCGGCGGCTACACCACCCATCTGCACGGGCGGCGCGAGATCGACGTGCATGCGCTGCAGGTCGAGGTCAACCGGGCGCTTTATCTGGACGAGGAGCGGATCGCCAAAGGCGCCGGCTTCGAACGGGTGCATGCGCGGCTGACCGACACGCTGGCCCGGCTGGTAGCGCTCGACCCCGCGCTGCTGCGCCAGCGCCGGATCAACCTCGCCGCCGAATAATCCGCCAGGCCCAAAAAAAAGGCCGCTCCAGTGGAGCGGCCAAGTTCAGGGAGGAAACGCCCAGGAAGGGCAGGCGGCATAACGAACGGGAGGTTTGTCATACCGCGCTGCAACAATATGGACTTCAGGCCGAGGGGATGCAAGTCCAAAGTTTTGGCATTTGTATGAAAAAACCCAATATTTCCGCGCCAATTAGCCTCATTTCCAGGCAGAACATCCCGCCAGCCCGTTATGGTGCGACGCAAAATCACCGACGGAGCCGAGGCGGATTCCTTAATGGAAACTTACCGATTCACGGACCTGTCGCTGCGGTGCAAAAAAAGATTCGCAGAGCCTGTGCAAAAGATTCGCGCAGCATCGATAGGCAGTGACTCCTAGAACAGGGCGCTGATTCGCGCCCCATTCGAGGAGCGCGAGACGCATGGCCCGTTTCTCCTGGCTGGTACCGCCGCCGGCGGCGTCGAGGCCTTCGCGGCCCGGCCCGGCGCCGTCCCGCCCCGTCCAATTCCACCGCACCATCTTCATCTCGGACGTTCATCTGGGCACGCGCGGCTGCAAGGCGGAACTGCTGCTCGACTTCCTGCAGAGCAATGCCTGCCACACGCTCTATCTCGTCGGCGACATCGTCGACGGCTGGGCGCTGAAGCGCCGCTGGTTCTGGCCCGAGGCCCATAGCCGGGTGGTGCACGAGATCCTGCGCAAGGTGGACGAGGGCACCAACGTCATCTTCGTGCCGGGCAATCACGACGAATTCCTGCGCGGCTTTTGCGGCCGCAACTATTCCGGCATCGAGGTGGTGCGCGAATTGGTGCACGAAACCGCCGACGGCAAGCGGCTGCTCGTCATCCATGGCGACCAGTTCGACGGCGTGATCGAGTTCGCCAAATGGCTCGCCCATCTGGGGTCCTGGGCCTATGACCGCGCCCTGCAGGCCAACGAGGCCCTGCATTCGGTTCGCCGCGCGCTGGGCCTGCCCTACTGGTCGCTGTCCAATTGGCTCAAGCACGCCGTCAAGGACGCGGTGGAATATGTCTGCCGATTCGAGGAGGTGGTCGCCCGGGCGGCGCAGTCGCGCGGCGTGGACGGGGTGGTCTGCGGCCATATCCACCAGGCCGCGATCAAGCAGATCGGCAACGTCCTGTACCACAATGATGGAGACTGGGTTGAAAGCTGCACAGCCCTTGTCGAAGATGCCCGCGGACATCTGGAGATCGTTCGTTGGGCCTCTCCTGTTTCAGCCCAGTCCCTCGGGACCGCGACCGTCGGCGAAGCCGCGCCTGTACCCGCGTAGGGTGCGCCGGCTATGGCCGGGCGCGGTGATGCCGCTCGGCCGCTTTCCGGTGCCCGGCAGGGAACAGCTGAAAATCCTGATCGTGACCGATGCGTGGAAGCCGCAGGTGAACGGCGTCGTCACGACGCTGGAGATGCTGGGCCGCGAACTGAAGGCGCTGGGCCATGAGGTGCGCTATGCCACGCCGCACGGCCGCTTCAGCGTGCCCTTGCCGACCTATCCCGAGATTCGCCTGGCGATCTTCCCGCGCCAGGGCCTTGAGAAGATCATCCAGGACTTCGCGCCCGACGCGGTCCACATCGCGACCGAGGGCACGATGGGCCTTAGCGCGCGCGCCATCTGCATCGCGCACAACATCGAGTTCACCACCGCCTTCCACACGCGCTATCCCGAATACGTCCATGCGCGCTTTCCCTTCATCCCGGAGCGCTGGGTGTGGGCGTGGGAGAGGTGGTTCCACGCCCGGGGCGTCGCCACCATGGCGCGCACGCCGGCGATGAAGCGCGAGCTCGAATCGCACGGCTTCAAGAATGTGCGGCTGTGGGAAGGCGGCGTCGACGTCGAGCGCTACCGCCCCATCGCCGACGCGTCCTGGTCCTATCCCAAGCCCGTCTTCCTCTATGTCGGGCGCGTCTCGATCGAGAAGAACATCGAGGCGTTCCTGAAGCTCGACCTTCCCGGCACCAAGGTCGTGGTCGGACCGGGGCCGGCCGCCGCCGAGCTGGCGCGCAAATATCCGGACGCGAAATTCCTCGGCCCCAAATCGGGCGAGGAGCTGGTCCGCGCCTATGCCGCGAGCGACGCGACGGTGTTCCCGAGCCTGACCGACACCTTCGGGCTGGTGATGCTGGAATCGCTCGCCTGCGGCACGCCGGTGGCGACCTTCCCGCGCGAGGTCATGCTGGACGTGGTGGGCAATTGCGCCGCCGCGGCGCTCGACGAGGATCTGGGGGCGGCGTGCCGGCGCGCTCTGACGCTGCCCAGGGATCTCGCGCGGGCCTTCGTGCTGAACCACTCGGCGGCCGCCTCGACCGCGCAATTCCTGGGAAATCTCCAGATCGAACAGCCGGCGGACCAGCCCGCCGCTTGAGGGTGGGGGGGCGCCAGGCCGGCCCCCCACCCCGAAAAATCCTCGCGATGCCCGGATTTTTCGACCCTCCCGCAAGGGGAGGGTTGGACTGGGGCAAAGGTCTGATAGAACCATCGTGGTTCACCTGAGCGCGCGTTCGCCAAGTCCATGTCCTTCGACAGTGCCGAAACGCGACCGCTTCGGCTCTCCCCCCGCGAATGGCTGTTCCTGGGCGTCACCATCGCCTTCTGGGGCTGCTATGTGCTGTGGCTGGGCAAGGACACGTCCTGGGATTTCCGCAATTACCATTGGTACATCCCCTACGCCTTCCTGAATGGGCGCGAGCATATCGACATGCTCGTGGCGCATCAGGCGACCTATTACAACCCGTTCCAGGACATCCCCTTCTATCTGCTGGCGACGCACACGCCGACCTGGTTCGCGCTGTTCACGCTGGGCGCGCTGCAGGGCGGCAATGTCGTGCCACTCTACATCCTGGGCCGCCAGACGCTGGCGCTGGGCGAGTACAAGCTGGGCGCCGGAGCGCTGGCGCTGCTGGGACAGACCGGCGGGCTCGGCCTCAACATGTTCGGCACGACCTATCACGACAACACGATGAGCATCTTCATCCTGTCGGCGATCGCGTTGCTGGTGGTCAAACGCAAGGCGCTGAACGAGGGACCGCTGTGGCGCTCGGGCGCGCTGGCGGGCGCGGCGGGATTCACGGTCGGGCTGACGGTGGGGCTGAAGCTGCCCGAGTTTCCTTTCGCGATCGGCTTCGCCGCGGCGCTGGTGGCGCTGGGCGGCGATTGGCGCCGTCAACTCGTGCGGCTCGCGGCCGGCGGGCTCGGCGGGCTGATCGGCGTCGCCGCGATGATGGGCTATTGGACCTGGCATCTGTGGGAGACGACGGGCAATCCGCTGTTTCCCTATTTCAACGAGTCGTTCAAATCGCCGCTGGCGCTGCCGGCGCCCTATCGCGACATGCGCTTCCTGCCGACGCATTTCTGGAAGGCGGCGCTGTTCCCGATCCTGTTCGCGATCGACTGGTCGGTGGCCGACGACATCCCGTTCCGCGACATCCGCGTGATGCTGGCCTATGTCACGGCCATCGCCGCCATCGTGCTGTGGCTGTTCGGCAAGCGCTCCAAGGAACCGCTGGTGGTGCCGGAGCCGGCGCGCATCATCCTCAGCTTCGCCGGGGTGTCCTACCTCGTCTGGCTCAAGATGTTCGCGATCTACCGCTACATCGTCGGGCTGGAGATGCTGGCGCCGGTGGTGATCGCCATCGCCGTGGGCCTGCTGCCGATCCCGCGCCGCGCGCAACTGATCACCCTGGCGGTGCTGCTGCTGGCCGCCGCGGCCACCACCCATGTCGAATATATCGAACGCTCGCCGATCAGCGATCCGTTCGTGCAGGCCGACCTGCCCAAGATCGAGCACCCCGACCGGGCGATGGTGCTTTTGACCGGCAACGGCCCCTTGGGCTTCATCGCCCCGTCCTTTCCGCGCAAGATCCCCCTGCTGCGCATCGACGGCTGGATGGTGCAGCCGCAGGACGGCACGCGGCTGACCCGGATGATGAAGGGCCGCGTCGCCGAATGGATCGCCAAGAAACGCGATCTCTACGTGCTGTCGGACGCCTATGACATGGGCCGGGCGCGCGACGCGCTGACCGAGTATCATCTGCGCATCGACTGGCTGAAATGCACGGTGTTCGACACCAACATCATCGGCGACTATGAATTCTGCCCGCTGTTCAAATGGCCGCGCCCATGACCCCACCCAAGATCGCCGTCATCCTGCCCTGCTACAACGAGCAAGCCGCGATCGGAAAGACCGTGCGCGACTTCAAGGCGGCGCTGCCCCTGGCGCAGATCTACGTCTACGACAACAATTCCAAGGACCGCACGGCGCAGGTGGCGGCCGAGGCCGGCGCCATCGTGCGCACCGAGAGGCGGCAGGGCAAAGGCAACGTCATGCGGCGCATGTTCGCCGACGTCGAGGCCGACGTCTATGTGCTGGCCGACGGCGACGACACCTATGACGCCGCCCAGGCGCCCGAACTGGTCGCCAAGCTGGTGGAGGAGGAACTCGATCTGGTCACCGGCCGGCGCGTGCACACGGAGAAGGCCGCCTATCGCGCCGGACACGTGCTGGGCAACCGGATGCTGACCGGGCTGACGTCGGTGATGTTCGGCATCGAGCTGAAGGACATGCTGTCGGGCTATCGCATCATGTCGCGCCGCTTCGTGAAATCGTTTCCGTTCACCGCCCAGGGCTTCGCGATCGAGACCGAGCTTACCGTGCACGCCGTGCGGCTGATGATGCCGATGGCCGAGATCGACACCCGCTACAAGGAGCGGCCGGTCGGTTCGGCGAGCAAGCTCAACACCTATCGCGACGGTTTCCGCATCCTGCTCATGATCGCCCATCTGATCCGCGAGGAGCGGCCGCTGTTCTTCTTCTCCTCCATCGCCGCCTTCCTGGCCGCGGTGGCGGGCCTCCTGGGCTGGCAGCTTCTGGTCTATTTCATCGAGCACGGGACGGTGCCGCGCCTGCCGACCGCGCTGCTCGCCACCGGGCTCATCATCATCGCCTTCCTGGCGCTGATGAGCGGGCTGATCCTCGACACGGTGACGCGCGGCCGCTGGGAGGCCAAGCGCATGGCCTATCTGGCGCTCAAGGGCCCGCAAGAACGGCGCAATTCTTGACGCCCGGCCAGAACCTGCGCGCGCTGCTGCGCTCGCGCTTCCTGCGTTTCGGCATCGTGGGCGCCGGCGGCTTTCTGGTCGACGAGACGGTGCTGACGCTGCTGCACTACGGCTTGGGCGTCGGCCCCTATGGCGCGCGCGTCGTCTCGATCCTGTGCGCGATGACCTTCACCTGGTGGGGCAACCGCAACCTGACCTTCGCCGAGCACGCCGTGCGCGGCGGCGCGACCGCGCTGCTGCGCGAATGGTTCGCGTTCTGCCTCGCCAACGCGGTCGGCGCGGTGGTGAACTACGCGACCTATAGCGTGCTGGTGGGACTGTTCGCGCCGCCGCTCGGCCAACCGCTCGTCGCCACCGCCGCCGGCGTCGCGGTGGGGCTGGTGTTCAACTTCACGCTGTCGAAGCGGTTCGTGTTTCGGGCGCCCGATTGATCCTCCCCCGCTGCGCGGTGGAGGAACACGTCACCAAATCCGCACCCGATCCTTCGGCGCGCGATAGAGCTTGTCGCCGGGCCCCACGTGGAAGGCGGCGTACCAGGCGTCGATGTTCCGCAGCGGGATGTCGGTGCGCGCGCCGGGCGGCGAATGCGGATCGGAGACGATGCGCTGGCGCGCGCTGTCGTCGCGCACCTTGCCGCGCCAGACCTGCGCCCAGCCGAGGAAGAAGCGCTGATCGCCGGTCAGCCCGTCCAGCACCGGCGCGGGCTTGCCGCGCAGCGTGGCGTGATAGGCGTCATAGGCGATCAGAAGACCGCCCAGATCGGCGATGTTCTCGCCCATGGTGAGGCTGCCGTTGACGTGCACGCCGGGCAACACCTCATAGGCGTCGTATTGGGTGCCCAGCGCGGCGATGCGGGCGTCGAAGGTCTTGGCGTCGGCCGGCGTCCACCAATCGGCCAGACGGCCTTGCGCGTCGTATTGGCGGCCCTCGTCGTCGAAGCCGTGCGTCAGCTCATGCGCCATCAGGCCCGCGGCGCCGTAGTTCACCGCCGGATCGGCATGGGCATCGAAGAACGGCGCCTGGAGATAGGCGGCGGGGAAGGCGACCTCGTTGCGCACCGGGTCCTCGTAGTCGTTGACGGTCTGCGGCGACTCTTCCCATTCGTCGCGATCGACGCTCTGGCCCGGCCGTGCCGCCTGGATCGCCCATTCGAAAGCGCCGACGCGGCGCGCGTCGCCGAGAAGATCGTCGCGCGTCACCACGAGCGAGGAATAGTCGCGCCTGTCGGGACCCGAACCGATCTTGATGGTGAGCGTCTTCACCTTGTCGAGCGCGGTCTTCTTGGTCTTGGGGCTCATCCAGGCGAGCCGCGCGATGCGGGCGCGCAGGGCCGCTTTGAGATTTTCCATCTGCGCCTGCGCCTTCGCCTTGGTCGCCGGCGGGAAGTGCTTGGCGACATAGAGATCGCCGACCGCCCAGATCAGGCAGCCATAGCTCTCGCTGCGCAGGCCGAACAGGATGTCGCCGCCGCCGACCGTGTGCACGGCACGCTTCCAGCGCGGCTTCTGCTCCGACTGACCCGAAAGCGCGCGGCCGTGAAATTCGAAGCTGGCATCGGTGAAAGGCTTGGAGAGATAGACCGCGGCGTTGTCGGCGATGGCGAACGCGGCCCAGGCCTGGAGCGTGGCGATGTCGGTCGCGGCGAAGATCGCGGCAAGCTTGGGCAGCGCCGTCTTCTCCACCACGATCAGCTTGTCCGGCATGCCGAGATCATTGGCCTTGAGAAAGCCGCGCCAATCGAAGCCGGGCGCCAGCACTTCCAACTCGGCGAGCGACATCGGATTGTAGGTCGCGACCACGTCGCGGTCCTGCACCCGGCTCCAGCTCGCCTGCGCGATCCTGGTTTCGAGCGCGACGATGGCGTCGGCGTTTTTGTCCGCGTCGGCCCAGCCCGCCAGCGCGAGGAGCTTGGCGACATAGTCGCGATAGGCCTGCTTCTTCGCCGCGAAGGACGGCTCGAGGTAATAGTCGCGGTCGGGCAGGCCCAGGCCCGCCTGGGCGACATAGATCGCGTAATGCGACGGATCCTTGGCGTCGGGCGAGACGGAGACCGAAAACAGCGAGCCCTCGAAATCCTTGTTGGCGAGGCCCATCAGCGCGGCCAGCTTGTCGCGGCTGTCGGCGGCGCGCACCTGGTCCAGCAGCGGCTGCAGCGGCGCGGCGCCGAGCTGTTCGATCCGCGCCTCGTCCATGAACGCGGCGTAATAGGCGCCGACCTTGCCGGCGACGGTCGAGGGATCGGCCTTGCCGGCATCCTCCATGATGGTGCGCAGCTGGCCGAGCGTGCGCTCCGCCAGGGCGGCATGCATCGCCCAATTTGAGCGGTCGGCCGGAATCTCGGTCCGCTTGAGCCAGGCGCCATTGGCATAGGCGAAGAAGTCGTCGCCCGGCTTGACGCCAAGGTCGCGGGCCGCGAGGTCGAAGCCCCAGGCGCCGAAATCGTTGTCGCTCGCCGCCTGGCCGGCGCCGAGCGCCAGGGCCACCGCGAAACCGCTCAGAATTGCCGTCAGACGCGCCATGGGAATACCCTCTATTGGGGGCCGTCATACAGCCTGGGCCGGTCCAGACCAATCACAAGCGCGGGAGCGATCAAACGCTGCTGTCATCCCCGGCTGAGCGGCGAGCGCGATAGCGCTCGGCGCGAAGGGAAGGGGACCCAGGTCGGAAACACCGTGACGGTCGCAAACACCTGGGTCCCCTTCCCTTCGCATCGCTTCGCGATGCTCAGCCGGGGATGACAGAGGTGCTTTATGCGCGACCCGGCGCGTCTACCGTGACCGACTTCACGATGGCGTAAACCGGCTTGCCGGGGCTGAGCGCGAGGCGCCGGGCCGAGGCGGCCGTGATGCGCGCCACCAGCCTGGTGGCGCCGCAGGCCAGCTGGATGTCGGCCTGGCCGGCCCGTTCGGACATCGCGGCGACGGTGGCGGCAAACACGTTGTTGGCGCTGATGCCGCGCGGCTCCTCCAGCGCCAGCATGATCTCCTCGGCGCGGATGCGCAGGCGCAGGCGCGTGCCCGGCGCGGCGACGAGGCGCGAGACGAGGATGGTACCGCCCTCGAAGGCGAGCGCGGTGAGCCCGTCATCGCGCGGCGCGGCCACCGTGGCAGCCAGCACCGCGCCGACCGGCGGCGATCCGGCCAGCGCCGGGAGTTCCAGATCGGTCAGGATGTCGAACACCGAGCCCTGCGCCGCGACGCGGCCCTGCCGGATCACCACGATGTCGTCGGCCAGCCGCGCCACCTCGTCCAGCGCATGGCTGACATAGAGCATCGGCAGCCTGGTCTCGTCGCGCAGCCTTTCGAGATAGGGCAGGATTTCGGCGCGGCGCTGGGCGTCGAGCGCGGCGAGCGGTTCGTCGAGCAGCAGGATCCGCGGCGACGACAGCAGCGCGCGGCCGAGCGCGACGCGGCTTTTCTCGCCGCCCGACAGCGCACGGGGATGACGATCCAGAAGCGCGCCGAGACCTAAGAGGTCGATCACGCGGGCGATCCCGGCGTCGTCCGCCTTGGCCGGCGCGCGGCGCCAGCCATAGAGAAGGTTGTCGCGCACCCGCATATGGGGAAAGAGCCGCGCGTCCTGGAAGACATAACCGGCATGGCGCGCTTGCGGCGGCACGAAGAGGCCGGTTTCGGCATCCAGGACCACGCGGCCGTCGATCGCGATGCGGCCGGCGCGCGGACGAAAGGTGCCGGCGATGGCGTTGACGATGCTCGTCTTGCCCGAACCGGACGGCCCGAACAGCGCGGTGACGCCGGCGCGCGGCAGCGCGAAAGCGATGTCGAGCGCGAAGCCGCCGAAGTCGTGGCGCAGCGAGACCTCGACGCTCATGCCCGCTCCCGGGCGCGGCGCTGGGCATACTCCGCCAGCGTCATGAAGATCAGCGCCAGGCCGATCGAGATCGCCGACAGTCGCATCGCCTCGGCCTCGCCGTCGGGTGTCTGCAGCGCGGTGTAGATCGCGAGCGGCAGGGTGCGCGTCTCGCCCGGGATGTTGGAGACGAAGGTGATGATGGCGCCGAATTCGCCCAGGCTGGCGGCGAAGGCGGTGATGACGCCCGCGGCGATGCCGGGCAGGGCCAGCGGCAAGGTGATGGAGAAGAGCCGGTCCCACCACGCGGCGCCCAGCGTCTGCGCCGCTTCGCCGAGGCCCTCATCGATGCCTTCGAGCGACAGGCGGATGGCGCGCACCTGGAAGGGAAAGGTGATGATGGCGGAGGCCAGCGCGGCGCCGGTCCAACTGAAGACGAAGCGGATGCCGAAGGCGTGGAGCAGGAAGGCGCCGAGCCCGGCGCGGGTGCCCAGCAGCATCAGCAGCAGAAAGCCCAGCGCCACCGGCGGCAGCACCAGGGGCGTGTGGATCAGCCCGTCGACCAGCATCTTGCCGGGAAAGCGCGCGCGGGCCAGCAGCAGCGCCGCGGCGAAGGCGAAGGGCAGCGCGGCGAAGACCGCGACGAAGGAGACGCGCAGGGAGAGGAGCAACGCCTCGCTCTCGGCCGGCGTCAGAAGCGCGTCCATGAACGGTGACCGGAAAGTTACGCCTGCCTTATATCGGCCGCGGGCGCCCCAGGCCACGCTTGACGGGCGGTCGCCCTGCTCTACCGTCCGGCCGGAAAAGGGGGAGCGGTGAGACGAGCCTTGACAGTCCTGGCGGCGCTCTCGGCGCTGCTTCTGTGCGGCAGCGCGGACGACGATGCCCCCGAACCGGTGCTGGTGACGCCGCGCGTCGAGGCCTCGTCGCTCTATCAGGTGCGCTACGACCACTGGACGGCGGAGGACGAGCGCGGCTTCGGCGAATTCGTGACCGCGATCGGCGATTCGGACTGCCGCACCGTGGACCAGTGCCTGCACGGGCCGGGCAACCCGTTCCGCGCCACCGATCCGGACGGCATCTATTTCCGCTCCGACTGCGCCGATCTCGCCTATGTGCTGCGCTTCTACTACGCGTGGAAGCGCGGCCTGCCCTTCGCCTATGTCTCGGTGGTCGAGCCGCGCGGCCACACCCGCGACATCCGCTATACCGCGCGCGGCAATGCGGTGGCGGAGCGCGTCACGGTCGCGGGCGGCGAGGAGAGCGGCTATGCGGTGATCGAGACGCTGCGCGACGCCGTTTCGTCGGCGACCTTCCGCGTCCATCCCGACCTCGAGGCGCCGCTGCCGCAGGATTTCTATTCGCCGGCGATCCAGCCCGGCTCGATCCGCCCGGGCACGGTGATCTACGATCCCAACGGCCATGTCGCGACGGTCTATCGCGTCGAGGCGGACGGCCGCGTCCATTATCTCGATGCCCATCCCGACAACGCGCTGACGCGCGGCTACTACGATTTGCGCTTCGTGCGCGCCTGGCCGGCGATGGGCGCCGGCTTCAAGAACTGGCGCCCGCTGACGCTGGTCGGCGCGACGAAGCGGCCCGACGGCGTCCTCATGGGCGGCCATGCCGTGCTGGCGGACAACAGGACCATCGCCGATTTCTCCGACGAGCAATTCTACGGCAACGGTCCGCGGCCCCAGGACGACGGCGGCTGGCGGGACGGGACGTTCACGCTGAACGGCGCGCCCATGGACTATTACGACTATGTCCGCGCCAAGCTGGCCGGCGGGCGGCTGTTGTTCGATCCGATCCGCGAAGTGCGCGACATGGTGGATTCCAACTGCGCCGACCTGCACTACCGCGACGACGCGGTGAAGCTGGCGCTCGGCATCGGCATGATGAACGCGCCGCAGCCGGCGCGGCTGCCGCCCAACATCTACGGCACCGAAGGCGATTGGGAGGTCTATTCGACGCCGTCGCGCGACGCGCGGCTGAAGACCGCGTTCAAGGAGCTGCGCGACGCGGTGGAGCGGTTCATGACGCTCTATCAGGCCGGCGATCAGAAGCTGAAATACGCCGGGCAGAATCTGGCGGTCGACATGCTGACGACCTATGACCGCGAGGCGGCGGCCTGCAAGCTGTCCTATGCGCGCAGCGACGGCTCGGCCGTCACGCTCACTTACGAGGACGCGCGCAAGCGGCTGTTCGCGATGTCGTTCGATCCCTATCACTGCGTCGAGCGGCGCTGGGGCGCGTCCGACGCGCGCGAGCTTTCCACCTGCGCCGACGGGCCGCTCAAGCGCGCCTGGTATGCCGCCGAGCAGCCCTTACGCAACCAGATCGATCGCACCTATGACGTCGAGATGGGCTTCACGCTGGACGAGCTCCAGGAGCACGTGCCGGGCAGCGGCGCCCGGGCCGCGCCGGACATCGACGTGCGTACCTATCTGTGGACCATGCGGGGCGCGCCGCGCGGCAAGCCGAAGGCGAAATGAAAAAGGCCGGAGCGAGCTCCGGCCTTCCTCGATTCAATCCCCGTAGGCCTCCCCCGCGCATGCGAAGCATGCCGGTGGGGGAGGTGCCTGTAGCCGCGTCAGCGGCGAAAGGCGGAGGGGGATCAATGCGTCCGGGCGTAGATTTCCCACAGATGGCCGACGATCTTCTGCTTGGGATCGCCATCGGCGTCGGCGAAGGCGCGGACCGCCTGTTCCTTCTTGCCGCCGCCGAGATAGGCCGTGCCGAGGCGGATCTGCGCGTTGGCCTTGTCGGTCACACCCTTGGCGATGCCCGCCTGCACGTATTTCAGCGCGTCGTCGGACTTGCCCTGGCCCCAAAAATCCTCACCCAGCTTGACGAGCGCCTCGCCGTTTCCGCTCGCCGCGGTCGAGGTCGCCTTGGCGGCGTTGACGCCGGCCTGGCCGCCAGCCATGGCGAGAAGGCGGTTGAGCCGGTCGGTCAGGGGTAGTTGCTTGCCCTGGATTCCCTTCTGGATCACCGATTGGGATTCGGCGGCGAAGCCGAGCTGGAGGGCGAGCTGCGCCAGCAGCATGTACTGGTCGGCGCCCACGAGCGTGCCGGTCAGCAGCTTGAGGCGGTAGATGTCGAGCGTCTCATGGTCGGAAAGGCCCTTGGTGCCTTCCGCCGTGGACAGAAGCTGCTTCCAGTATTCGGGCTTGTTGGTGCGCAGCACGAGCTGCTCGAGCGCGACGCGCATGCCCTCATTGTCCTGCACCTCATAGGCGCAGCGCATCTGCAGCGTCAGGATTTGCTCGCCGGCGCCGTCTCCGAAATTGTTGCGGATGAAGCGCGTGCAGCCGGCATAGTCGTGCAGCAGATAGTAGGCCTGCGCCTTGAGCTGGCTGCATTGCGCATCGCCGCCGCCCGACGAGATGACGCCGTGATAGTCGCCCTTCAGATAAAGGCCGGCGCATCCGCCGCCGCCACCGGAGCCCGACTTGGCCGCGATGTACTGCTTGACCTGATCGATCGCGGCATGATCGCCCGGCGTGAGGCCGCCGACGGCTTCCGCCGACGCGACGCTGGAGCGGGCGGCGCCGAGATTGCCGGCACCGGCCTGGCGCACGGCCTCGTTCAGGAATTTGGCGACCGAGGCGCGGGCGGCCGCGGCGGCCGGCGCCGTGAAGGAAATGGCGGCCGCGCCCATCACGGCCGATCCGAGAAGAACCGCCGTCGCGGCGGCGCGAAGGGTTTTGAACGACATTCTAAAAGACCTCACCGTCAAAAAAGGCGCGGGCCCCGCCGCCATGCGTTCGCATGCGAAGGTCCCGCACGGAGCCCCTCACCTCACTGCATCGTCTCGATGCCGGTGAATCCGATATGCGTCACGCCGATGCGTTGCGCGTCGGCAAGCACCATCGCGACCGTGTTGTATTTCGCGAGCCGGTTCGGCTGCAGATGGATTTCCGGCTGCGGATCCTGCTCCTTCGACGACAACAGATAATTGTCGAGCGTGGCGCGATCGACCGGCGTGCCGTTCCACAAGACCGTGCCGTCGAAGTCCACCTCCAGCGTCACCACCACCGGCGGTGTCGGCGGCGGCGGCGTGTTCGGACGCGGCATGTCGAGCTTCACCGCATGCGTCTGGATCGGAAGCGTGATGATGAGCAGGGTGAGCAGCACGAGCATGACGTCGATCAGCGGGGTGGTGTTCATCTCCACCATCACTTCGCCGTCGCCGCTCTCATTGCCTAAGTTCATTGCCATGGGGCGATACCTTTTACTCTTTCTTTACGCCGATCATTCCGGCTCGTCGTTGTGCGGTTCGGTCAGGAAGCCGACCTTCTGAATGCCGGCGACCTGACAGGCATAGACCACGCGGCCCACCGCCTGAAAACGCACCTCCCTGTCGGCGCGGATATGCACCTCGGGAAGCGGCTTGCCCGAGGCAATGGCGCGGCGCAGCGCATCCTCGAGCCGTTGCTTGAGCTCGCCCGTATCGATTGGCGCGTTGTTGTAATAGATGTTCTCGTCCTTATCGACCGCGATCACGATGTTCTCCGGCTTCGTGATTGTCGCGATGTTGCGGTAGTGGGGAAGCTGAACCGGCTGCACCTTCACGATCACCGGAATGGTGACCAGGAAGATGATGAGAAGCACGAGCATCACGTCCACGAGCGGCGTGGTGTTGATGGTCGTGTTCAGATCCGGATCGTCGCTGTGATCGCCTGCCTGAACGTTCATAGCCATGGATGCATCTCCGCGTAGAAAGCCGCGTCCCTGGCTCTTACTTGCTCTTGGTGATCAGGTAGGTCTGCAGGTCGCCCGCGAAGCCCTTGAGCTTCTCCTGGATGACCTTGTTGCGACGCACGAGGTAGTTGTAGATCAACACCGCGGGCACCGCGACCATCAGACCGATGGCGGTCATGATCAGCGCCTCACCGACCGGGCCGGCGACCTTGTCGATCGAGGCCTGACCGGCGACACCGATCGCGATCAGGGCTTGCAGAATGCCCCACACCGTACCGAACAGACCGACGAACGGCGCCGTCGAGCCGACCGAGGCCAGGAAGGCGATCGAGCCCTGCAGGCGCGAATTGGCGTCCTCGAGCTGGCGCGTCAGCGACATCGCGATCCAGTCGTTCAGGCCGACGAGGCTGGTGCCGCCCTGCGACGCGCGGATGCCGGCATCGGCGACGCTGCGGAACATGGAGTTCTTGGGCAGCTTGTCGACACCTTCGGCCAGCGTGCCGGAAGTCCAGAAGCGCTTCTCCACCACGCGCGCCTGGGTCAGGATGCGCGACTGCTCGAAGAACTTCATGAAGAAGATGTACCACGTGCCCGCCGACATCACCGCGAGCAGGGCCAGAACGGTCAGCGAGACCGGATTGCCCTTTTTGACGATGTCCTCAAGGCCGTAGGGGTTGTCGTTCGACGCCGGCGCGGCGGGCGACGGGGCGGCAATCACCGGCGCGGGCGCCGGGGCCGGCGCAGCGGCCGGAGCGGCACCACCACCGGGCGCGGCCATGGTCGGCTCGGGCGGCGGGGTCTGGGCGAGAGCCTGGCTAGCGCCGAGGCCCGAGATCAGGACGAAGGCGGCTGCGATCGTCAGGTTCTTCAAGATCATTGTCGTACTACTCCGTATGTGCAGGCGAGGAAGACGTTTCCCCGACCAATTTCAACCGGTTTTGAGATTGAACGTTACTTTGACGAGGGTTCTGGCGGACGAAGGCTTGCCGTTCTGGGTCGGAGGGTTCCAACGCCAGTGGGATTTCACCCAGGAAACGGCGGCGTCATCCAAACGTTGCGAGCCCGAAGAGTTCTGGACCGTCGCGTCGGTGCAGTCGCCCTCTTCATTGATGGTGACTTCGAGCGTCACGGAACCCTGCTCACTGAGCTTGCGCGAAAGTTCCGGATAGGGCGGCAGCGTATGCGTGCGGCCGATCGCGGACAACTGCGTCGGCGCGGGGGCCGGCGGCGCGGGCGGCGTCGGCGTCGTGGATTGCGTCGTGATGGCGTTGGTCGACGGCGCATCGCTGGCGATGCTGATTTCCGGCGGCGGCACGAAGGGCGGCGGCGGCTTGGCCAGATCCGGCGGCGGCGGCGGCGGCGGCTTGACCACGTCCTTGGGCTGCACCACTTCGGCCTTGAGTTCTTCGAGCGGCTTGTCGAGCACGCCGGACTTGAGGCCGGCGATGAGCGCGAAGGCGAGGCCGACGTGAATCGCGCCGACCACGATCAGGCTCACCGAACGCGTGCCGGTGCCTTCAATCGCGGTGGGGACATGCGCTCTGAGATCGTGTGATGGTTGTTCCATGGATTTTTCCGTCGCCTACACAAAACTAATCCCGGCGCGATGGCACCGGGATTGGCGGATTTGGGCCAAACTACGCGTCCCCCTCCCGGCACCGGTTGCGACCCAGTGCTCTCTTTTTCTTAAAGCCAACGTAATCACGGTTCGCAAGGGGGGTCTAGTCTTTCGATTTGGTAAACGCAACTTCGT
>CAZMHP010000011.1:0-30486 GCA_964566095.1 uncultured Rhizobium sp. | reverse complement strand
AGAACACGGTCGAGGTCATCACCGACGCCGAGGCCATCGGCGAATACAAATGCATTTCCGAGAACGACATGTTCGAGGTCGAATACTGGTCGCTGGAACAGGCCAAGCTCGGCAAGTCGGCGGAGAAAGTTCTGGCGCGCCAGGTCTGCGTGATCACCGGCGGCGGCTCCGGCATCGGTGCCGCGACCGCACGCGCCATGGCGGTGGAAGGCGCCGAGATCGCGATCCTCGACCGCGATCACGATATGGCGGTCAAGGCCGCCAAGGCGATCCACAAGCACGCGCTCGCCATCCAATGCGACGTGACGGATCCGGTATCGGTGAGGGCGGCGTTCGACAAGGTGGTGGAAGCCTTCGGCGGCGTCGACATCGTCGTCTCCAACGCCGGCGCGGCATGGCAGGGCAATATCGGTTCGGTAGACGATGCGGTCTTGCGCAAATCCTTCGAACTGAATTTTTTCGCGCATCAATCGGTGGCGCAAAACGCGGTGCGCATCATGCGCGCGCAAGGCACCTATGGCTGCCTGTTGTTCAATACGTCGAAACAGGCGGTGAATCCCGGCAAGGATTTCGGCCCCTACGGCCTGCCCAAGGCGGCGACGCTGTTCCTGGTGCGCCAATACGCGCTCGACCACGGCAAGGACGGCATCCGCGCCAACGCGGTCAATGCCGACCGCATCCGCTCGGGGCTCTTGACCGACGAGATGGTGGCCGCTCGCGCCAAGGCGCGCGGTGTGTCGGAGGACAGCTATATGTCGGGCAACCTGCTCGGCCGCGAGGTTTATGCGAGCGAGGTCGCCGAAGCCTTCGTGTATCTGGCCCACGCCGAAAAAACCACCGCGGCGATCATCACCGTCGATGGCGGCAATATCGAAGCGGCGCTGCGATAGGGGGACCTAAGGCCAGACGCTTCCGCCTGGCCTATCGTCCGTGACTAGTACCAGCCGCGGCAATAGCGCTGGTGATGATGATAACCCCAGCCGTGGCAATGGCGGTGACCGCCATGGGCGCCGATGCCGATGCCGATGCCGCCGACATGGACGCCGATACCAGCCGCGCTGGCGGCCGTGCCGGATAGGAGGGTCAACGCAACAATCGAAGCGAACAGGGTTTTCATTGGTCTTACCTTGGTTGGTTCCAACATTAACCCCATCGGCATGATTAAGTTCCTTTGCCGCCGCATCAAAAGGGCGGAACGCGGCGCGCGCTCCGCCCTATCGAAGATGCCGGCGGTCACACGCCGGTGACGGCCGCCGGTTCGCGCTCAGTCCTCGCCCGTGCGCGCGTCGGCGATGGCGTTGTGCGCCTGGTCCATCGCGTCGCGATAGGCCTCGCGCTCGCACCGGGTCGTGTCCATCCGGTCCAACGGATCGGTCGCGTTCGATGTGCGGTCGCGCAATTCGACGCAGACGTCGCGCGCCGTATCGCGCACGCGGGCGCGCAATTCGTGGCGCCCGTCGCGCGTGCTCAAGTCGAGGTCGGCATAGGACACTTCGCGCGACAGCGTCGCGGTGCCGTCGGGATAGTGATGCACGCGATCGTAGGGCGCATGCACGATCACCTCCTCGGTTCCATCGGGTCCGTAGACGACCGCATGATAGCGGCCTTCGTCCTGTGCCTGGGCGGCCGCGCCGCAAAGTCCGATGGCACCGGCCAGCATCGCCAACCGCAGCGGTTTCAAGGAAGATCGAAGCGACATGAGCAACTCCTAAGCTTGATGAAGCCCCGTTGCCCGTTGTCCAAAACGATCATCCGCGAACGCCGTTCCGGTTCCCGAATCTGGCGCAAATGCGGCGCGGATCAGCCGCCATGCGCGCGGAACAACTCCAGCGTGCGCTGACGCGCCAGCGCCGCGCTTTCGGGATGGAAGTCGCTACGCCGGTCCGAATTGAAGCCGTGGCCCGCGGGATAAAGATAGATCTGCACCTTGGGGTGGGCGGCGGCGACCTTCTGCACCGTCTCCATTGGAATGCCGTGATCATTCTCGCCGAAGTGCAGGATCGTCGGGCATTTCGGCTCCAGATCGATCATCTGGCCGATATTGCCGCCGTAATAGCCCGAAGCCGCCGCCAGGCCGGCGCAGCGCCCCGCCGCCGCCCAACTGACGCTGCCGCCATAGCAATAGCCGGTGATGAACACCGGCCCGCGCGCCTTCAGATCGTCGATGCACACTTGCGTGTCGGCAATGGAGAGATCGAAGGGATGTTCGGCGCGCGCCAGCTTGATCGCGACCTGGATGTCCTCCGGCGAATAGCTCGCCTGGAAGCCGGGATGCTCGCGGTCGTAGAGCGCCGGCGCCAGCACCTCATAGCCGTCCTTCGCATACCCGTCGCACAATTCCATGATGTGCTCGGTGACGCCGAAGATCTCCTGGATGAGGACGAGCCCGCCGCGCCGCGCGCCCTCGGGCTGCACGCGATAGACGCCGATCTGCGCGCCATCGCGCATTCCTTTTTTCTCCATCTTGCCGCGTAGGGTCATCGTTCTCTCCGCATACTTGATTGTCATGGCCCGCGAATACGGCCACCCAGGTGATCGCAGGGCGACCCCTCGGGCAGGTATCGCGAAGCGTATTCTGAAGATCGCATCGCAGGCGTCAACTGGATGGCCCGCTTTTGCGGGCCATGACAGCGAGGTTTATGCCGACTTCTGGCGCCGCCGGCGAAACAACCGCCACAGCCGCGCGACCGCGAAAATTCCCGCCGCGATGATCGGCAGCCAGGGAAGCGCGGCGATGACGAACCGCAGCGCGCTCGCCGCGTTCAGCGCGAGTGTCTCGCCGGCGTCGCGCCAGGCCTGGGTGATCGGCCCGACCGACTCGGCTATCTCTGGCGTCTCGTTGAGCTGGATCGTGACGTCCTCGCGCGCGATCCCGTCGGTCAGCGTGTGCTGTTGGCCGGTCGCCGCATCGAGTTCGCTTTGCACGCGGGACTCTTCGCCTTCCAGCTTGATGAGATCATCGACGCTCAGGTCGGATCGCTTCTCCAGCGCCGCCAGCCTGTCGCGATAGCCCGTGAGTTGCGCCACCTTGCGTCCCGTATCGGACGCCTGCGTCTCCACGCTCTGCGCCTGGGTCTGACGCGACACCATGACCGCATCGCCTGGTTTTTCGCCGCGCACCGGCGTGAGGAGCGCCCGTTCGAATGGCGCCAATCCCGCATGCGGCAGCTGCACTTCCAGCGATGCCGATGTCACGCCGTCGGGCGTGCCGTCGCCCTGCGAGATGCTTGCCGATGCGAGCTTGCAAGCGAGCGCCTTGTCCTGAAGGCAAAGATCGCGGGCGCGCAGGAAGCGCGGCGAGACCGTGCCGTGCGGCATGCGCAAATTCCAGCTATGCGTGTAGCTGAACTGCTGGGGGATCGCGGTCGAAACTGAATTGGTCGGCGTCGTCGCGTCCGCCGCGACGTCGATCTCCGGCGGCGGAGGAGAAGGCACACCATTGATCCGTGCTCTAAGCTGCATGGGCCGCGGCGAGCGGTCGCCGCATCCCGCAAGCGTCAAAGCGCACGCAATGACCACGATGGATTTGCGAACCATGACGTATCCCCTTCGCTCGGTTCGACACGAAGGCTCGTCCCGCAATGGGGCGCGAGTGGGGTGCGATTGCGGCTTCTTTATGCGTTGAAACGAAAGTGCAGCACGTCGCCGTCGGCCACGACGTACTCCTTGCCTTCCAGGCGGAATTTTCCGGCGTCGCGGGCGCCGGCTTCGCCGCCGCCCGCCACATAGTCGTCATAGGCGATGGTCTCGGCGCGGATGAAGCCGTGTTCGAAATCGGTGTGGATCACGCCCGCCGCTTGCGGCGCCTTCGAGCCCTTGGTCACGGTCCAGGCGCGCGCCTCTTTCGGTCCCACGGTGAAGAAGGTGATGAGGCCCAAAAGCGCATAGCCGGCGCGGATCAGCTTGTTGAGGCCGGGCTCCTCGAGCCCGAGACTCGAAAGGAATTCCTCGCGCTCGCCAGCCGGCAACTGCGCGACCTCTTCCTCGATGCGGCAGGAGATGGTGACCGTGCCGGCGCCCTGGGTTTTCGCCATGGCCTCCACGGCCCGCGAGAATGTGTTGCCCGTCGCCGCCGCGCCTTCGTCGACATTGCAGACATAGAGCACCGGCTTGCTGGTCATCAGTCCGAGCTGCGAGAACGGCGCGCGCTCCTCCGCCGAAAGCTCCGCCCGCCGCGCCGGCTTGCCTTCGCGCAGCAGGACAATCGCCTTCATCATCAGCGCGAGCTGTTCCTTGGCCTCCTTCTCGCCGGAATTGGCTTTCTTCTCGAGCGGCTTGATGCGTTTTTCCAGGCTGTCGAGATCGGCCAACATCAGCTCGGTCTCGACGGTCTCGGCATCGCCGACCGGATCGATCCGATTCTCGACATGGGTGATGTCGTCGTCCTCGAAGCAGCGCAGCACATGCACTACCGCATCGACCTCGCGGATGTTGGCGAGGAACTGGTTGCCCAGCCCCTCGCCCTTCGATGCGCCGCGCACCAGGCCCGCGATGTCGACGAAGGTGATGCGGGTCGGGATGAGCTCGGCCGACTTGCCGATCCTGGCCAGCGTCTCAAGCCGCGGATCGGGCACCGCCACGTCGCCGACATTGGGCTCGATGGTGCAGAAGGGATAGTTCGCCGCCTGCGCCGCCGCGGTCTGCGTCAGCGCATTGAACAGCGTCGATTTGCCGACATTGGGCAGCCCGACAATTCCGCACTTGAAGCCCATCAGCCTTCGTCCTTCTTTTCCGGCTTCGCCGGTTTTTCCTTCTTCGGCTGCGGATTCACGGCAAGCTGCACCTTGTTCATGAAGCCCGTGTCGTCGTCGGCCGCGAGCAGCGGCGCCGCCGCGACCATGGCCTCGACCAGCGGCACGAACCAGTCCGCATCGGCCTTGGTGAAGCTGCCGAGCACATGGCCGGTCACGCCGCTCTTGGCGCCGGGATGACCGACGCCCACGCGCACGCGGCGATAGTCGGGTCCCAGCGACGCGGTGATGGAGCGCAAGCCGTTATTGCCGGCGTCGCCGCCACCCGTTTTCACTTTCAGCTTACCGGCGGCGAGGTCGATCTCGTCATGGATCACCACCACGGCCGACAACGGCAGCTTGAAGAACCGCATCGCTGGCCCAACCGAACGGCCACTGAGATTCATGTAGGTCTGGGGTTTGAGCAAATACGTCTTGCGCCCGCCCAGCGATCCCTCGCTCAGGAGGCCTTCGAATTTGGCGCGCCACGGCCCGAAGCGGTATTCGCGGTGCAACTCCTCCACCACGATGAAGCCCGCATTGTGCCGGTCGCGCGCATGCTCGGCGCCGGGATTGCCGAGCCCGGCGATGAGAAGCGGCGTGTCGGACATCGGCGTCCCGCGGACGAGGCCTTACTTCTTGGCGGGTGCGGCGGCGGCCGGGGCGGCGGCGGCGCCGGCGGCGGGCGCTGCGCCCGCGGCGGGGGCGGCACCTTCCTCGACGACCGGCGCGGACGCGGCGGCGGCGGCAGCGGCGGCTGCGGCCTTCTGCTCTTCCAGCACGCTGGTCGGCGCGACGATGGAGCAGATGGTGAAGTCGCGGCCGCGGATGATCGGCTTGACGCCCTCGGGCAGCGCGATCGACGAGATGTGCACCGTGTCGTGGATGTCGAGGCCGGCGAGATCGACGGCGATCTCCTCGGGAATGCTTTCGGCCGGGCACAGCAATTCGATGTCGTGGCGCACGATGTTGAGCACGCCGCCCTTCTTCAGGCCGGGCGACTCGCCCTGGTTGCGGAAGTGCACGGGGATGGCGAGACGCACCTTGGCGCCTTCGCCCAGACGCATGAAATCGACATGCACGGGGCGGTCGGTGACGGGATCGACCTGCACCTCGCGCGGGATCACGCGCGTCTTCTTGCCGGCGACATCGAGCATCACCAGCGAGGTGGTGAAATTGCCGGTCTGGTAGTGGCGCTCCAGCGTGCGGTAATCGACCGAGACGTTCTCGGGCGCAGCGTCGCCGCCATAGACCACGGCCGGGATGAGACCTTTGCCGCGCGCCTGATAGGCCGGGCCCTTGCCGGTGCCGCTGCGGGGCTCGGCGCGCAGTTCTTGTGTCTCACGCATGGTCTTGAATTCCTTGGGTAATTCGGCAATGTCATCCGTCAACACATCTAGGACAGATGAAGGCGGGGCTTTTAGCGGAAGCTTGGGCGCCACGCAACCGGGGGTCGGGCGGAAGATGATGCCCGGCTTAACCGGCTGAAATCCCTGCCGATTGATCCCCTTCCACGCCTTTGAGTTCTCGTCATGGCCAGCTTCGTTCTCCGCGCCCTCGATCACCTGGCCGTCGCCGCCCGCGATCTGGTGCTGAAGGCCGCCATTCCGGCCATCAACGGCCTGGTGTCCCGGACCGGCTACCACGTCCTGGCAAACCGCTCCTATGGGCCGCTGCCGCGGCAGAGGCTCGATCTATACGTTCCCGATGGCTCCCTGTCCTCAGCGCCCGTGCTGCTGTTCTTCTATGGCGGAAGCTGGCAAAGCGGCTCGAAGGCGATCTACCGTGCCTTCGGCGAGGCGTTCGCAAGCCGCGGCATCGTCACCGCCGTGGCCGATTATCGGCTCTATCCGCAGGTGAAATACCCCACCTTCATCGAGGACGGCGCCTTGGCGGTCAAATTCCTGTGCGCCGGCGCGGCCGAACTGGACGGCGCCGACGCGGCGCGCATATTCGTCAGCGGCCACTCCGCCGGTGCCTACATCGCCGCGATGCTGGCGGTCAACGAGACCTACCTGAAGGCGGTCGACCTGACGCCGTCCGCCATCCGCGGCGTCATTGGATTGGCGGGTCCCTACGATTTCCTCCCGATCCGCGATCCGGTGCTGATCGATCTCTTCGGCGGCGATCGCGTGATGGCGACGCAGCCGATCAAATATGTGAAGCCCGGCGCGCCGCGCATGCTGCTGGCGCACGGCACCAAGGACACCACGGTCGGCGCCGGGAATTCGCGGCGCTTCGCAAAGCGGTTGACGGATGCCGGCAACAAGGTCGAACTCTTCGAATACGAGGGCATCGGGCATCTGGGCATTCTGCTGTCGCTCGCGCGCGGCCTGCGCCACCGCACCACGCTCTATGCCGACATGCTGCGCTTCATCAAATCCAATTGATGGGCGTTGCGCCGCTCCCACGCGCGGCTAGAGTCGGTCGCTCGCTCCCGGGGAAATCGACATGCCGCTCAGTCGCCGTTCGCTTCTTCAAGGCGCCGCCGCCACGGCCGCTTTGGGCACATCCGCCTTCGCCGCGAAACTCGCGCCGCCGTCGCCGATCAAGCCTCTGTTCGATCGGCTGTCCGACGAACTCCTGAATGCCAATCCCCAGTTCACCACGTCGCTCGGCCTCGATACCGGCGCGCGCGCGGCTCTGAAGGCCAAGCTCGCCGATTGTTCCTGGGACGCGGTCGTCCGGTCGCATGAGGCGTGCACCGTCTGGATCGCCAAGCTGGCGCGGGTGCCGGCGGCCCACCTCACGCCGCAGGATCGTCTCAACCGCGATGTCGTGACCTATGCGCTGGAGCTCGGCCGCGACGCCCGCGCGTTCGGCTTTGGCGACAACACGGTCACCACCGCCATGAGCGAATCCGCCACGCCCTATGTCGTCAGCCAGCAGTCCGGCACCTTCGTGGACGTTCCCGAATTCCTCAACAGCCAGCACGGTATCGAGAACAAGGCCGACGCCGATGCCTATCTCGCGCGCCTCGAGGCTTTCGCCGTCGCGCTCGATCAGGAGACCGCGCGCGTCAAGAACGATGTGGCCGCCGGTGTGGTACCGCCCGATTTCCTGCTGCACACGGCCACCGGACAGATGACGCGGTTCCTCGCCATGACGCCGGGCGATCAGCGTCTGGTGACCTCGCTTGTCGCACGCGCCAGGGCCAAGGGAATCGCGGACGATTTCGCCACGCCCGCAACCAAGCTCGTCACCGAGAAGGTCTACCCCGCCGTGCAGCGTCAGCTCGATGCGCTGAACGCGGCGCTCGTTGGGGCCACCCACGATGCCGGCGTGTGGAAGCTCAAGGATGGCGAGGCCTATTACGCCTGGGCGCTGAAGGTCGGCACCACCACGCCGCAGACCGCGGCGCAGATTCACCAGACCGGCCTCGACCAAAACGCCGCCATCGTCGCCCGCATGGACGGGTTGTTGAAGAAACAAGGTCTGAGCCAAGGCACGGTCGGCGCGCGCATGGGCGCGCTGGCGCAGGATCCGCGCTTCGTGTTCTCCGACGACGATGCCGGGCGCGACCAGTGCATCGCCTACCTCAACGGCCTGATCGCGCAGATGCGCGTGCAGATGCCGCGCGCCTCGCGTCTGAAACTGAAGGCGCCCGTGGTGGTCAAGCGCGTGCCGCCGGACATTCAGGACGGTGCCGGGTTGGGCTACATGAACACCGGCTCGCTCGACGGCAAGCGCCCCTCGACCTACTACATCAACCTCAAGACCACGGCGAACTGGCCGCGCTTCACGCTGCCCACGCTGACCCATCACGAGACCATCCCCGGTCACGCCTGGCAGGGCGCCTATCTCACCGAGACCCGCAAGCAGCCGCTGATCCGCATCCTGCTGAGCGGCTTCAACGCCTATGTCGAAGGCTGGGCGCTGTACGCCGAACAGCTCACCGACGAGCTCGGCCTTTATGCCGACGATCCGTTCGGCCAACTGGGCTATCTCCAGGCGCAGCAGTTCCGCGCGGTGCGCCTGGTGGTCGATACCGGCCTGCACGCCATGCGCTGGACGCGCGAGCAGGCGGTGCAATGGGCGGTGGAGCAGACCGGCCGCGCCGATGCCGCCATGACGAGCGAGATCGACCGCTATTGCGGCACGCCCGGTCAGGCCTGCGGCTACAAGGTCGGCCACAACGAGATCGTGCGCCTGCGCGACAAGACCAAGGCCGCGCTCGGCCGTCTCTACGATGTGCGCGATTTCGACGATTGGGTGGTGGAGGCGGGCGCGGTGCCGCTCACCGTGCTCGACACGATCGTGGCCGGGCACATCGCGGCCAGGAAGGCGCCGGCGAAGAAGAAGGCATGATCAGATCCCCGCATTGATCGGGGCAGTGAACTCCGAGACCGGCGCATCGCCGGTGTTCACCGTGTCGGCCGGCTCGAAGATGATCACCTCGGCCTCTTCGTCCGCGGCGGTGCGATGCTCCACGCCGCGCGGCACGACCGTGAACTCGCCCGGCAAGAGTTCGACCACGCGGTCGCGATACTCGACCCGAAAGCGCCCGCGCCACACCAGGAACATCTCCTCCGCCACATCGTGGCGATGCCAGGGAAACACGCCCTCGACCTTGACCAGCTTGACCTCCTGGCCGTTGAGGCGCGCCACGGTCTTGGGCCGCCAATGCTCGCTGAACTTGGCGAATGCCTCGCCGAGTGCGATTTTCTCCATGAGGCTGGGGGCTCCGAAACGCGCCGCGATGCTAGCGGGAAGAGGCATGCATGGGTTGCAACGCCGCCCGCGCTCCGGGGAAGCTTTCGAAACCCTTCCGTCTTGTTCCTACTGACGATCGAGCAAGGAGCCCCGCATGACACGTATCGGAATCCTGGCGCATAGCGCGGAAGGCGCGGCGCTGTGCTTCCTCGAAGCCTGCCACGAAGGCGAGCGCCGTCTCGGCGCACATGTTCATCCCGACATCGTGATGGACATCGAGGCGATGGGCGCCAGCATGGACGATTGGGCAAACGGCAATCTCGCGCCCATCGGCGAGCGCTTCCGCCGCGCGGCGCAGCGCCTGACCGCGGCCGGTGCGGATTTCTGGATCTGTCCCGACAACACGGCGCATATGGCGTTCGAGGCGCTGGCCGTGCCGCTGCCGCTGCCGGGGCTGCACATCGCCGAAATCGTGGCGGAAGAGGCTCGGCGCCGCGGGTTTCAAAAGGTCGGCATCACCGGGACGCTGTGGACGATGGAGGGCCCGGTCTACCCCGGCGCCTTCGGCCGGCGCGGCATCGGCTATGCGACGCCGCCCAAGCCCGAGCGCGACCTGGTGCAGGACATCATTTTCGAGGAATTGGTGCGCGGAAAGGTCCTGGATGTCTCGCGGGCCCGCTTTGCCGCCGTGGTCGAAGGGCTCAAGCGCGAAGGCTGCGACAGCGTCGTGCTCGGCTGCACCGAGCTTCCCCTGCTGCTGGACGACACGACCTCGCCGCTGTCGGCCCTCGACAGCACGCGGCTCCTGGCGCGCGCCGCCGTCGATGTGGCGCTAGGAACGCGCCCGCTTCCCACGTGGCGCGGCGGTCCGCTTGGCTGAAGCGACCTTTTTCGTCTTCGGCGGCGGCGGCAGATTCTTCTGCCACGCCTCCCGGACCAGCGCCTCCAGCTCGCGCCGCGAGATCTTGTCGATCTGGACGATCACGTTGGCGGTCTTGCCCCACATGTATTTGACGAAGATGTCGGGCGCCGCCTCGAACAGGAACTGTTTGCGCTCCTCTTCGAGATTGAGATAGAGCCCGTCCGGCCGCATCACCGCGAAGATGCACTTGGTCGTGCGATAGGCGGGCCGGCCCCAATGATCGATCTCCGCGACCCCGTCCAGCGACAGGGCGATCTTGTGGACGTCCGTCTTGGTCGGCATGACCGTTATTCCGCCGCGGCCCTTACGGGGCGATGCGCCTTCAATTTCGGCAGCACGTCGGACGCGAACAGCCGAAGATTCTGTTCCGCCATGTCGTAAGGCATGCCGGCATAGGAGAACACGCCGTTGAACGTCTCCGCGCCCAGCTTTCCCGTGAAGTCGATGACGCGGTCCAGGCACTGCTCCGGCGTGCCCCAGATCTGAAGGCCCAGGAAGAAATCGATCATCGCGTCGGCGCCGCCGGCCTTCATCATCTGCTGCATGTTCCCGTAGCTCTCATAGCCCTTCGTCTTGGCCAGGTGATCGCCGGCGAGTTCGTAGTGCTTGAGCACCGTCTTCCAATAGCCGCCGATATATTCGCGCGCCATCGCCTCGGCCTTCTTGGCGTCCTTGTCGCAGAACACCCAGCCCGCCAGGATCGGCGCGGGCGCGTCTTGCCTGTTCACCTGCCGGTAGATGTTGCGGTAGTTGGCCATCTCCGTGAACACCGCGTCCCACGGCTTTTGCGGAATGATCAGCAGGCCGATGCCGAGCCTGGCCATGATCTCAGACGATTCCGGCGACACCGCCGCGGCATAGGTGCGGCCGCGGAACGACTTGAAGGGCCTGGGGCGGATATCCCTCCTGGCCTGCTTGATCAGCTTGCCGTCGAATTCGCACCAGCCGCGCTCGAGTCCCTCCAGCAGCATCTGGGCCGACTCCACGAAGCGCTCGCGCGCCGTGTTCTGATCGACGCCGAAGCCGTCGAACTCCACGCGTCCCAGGCCGCGCCCCAGGCCAAGGATGAAACGGCCGTCGGACTGGTGGTCCAGCACCGAAATCTGTTCGGCGACGTGCATCGGATCGTGCCACGGCAGCACGACCACCATCGAGCCGAGTTTCACGCGCTTGGTGCGGCCGGCGTAGTACGACAGAAACTGCAGCACATCGGGGCACATCGTGTAGTCGGTGAAGTGGTGTTCCACGCCCCAGATGGAATCGAAGCCCAGCGGCTCGGCGAGATCGCCCAGCGCCAGCTCGGCCCTGTACACGTCGCCGTCGCTGCGCTTGGGATCCGTCGCCTGAAAGATCACCCCCATGCCGACATGCATTCCGACCTCCCGAATGTGTCTTTGCGAAACCTAGCAGACTGGAGCAAAAATGGCAGCATTCCGAGCGAACGGCGTCCTTGGTCAAGGCACATCGTTCAGAATCTCAACTTGGGATCGAACTTTGCGCGCTTGATAACAACGAAGCTTCGATATGATTTGACATCGGGGTGACCCCCGAAAAGTTCGCGGGAGGCTTGGTAATATGATTCGACGCTGGCCACGTTGAGCGCAACCAGAAAATCAACCTCGCCATTGACATTGAAGCATTGCGTTACGTCTTCCTCCGCGCACATTCGCATTTGAAAGCGGTCGATCGCAGCGGCATCATGAGTCTGAAGCGATACCTCCACAAAAACCAAGAGCGGACGCGTCGATTGCGAAGGATCGGCGATTGCGACCTGCCGTTCGATCACGCCGTTCGACCGCAGTTGCTTTATGCGGCGGTGACAGGTCGGTGTTGAGATACCGAGCTCGGCGGCAAGCTCGATGACCGGAATTTGGCAATCCTTCTGAAGCAGATTGAGGAGGCGCCGATCGATTTCATCGAGCTTCGTTACGCTTCGCATGAGACAAAACCGAAAAACGACGCGGGAGATTTTGCCATTTGCATCGATACCGCTGTGACATTCCGCGGAAGATACAGGAATATCCCGATGGGGGATACGTCGGAACCGGACAGGAAATTGGGTGAGCGCATGAGCGGGCCGACACGGCGCGGATTTCTTGCAACAGCTGGTGCTCTTGCGGTCCTTGGCCGTTCTTCGGCGGCTGAAGGTGTCACGGTGTTTCGTGGCGCTACGGTCTTGCCGATGGATCGCGATGTACGTCTGGATCGTCATTCGGTCATCGTGACGGGTGGGCGCGTGACGGCGTTGCTCCCAACGGATCAGGCGGAAGTGCCGCGAAGTGCGCGGATCATCGAATGTGAAGGGAAGTATTTGATGCCGGGTCTGGTGGATTTTCATACCCACCCCAACCGGCCAGCCGAATTGCTCTCGCATCTCGTCCATGGCGTCACCACGGTCGCGGCTTACGATGGAGAGCCGCTAGAGTGGCGGCGGCGGCGCTCGCCGTATCCCAACGCAGTTTTACCCAATCTCTTGTCAACCACTGGATCTATAGAAGGGCGTGCGGGCGTGACACCGTGGTTTCACGCGCTAGGACGTCCGCAAGATGTCGCGCCGTTCCTGGAGCGTGAAATAGGTGCCGGGGCCGACATGATAAAGAGCTATTCAAAGGTGGCGCTCCCGGAGTTCCGGGCGATCGCTGCTTGGGCACACGCCAACCGCGTTCCTCACGTCGGTCACATCCCGGAGGACGTCAATCTCATCGATATTTTCGAGAACGGCTTCGACGCCGTCGCACATTCGGAAGAATACACGCGCGTGATCGGCACATCGCCAACGGAAAGCGAGATCGCGCTGGCTGTTGAGCTAACGGCCCGCAACAAGGTGGCGGTGGTCCCAAATCTCGTCGCTTATACTGAGATCGAGAAACAAGCGCGCGATATATCGGCGATCTTGCGTGACCCTGAAGCCCACTATATGGCGCCGGCCGTTTATCAATCTTTCCTGCCTGCAAACAACTCGTTCGCGAGGCGGGGCGACCGATTTGCCGATGTGATTCATCAACGCCACGGATTGTTGAAGCACATTACGAGCCGGTTGAAGGAGGCGGGTGTGCTGTTGATGGCCGGTACCGACGCGCCCATTGGCTTTGCAGGGCAGAGCCTCCTGGAGGAAATTCAGCTGCTTCATGAAGTGGGCCTGTCGAATTTCGAGGCATTGCGCGCGGCTACGCGCAACCCATGCTTGTTCCTGAAACAACATAGCGTGAAGCATGCGCAGGAGGAGTTTGGGTTCATCGGTCAAGGCGCGCGCGCGGATTTGCTCTTGCTCGATCGCGATCCGACCGCGGATCTCGGCGCGTTGGCCTCCGTGGCGGGAGTCATGGCGAATGGCGTCTGGCTGACGCGGCGCGCGTTGGACGCGCAACGCGATTCAATGGCGCTGGGGCTGACGCGCGAACGTGCGATTGTCGACCGATACGAAACGCTTCTGGCGCACCGGGATATGACGGCGCTATTCAAATTTGTCGACGGTTTGCAGGAGACGCGCCTGCCGCTGTTCGACAACGAAGTGATCGCCGCGGACGCGGATGCAATCGCAGCCAACGGCGATCCCGCAACGGCAATCTCGCTCATGTTGCGCACGCGACCCTTTATCTCTCACCAGTTCAGTGCGCCGAAAGTGACCGGACTGTTGATGATGCGCTATGGCGAGTATGAGCAGGCGGCTCAGCAGTTCAGACTCGCCCTCGACTGCATGCCGGAAGATATTGTTGCGCAGACCAATTTGCGCCTTATTGGAGGGCGCTGACGGCACACACTCGGGGCTATCGATCCCGGAGCTATCTGTCATCGCGGCCGGCTCGGCGCAATCGCCTAATCGAACAGGCTCGATACGCTCTCTTCGTTGTTGATGCGCCGCATCGCCTCGCCGATCAAGGGCGCGATGGAGATGCGCCTTATGTTGGCGCTCTTGCGCTGTTCCTCGGTCGCGGCGATGGAATCGGTCACCACCATGGATTTGAGCTTGGAGCCCGCGATGCGCGCCACCGCGCCGCCCGACAGCACGCCATGGGTGGCGTAGGCGCACACGTCCTTGGCGCCGTTCTTCAGCAGCGCCTCGGCGGCGTTGCAGATCGTACCGCCCGAATCGACGATGTCGTCGATCAGGATGCAGCTTCTGCCCTCGACGTCGCCGATGATGTTCATCACCTCGGACTCGCCCGCCCGCTCGCGGCGCTTGTCGACGATGGCGAGCTCGGTGCCCAGCCGCTTGGCGAGTGCGCGGGCGCGCACCACGCCGCCGACGTCGGGCGAGATCACCATCAGGTGGTCGCCGCTGCCCAGATAGTCCTGGATGTCGCGCACGATCACCGGCATCGCGAAGAGGTTGTCGGTCGGGATGTCGAAGAAGCCCTGGATCTGCCCGGCGTGCAGGTCGACGGTCAGCACCCGGTTCGCGCCGGCTTCGGTGATCAGGTTGGCGACCAGCTTGGCGGAGATCGGCGTGCGCGGTCCGACCTTGCGGTCCTGCCTGGCGTAGCCGAAATAGGGCAGCACTGCCGTGATGCGCCGCGCCGAGGCGCGCCGGAGCGCATCGATGATGATCAGCAGTTCCATCAGGTTGTCGTTGGCGGGAAAGCTCGTCGATTGGATGACGAAGATGTCCTCGCCGCGGACGTTCTCCTGGATTTCGACGAACACCTCCATGTCGGCGAATCGCCGGACGATGGCCTTGACCTGCGGCAGCTTCAGATGGGCGCCGATCGCCTTGGCGAGTTCGCTGTTGGAATTGCCGGCCAACAGCTTCATCCCCCGCGCTCCGTTCGTCTCGGTCATGGATGCGGCCCCACGTCGTGTGATGTTTTGATGACGGGCTTGTAGCAACTGCACCCGCCCCGCGAAAGTGTCAGCGGAGCACGATGGCGGAAATTTCGCGGCCATAGTCGCTTTCGCCGCGGTGGGTGTTGCGACGGAAGCTGAAAAAGTCGGCATCGCGCGCATAGGTGCAGGCGCCCAGCGCCTCGATCTTATCCACACCCGCGGCGCCAAGCCTGGCCGCGACAAAGCCTTCCAGGTTGAACTGGTAATGGTCCGCGCGCGCGCCGGCGACGAAGAATCGCGCATGGCTTGCGTCTTCGTCCAGGAAGCGGGCGTGGAATTCCGGCCCGACCTCGTAGTTGGCTTGGGCGATGCAGGGCCCGATCGCGGCGACGATCCGGCCGCGCGCGGCGCCCAATGTCTCCATGGCGGCGAGGGTTGCTTCGAGCACGCCGGTGAGGGCGCCCCGCCATCCCGCATGTGCCGCGCCGATCACGCGCGCTTGGGCGTCGGCGAACAGCACGGGCGCGCAGTCGGCCGTGAGGATGCCGAGCGCGATGCCGGGCGTCGCCGTCACCATCGCGTCGCCAAGGGGGATGTGCTGGGCGTCTTCCACCGCCGTCTCGCCGATCGGCCAGGGCGTCGTCACCGTGACGACGGCGGTGCCGTGAATTTGGCCCAGCGTGGCCAAGGCCACGCCGTCCAGCGCCTGCGACACCCGGCGGCGGTTCTCGACGACATTGGCGCGTGCGTCGCCGGAGCCAGGGCCGCAATTGAGCGACTCATAGATACCGGTCGATACGCCGCCGCTGCGTCCAAAAAAACCATGCGCAATACCGGGCAGGGCGGACAGGGCTTGTGATGTCAAAACAAGCATCGCTCTAACCCAAATCCGTCATCGCCCGCTTTATGCGGGCGACCCAATTTTCTATGTCCACCTCGGTCATTCTCTGCGGATACCAGGATTCGGCCAAATTGCTCCAATCCGGATTGTCCGTACGGATAAGGTTGATTTTCCAGGTGCGTGGCCACTTCTTGATCCGCTTCTCGCGATGGATGGCGGCGTGCGCTTCGCCGTGCTCCTCGAAATAAACGAGCGTCTTGACCCCGTATTTCTTGGTGAAACCCTCAAACAGGCCCTCGCGATGCTGAAACACGCGCGCTTCGATATCGCTGGTGACGCCGGTGTAGAGCGTTCCCCAGGGTTTGCTGGCCATGATGTAGACCCAGAAGCGCTTGGTCATGATCCGCGTCGCATGTTGGCTCGGCGCGCAATGTGCAAAAGAAAATTAGGTCCCCCGGATCGCTCGCTGCACTCGCGACCGGAGGATGACGGAGCTTATCAAAACCCCGCCGGCGTCGGCGCGTTCTTGGGCACGATGGCGAGCGCCCGAAACAGCGTGCCCATCTGTTCGGGTTTGATAAGCCGGTCGAGTTGCTCCATCAGTTCGGGCCTGTCGGCCAGCGTCGGCATCGTCGCGCGACCGCCGGTCCAATGCGATTGCGCCAGTTTCTCCGCCCGCTGCACGATGCCGAGCGCGACGAGGAAATCGCCCTGCGCCACCGGCCCGCACACGCTCGCGCCGCCGCGCGCTGCCGAGTCGCCCAGCGCGCGGAAGTCGACATGCGCCGACAGATCGCCGGCGCCGGGATCGTCGAGCACGCCCGCGAAGCTGTGGCTTTTCACGGCCTGCAACGTCTCGCCGAATCCCGGCGCGTCATAGCCGTAATCGACGATCAAGGCGGCTCCACCATGGCCGGCGATGCGGTGGCCGATCTCCTCGGCCAGCGCCTCGCCGGCGGGCGAGGTCTCGTACACGCCGCCCGGCGGCGCGCCGTCGCGATTGGCGGGCACGTTGCCGTCCGGATAGGGCGCCGGCGCCGGCGCGAAGGCGAGCGCGCCGTTCGCGTCCCGTGCGATCATGCGCTCGCACCAGCCGCGTTCCGTTCTGACATATTGATGAATCGGCAACGCGTCGAAGAACTCGTTGGCGACGAGAAACAGCGGCCGGTCGCTCGGCACGCCGTCCAGGCTGTCGGCCCAGCGCGGATTCACGCCGCAATCCGCCAGGGTCTTTTGCTGCACCTGCTTCAGCGCCGGGCTGGCCTCCACCAGCACGACATCGAGGCTATCGCGCAAAAGCGGCAGAAGCTTCAGCGCGCGCAAAGCATCGGCCATCAGCGTGCCGCGCCCCGGCCCCAACTCCACCAGAAGCGGGCGTGCCGGCCGTCCCTGCTCGATCCAGGCTTGTGCGAGCCAGAGCCCGACAAGCTCGCCGAACATCTGGCTCACCTCCGGCGCGGTGATGAAATCGCCGGCCGCGCCGAACGGATCGCGCGTCGCATAATATCCGCCGGCCGGATCGAGCAGCGCGATGGTCATGAACTGCGCGATCGTGATCGGTCCCTGGCTGGCGATCAGGGCCTTGATCCGTTCGCCGGCCGCCGTCATGCCCGTCCGTTGGTGTGCGGCCGAAGCGCCGTCCACAGGAAATAGCCGGCCGCGCCCCAAAGCGGAATCGACAGCGCCATGCCCATGGAGAACCAGCCGAGGAACGGCCCGTCGGGCTCGCGGAAGAACTCGACGATGAAGCGGAAGGTGCCATAGCCGACGAAGAACAGGCCGGTCAGAAGGCCCGGCCGCTCCTGGAAGTGGAACCGGCGCAGGCCGATCTGCAGGATGGCGTAGAGCAGCAGGCCCTCGAGCGCGGCTTCGTAGAGTTGGCTGGGATGGCGCGGCAGGCCGCCTGCGGGACAGCCGCCATGGAACTGCGCCTGGATATGCGGCGTGCAGAAGACCATCGCCCAGGGCACGTCGGTCACCTTGCCCCACAACTCGCCGTTCACGAAGTTCGCGAGCCGCCCGAAGAACAATCCGATCGGCGCCACCACCGCGACCATGTCCGCCACCGGCAGCAATTGCAGCTTGTTCTGCCGGCAGAACAGCCACAGCGCCACGGCCACGCCGGCCAGCCCGCCATGAAAGGACATGCCGCCCTGCCAGATCGCGATCAGCCGGATGGGATGGACGAGGAAATCCATCGGCAGGCCGGGCTCGCCCGGCGGGCCCTGGCAGAACGCCGATTCCGGCGACACGCCGCACAGCGCGATGCCGTAGAACAGGATCCACCCTATACGGCCGCCCAGAATCACGCCGAAGGTCGCCCACACAAAGAGATCGCCGATCTGGTCGGCGGTGATCGGCGCCTTGCCGGCGAAGGTCGGGTTTTTCCACAGCTTGGGCTCGCGCGTCATGCGCGCCGCCGCCCACCAGCCGAACACCAGCCCCGCGATGTAGGACAGCGCGTACCAGCGGATGTCGATCGGACCCAGATGGACCAGCGCCCGATCCATGTCGGGGAAGGGGAGAAGAGCGAGATTCATGCGCGAACCACGTCTGCTTCGCCCGTTCCTGTCAAGGCATCGAATGGGAGCGGACGGTCTTTCGTGCTATGTATTGCCCGCGATTTTCGGAGCGTGCTACTCCATGCACCACAGACGAGAACTCCTGCTTGGAATGACGGCGGTTCTGACGGCCGGTGCCGCGTCGGCGGCCTTGCTCAACCCCCAGCCTGAGCCGCCTGGCCGCGCCCGAATCCAGGCCGGCCCGCCGGGCGCCGACTCCATGGCCGTGATTCGCCTCGTGCATCAGGGCCTGTCGATGCGCGATCCGCACCTGCTGCTGCAGGCGGCGCGGCAGCTCGGCCGCCGTCGCACCTTCATCTCCGTCAAGCCGCACGGCTCGCTGGCGCCACCGCTCCGGCTGGGGCCGTTGGCGCTCCTGAAACTGGCGCAGGGCTACGCGGCAGGCGACAGCCAGCTCAGCGCCGAAATCGGCCACGAGATGACGTTCCAGCATCCCACGGTCAGCGACATCCAATGCGTCTGCAACTTCATCACGCTGTGCGATCCGGTGACGAAGAAGTGCGAGGATTATTCCGAATGCCATTGCTGGGACGATTAGGCGAAGATGGCCCAGACCGATAATCCGTTTCTCGACGGCATGGCGAGACTGTTTACCGACGCTGCCGGCGCCGCCAAGAGCGTGCGCGACGAGATCGACACCTTCGTGAAGCAGCGGCTCGAGCGTCTGGTGGCGGACATGGATTTCGTGCCGCGCGAGGAGTTCGAGGCGGTCAAGGCGATGGCCGCCAAGGCGCGTGCCGAGAACGAGGCGCTGGAAAAACGAATCGCCGCGCTGGAGTCGAAGCTGGCGCCGTGATCTTACCCTCCCGTTTACGGGAGGGTCGAAAAATTCGAGCGAAGCGATGAATTTTTCGGGGAGGGCAAGGTGGTTGGCATCTTGCTCCCCTTGCGGCTCTTTCCCCTCCCCGAAATTTGCTGGCGCAAATTTCGACCCTCCCGTGAACGGGAGGATATGAACGCCCCCCGATTCAAATCGCCGCACGGCCAAGCCTGTGGATGCCCCGACCTGTCCAGAGTCTCGGCGCCGGGGACTCTTGGCCGCCACAAAATGTTGTGCCAGTTTGACCTGCAACTGCTTCGCGTTGCGGGCAGGTCCATTTGGAGCAGGCGATGACCGTCATCCATCACGAACAGGCGCCCATCGCTTCCCACCCCATCGACATGCTCGAGCGCGCGGTGGAGGAGAACGGCTGGGCCTTCGAGCGGGCTGGGCGCGACGAGCTCAATCTCTCCGTCGCCGGCCGCTGGAGCGATCACCATTTCAGCTTCTCCTGGCGCGAAGACCTGCAATCGCTGCACCTGTCCAGCGCCTTCGACATGCGCATCACCGATGGCGTACGCCGCAGCCATGTCTCCGATCTTCTGATGTATGTGAACGCGCGGCTGTGGATCGGACATTTCGATCTGTGGCCCGACGACGGCACGATCGTGTTCCGCCACGCGATGATCTTTCCCGATGCGCGCGCCAGCGCCTCGCAATGCGAAGCCTTGCTCAATCTCGCGCTGGAAGCCTGCGAGCATTATTACCCGGCCTTCCAGTTCGTGCTGTGGGGCGGCAAAACCGCGGAAGAAGCCGTCGCCGCCGCGGTGCTGGAGTGCGCGGGGCAGGCGTGAACCCCATCCTCCTCATCGGCGCGGGCCGCATGGGCGGCGCACTGCTCAGGGGCTGGGTCGGCGCCGGGCTTGGGCCGGTCCTGGTGGTCGAGCCTTCGCCCGGAAAGGACCTCAAGGCGTTCGCGGCGAAGCACAAGATCGCGCTGTTCGGATCGACCGCGACCATCGACAGCCTGGCCGCGCGCGCCTGCGTCGTCGCGCTCAAGCCGCAAGTGCTGAGCCAGACCGCGGCGAGCTTGGCGCCCATCGCGCGATCCGGCGCGCTGATGCTGTCCATCGCGGCGGGCTCCAGCACGCAATCGATGCGGCGCGCCTGGGGCGCGAAGACGCGCATCGTGCGCGCCATGCCCAACACGCCCGGTGCCATCGGCCGCGGCATCACCGCGCTGTTCGCCGCCAAGGGTGCGACGGCCAAGGACAAGGCGCTGGCCCAATCGCTGCTGTCCGCCCTGGGCGAGACCGTCTGGCTCAAATCCGAGGGCGACATCGACGCGGTGACCGCGGTGTCGGGCTCGGGCCCGGCCTATGTCTTTCTGCTGACCGAAGCGCTCGCCGCGGCGGCGCAAGCCGAAGGTCTCGCGCCCGCGCTGGCGCAGAAGCTGGCGCGGGCCACGATCGCCGGCGCCGGGGCGCTGCTGGACGCGGATCCGTCCGCGCCGGCCGATCTGCGCCGCAACGTCACGAGCCCGGGCGGCACGACGGAAGCCGCCCTCAAGGTGCTGATGGCGGCGAACGGGCTCGCGCCGTTGATGCGCCGCGCCGTCGCCGCCGCCGCGCGCCGCGCCCGCGTGCTCGGCCGCTGAAGGTTGTGCCCCGGCGCATAGGCCTCTAGAACGGAATCGCTATCCTTGAGATGACGGCGCGCATATGCCGTTCAATTCCTATCCCTACATCGCCTTCATCGTCGTCGTCGTCATCGGGTTTCGGCTGATCGAAATCGGTCGGGGGCGCGGCCGACGGCTTTTCCTTCTGGCGGCGTCCTATGTGTTCTATGCGTGGTGGCGCGCCGATTTCCTGCTGCTCCTGATCGGCTCGACCGCGGTCAATTACGGTCTCGGCGGCGCCATCGTGCGGCGCGTGGCGGCCGGCCGGTCCGGCCGCGGCTTGGTGACTGCGGGTCTTATCTTCAATCTCGGTCTGATCGGCATCTTCAAATATGCCGGCCTCTTCGCCGGCACGGCGGACGATCTGTTCGGCCTGACGCTGCCGATCCCGCATCTCTTCTTGCCGCTCGCGATTTCCTTCTTCACCTTCGAGCAGATCAGCTATCTGGTCGATGCGGGCGCCGGCAAGGCGCCGCGCTACAGCCTGCTCGATTATGCGCTGTTCGTCGGCTATTTCCCGCATCTCATCGCCGGGCCCATCGTGCGGCACAACGATCTCATCCCCCAATTCCGGCGCGGCCGCGCGCCATGGGAGCGCGGCGAGGACATCTCGCTCGGCATCACGCTGTTCAGCATGGGTCTCGCCAAGAAGGCGCTCATCGCCGACAATCTGGCGCCCTATGCCGACCGCATCTTTTCCGCCGCGCAGCAGGGCACGCATCTGGGGCTGGGCGATGCCTGGCTCGGCACGCTGTTCTTCGGCTTTCAGATCTATTTCGACTTCTCGGCCTACACCGACATGGCGCTGGGCTCGTCCTGCTTGTTCGGCATCCGCCTGCCGTTCAACTTCAACTCGCCCTACAAGGCGGTGAGCGCGATCGAATTCTGGCGCCGCTGGCACATCTCGCTCTCGACCTTCCTGCGCGACTATCTCTACTTCTCCTTGGGCGGCAATCGGCTCGGCAAGACGCGGCGCTATCTCAATCTGATGGCCACGATGCTCCTGGGCGGGCTGTGGCACGGCGCCAACTGGACCTTCATGATCTGGGGCGGGCTGCACGGCTTCTATCTCGTCGTCAATCACGCCTATCGCGATTGGGCGGCGCGCGCGGGCTGGAAGACGCCGGCGCGATACGCGCGCGCGGCGCATGCCGGCTCGGTGCTGCTCACCTTCATGGCCGTGACGCTCGCCTGGGTCGTGTTCCGCGCCCGCGATCTCGTCGCGGCGGCCTCGGTGTTCGGCGGGCTGGTCGGCCAGGGCCGCTCGCACATCGTCACCGTCTCGCCGCTGGCGCTGGCCGCGCTCGCCGCGCTGTTCGCGCTCGTCTGGTTCGCACCCAACAGCATGGAGATGACCTGGAAGTATCGTCCCGCCCTGCCGCCGGGCACCGACACCGGATTGGGCGACCCAGGCCGGCTTGCCTGGCGGCCGACGCCGGCCCAGGCGGTCGCTTATGGCGTGCTGTCGATCGCCGCGGTGCTCGCGCTCTCCAATCTCAGCCCCTTCATCTACTTCCAGTTCTAACCCATGCAGCGCTCGCGATATCTCCCTTGGTTTCTCGTCACCGTGTCGCTGGCGATGCTGGTCGTCGTCGCGTTCAACGCCGCGGCCGACCGCATCATCCTGAACACGCCCAACGGTCCCAGCGTCGAAACCGTGCCCGGCTTCGAGCGCGTGTTGAAGCCGGCCTGGCTGGAAACGGTGCAGCCCGATCTCGTCTTCGTCGGTTCCAGCCGCGTGCGCGACGGGTTCGATCCCGTGCTGGTCGACCCCGCCTTCGGCGTGCGCAGCTTCAATTACGGCGTCTCCAGCATCACGGCCTACGAGGCCCGCCGCTTCGCCCAGGACGCCGCGGCGCATGCATCGGTCAAGACGATCGTGCTGGCGCTCGATGCGTTTGCCGGCGACGCGCCGGGTCCGACCGTCGGCGACGGCTTCGATGAGACCCGTCTGGCGGTCGGCGCAGACGGGGCGGCCACGCCGCGCCGCGCGCTATGGCTGTTCACCACGCGCTATTTGAGCGGCGGCGCGCTCGGCATGCACGCGCTTGGCGCCTATCTGCTGGCGCAGTTGAAGCCGCATCAGACGGCGGCCGACCGGCCCGATCTGTTCGAGGCCTATGCGCGGATGACGGCCGCCTCGATGGCGCGCGATCTTCGCTACCGCCACGACCGTGCCTTTCACATGCTGCCGCCGCAGCGCGAGCAGTTCGATGCGATCCTGCAGGCGGTGTGCGATCGCGACCTGCGCCTGATCGCGTTTTTTCCGCCCGACCGGGCGGAGATCCAAGCGGTGTATGAAGCGACCGACGGCGCCGGTCTCGCGGCGTTCAAGCGCGATGTCGCCGCCGATGCGCAGCGCCACAACGCCGCCTGCCGCGGCAAGGTCGCGGTGGTCGATTTCCTTCAGCGCAGTCCGCTGACGACCGAGCCGCTGACGAACGGCGCCAGCGGCAGCTATGTCGATCTGGTGCACGTTCGCCCGCCGGCCGGCCTTCGCTTGGTGCGCGCGATGCTGAATCCGGCGCAAGCGCTCGGCTCGCTCGGCCGCGTGCTGGTCTCAGGTCGGTAGTCGGATCGTCGCGCGCAGGCCGCCCAGCGGACTTTTGTCGAGCAGGATGTCGCCGCCATGGGCGCGGGCGATGTCGCGCGCGATGGCAAGGCCCAGCCCCGATCCGCCGGCCTGCAGATTGCGCCCCTCGTCGAGGCGGTGAAACGGCCGGAACGCCTCCTCGCGCCGCTCGGGCGGGATACCCGGGCCGTCGTCGTCCACGATGATGCGGGCGAAGCGTCCGTCGCTTGCCACTGCGATCTTGACCTGGCGGCCGAATTTGAGCGCGTTGTCGATCAGGTTGGTGGCGCAGCGGCGCAGCGATTTGCGCCGCATCTGGATTTGGATCGGACCCGTGGCTTCCACTTCGATATCGGCGGATTCCATGCCGTGCGCGCCGGCCGATGCCGCGGCGGCGTCGCGCGCCAATTCGCTCAAATCCTCCAGCGTCGTCTGTTCGCCAGCTTCGCCGCGCGCGAAGTCGAGATATTCGTCGAGCATGTATTCCATCTCGGCGATGTCGCCGCGCAGCGATTGGATGTCGCCGCTTTCCGGCATCATCGCCAGTTGCAGCTTCATGCGCGTGAGCGGGGTCTTCATGTCGTGGCTGATGCCCGCCAGCATCTCGGTGCGCTGGCCGACATGGCGCTCGATGCGCTGGCGCATGGTGAGGAAGGCCTGCGCCGCGCGGCGCACCTCCGTCGCGCCATAGGGCTTGAAGTCCGGCACGGCGCGGCCCTTGCCGAAGGCTTCGGAGGCAAGCGCCAGCTGTTCGATGGGCCGCACCTGGTTGCGCAGGAACAGCCATGCCACGGCGATCAGGATCAGCGAAGAGCCGACCATCCAGACGATGAAGATGTCGGGGCTCGTCACCGTCACGCGGCTTCTGGGCACCACCATGCGCAGCACGCCGTCATGCACCTCGATGCGGATATCGATCGCCTTGTCCACGCTGTCGACATTGAAGCGCCGGGTCTCCGACACCAGCTGGCCGATCACCTCGTCGAGCGCCTTGTCGATGGTGCTGGGGCGGCGGCGGTGCGCCGGCGGCTCCAGCTTCGCCCTGGGCAGGAACGTCACCGGATAGGCCAGCGTGCGGCTCGCCTGGGCGCGCAAGGCGTCGCGCTCGGCCCCGCTATGGGTGTCTTCCAGCGTCACCAGGAACGCCGCGTCGGCGGCGATGTCGCGCGCCATCCAATGGGTGGTCGTATCGACGTCGCGCTCGAAGAAGACATAGGAGACCACGGCCTGCAGCAGCACGAGCGGCGTCACGATGATCAGGAATGAGCGCCAGAACAGCCCCCGCGGCAGGAATGGCTTGATGAACCGCCAGGGGTCCAGGCGCGCCAGCCCGCGCGGGCCTTCAACTGACACGGTCCGGCACCAGCACGTAGCCCACGCCGCGCACGGTCTGCAGGTAGAGGGGAAGCTTGGGATCCTCCTCGATCTTGCGGCGCAGCCGCGTCACCTGCACGTCGATGGAGCGTTCCAGCGCTACGCCGAGCCGCGTGCACAGATCGGTGCGCGAGAAGCTGCGCCCGGCATTGGCCGCGAACAATTTCAGCAGAGCGCTCTCCGAGCTCGTCAGATGCACGGGCTTGCCCTTGCGGCGAAGCTGGCCGCGCTCGGCATCGTAGACCGCCTCGCCCATCCGCACTTCGGCATGCGAGCTGGTCGCCGGCGGTGCGGCCCGGCGCAGCAAGGCGTTGACGCGCAGCGTCAGCTCGCGCGGCTCGAACGGCTTGGGCAGATAGTCGTCGGCGCCCAGTTCCAGGCCCTGGATGCGGTCGCCGGCGTCGCCGCGCGCGGTCAGGATCAGGATCGGCACCTGGCTGTTCTCGCGCACCGCCTTGGTGAGCTCGAAGCCGCTCTCGCCCGGCATCATCACATCCAGCACCAGAAGGTCGAAGGCGATCGACTTCATCAGCCCCCGCGCGTCGGCCGCGCCGGCCGCCACCGTCACGCGATAGCCGTTGGCCGACAGATAGCGCTGCAAAAGCGTGCGCAGCCGCTCGTCGTCGTCCACCACCAGGACGTGGGGATCCTCCAGCAGGGCTTGGGTGGCGGTCATGGCTGCTATTCTCGTAGCCTATATTTGCATGCCCGGGCGCGAGGCTATAATAGCCCCCAACGGACGCTAACCCCTTGCGATAACTAGGCCCAACCCGCTTCCTGGGCAAGGCCGAAAGGACGTTCATGGCCGAGGTCATTCCCTTCGATCAGCGCGAAGGCCAGCTGTGGTTCGACGGCCATATGGTGAAATGGGGCGACGCCCAGACCCACGTGCTGACCCATGGCCTGCACTACGCCTCCTGCGTGTTCGAGGGCGAGCGCATCTACAACGGCCGCATCTACAAGCTGGAGGAGCACACCGCGCGGCTGTTCCAGTCCGCCAAGATCCTGGGCATGCACATCCCGTTCACCCCGGAGCGGATCAACAAAGCGTGTATCGAAGCGGCGGCGGTCCAGGGCATCGTCGACGGCTATATCCGGCCCGTCGTGTTCCGCGGCAGCGAGCAGATGTCGGTCGCGGCGCAGAACAGCCATATCCATGTCGCCATCGCCAGCTGGCAATGGCCGTCCTATTTCGACCCGAAGGAGAAGCTGAAAGGCATCCGGTTGGGGATCTCCGAATGGAAGCGTCCGGCGCCCGACACCGCGCCGACCCAGGCCAAGGCCGCCGGCCTCTACATGATCTGCACGCTGTCCAAGCACGCCGCCGAGGCGCAGGGCTACGCCGATGCGCTGATGTACGACTATCGCGGCTATGTCGCCGAGGCGACCGGCGCCAACGTTTTCTTCGTCAAGGACGGCGCGCTGCACACGCCCGAGCCCGATTGCTTCCTGAACGGCATCACGCGCCAATCGGTGATCGAGCTGGCGCGCGCCCGCCAGATCCCGGTGCATGTGCGCCACATCAAGCCGGAAGAGATGCTGCATTTCAGCGAGTGCTTCATCTGCGGCTCCGCCGCCGAGGTGACGCCGGTCAGCGAGATCGGGCCCTATCGCTTCAAGCCTGGCCAGATCAGCGAGACGCTGATGAACGACTACGCCGACGAAGTCCGCGCCGAAAAGAGCCGCGTGGTTCTGGCGAAGGCGGGGTAGGGCGCCAACGCTTCCCGGGAGCCGGCGCGCGGGCGCGAAAACGGGCGGTATAGGTGTTTATCACGGCTCGAACGGCCGTTTTTTTGGCCCCAATATTGGCCGGCCCGCAATCTTAAGCGCCGATTCCGCGGAAGTCCGCCATTTTCGCCGGTTGTCGGTGCCGGGCTCACATGGGCGCCGCCCTGCATCCGTTCGTGCAATCCGGGCGTTGTCTAAGCCGGGGAATCCGACAACCGCTGGCCGCGACCCACTCGGCAAGTAAAACCACGGACCGTGAGATGGAGCAGCCCGTCGTACTCGTCGTCGAAAGCGAAACGCTCATTCGCATGAGCGCGGTCCAGATCGTGCGGGACGCCGGCTACGGTGTCGTCGATGCGGCCAATGCCGACATGGCGATCGCGATCCTGGAGAATCGCAAGGACATCCGGGCGATTTTCACCGATGTCCACATGTCCGGGTCGATGGACGGATTGCGGTTGGCCCAGGCGGTCCGGCATCGTTGGCCGCCGATCCACCTGATCGTCACCTCGGGGCTCGCCATGTCGCCGGCCGCGGAATTCCCGGCCAATTGGCGCTTTATTCTCAAACCTTATGCCGCCGAACACGTCGAGGCGGCACTGCACGACGTCTTCGGAACGCATCCCGCGCCACGATTGGTCACTCACAATGGTCTTGCCTGTGGTAAGGTTGCCTGACGACGGACTTGGCGTTCGTAAAACTTCAAATCATAGATTGCGCCCGGTACGGCTTTCGCTTCGCGAGCCTCGGGTATTTTGAGAAAGGGGCAGCCATGGCTCCCCACCCGACGGCTCACCCAGATGTTTCCCTCAACCTCGCCCTCGCGGTGATCGCGTCATCGACGGCGCCGCTGCTCCTGTTGGGCGGCGACCTCAAGCTGATCGCGGCGAGCACGTCCTTCTGCCGGACGTTCCAGATCGATCCGGCAAAGGTGGTGGGCCATCCGCTGCCGGAGTTGGGCGCAGGCGAGTGGGCCGTGCCGCAGCTCCTCGCTCTGCTCAACGCGACGGCGGCGGGCTATGCCGAGGTCGATGGTTATGAAATCGACCTCAACCGCCCCGGTCGGCCGAGCCGCCGCCTCGTCCTGAACGCGAAGAAGCTCGATTATAGCGAGGGGGACGCCGTGCGGCTTCTCGTCTCGGTCTCCGACGTCACCGACGCCCGGATTGCCGAGAAGTTGAAGGACGACATGCTGCGGGAAAAGGCGGTCCTCCTTCAGGAGCTTCAGCACCGCGTCGCCAACAGCCTGCAGATCATCGCCAGCGTGCTTCTGCAAAGCGCGCGCAACGTGCAATCCGAAGAAACCAGGAGCCACCTGAAGGACGCGCACCAGCGTGTGATGTCCGTCGCCGCCCTGCAGCAGCAGCTCGCGGCGTCCAAGGTCGGCGATGTCGAGTTGAAGCCGTATTTCATGGCGCTCTGCCACAGCATCGGCGCCTCGATGATCCGTGACCACAATCAGTTGTCGCTCGATGTCAGCGTGGACAACAGCGCGACCAGCGCCGACGTCTCCGTCAGTCTGGGCCTCATCGTCACCGAACTCGTCATCAACGCGCTCAAGCACGCTTTCCCGCGCGATCGCAGCGGCAAGATCAAGGTCGACTATCACTCGCAGGGACCGAACTGGATTCTCACCGTCGCCGACAACGGCGTCGGCATGCCGGCGGAGGCGTCGAACGCGAAACCGGGCCTCGGCACCAACATCGTCCAGGCGCTCACGGCACAACTGCAGGCGGTGGTTCGCGTGGTGGATGCCAATCCCGGCACGGTGGTGACCGTCGCGCATACCCAGATATCCGCCGTCCGAAGCGATTCGGCCGCGACGCGCGCGTTGTAAGGTTACGGCTGCCCCCGCGATCGCTCGCCGAGCGGAAGGCGCCGCGGAGCCCTCAGCCGTGCGAATAAACCAGCAGCACCGCGCCGGCGACCAGCAGCACGATGCCGGCCGCCTCGCGCGCCGTCGTTTTCTGGCGGAATAGGATGTGACTCACGGCTTGCGCGAACAGCACGTCGATCAGGCCGAGCGTGCGCACCGCCGCCGCCGTCGCCAGGGCGAAGGCCAGGAACCAGAACGCGCTCGCCGCCGCGCCCATGAAGCCGGCGAACAGCGAAGGCCGCCACAGCCGCGCGATGGCGCGCAGCACCGCCGGATCGCGGATCGCCAGATAAGCCGTCAGCAGTGCCGCCTGCACCACCAGCCCCACCGCGAGCGTGAAGATGGCGGGCAGCACATAGCCGGGCAGGTGCAGTGCCAGGATGGCGCCGCGATAGCCGATGGCGGAGACGCCGAACAGCGCGCCGGACGACAATCCAAAAAGCGCCGAATGGATGCCGCCGCCCTCCGCGATGCGCCCGCGCAGGGAGATCAGCACAACGCCCGCCGTCGCGATCACGATCGCGGCGGCCATGCCCGGCGTCAGTGGATCGTGCAGGAAGAGAAGGCCCAGCGCCGCAACCCATAACGGTTCGGTCTTCAGATAGGCCACGGTGACGACGAAGGAGCGCTCGGTCATCGTCTTCAGCATCAGCGCCGTGCCGCCGATCTGGGTCAGCGCGCCCACCACCACCCACAGCCAGAACAGCCCGTTCGTCGCGGGCAGTGCGGCGTGCTGCGCCATCAGCGCCGCGGCCAGGAAGATCAGCGCGAAGGGAAAGCCGAACAGGAAGCGCACATGCGTGGCGCCGACCGCGCCCAGGCTCGCGGTCAATTCGCGCTGCATGGCGTTGCGCGCCGTCTGGCCTGCCGCCGCGACGACGACGAAAACGACCCAGAGAAGATTCATGTCTTGCGCCAGCGCTCCGCCGCCGCATCGTCGGATGTCCGCGACTCGACCCATTGGGCCTTGCCGTCGCGCTCTTCGCGCTTCCAGAACGGCGCGCGGGTCTTCAGATAATCCATCACGAAGGCGCAGGCCTCGAAGGCGCTGCCGCGATGCGCCGCCGCCACCGCCACCAGCACGATCCGCCCGCCGACCTCCAGCCGTCCGACGCGATGGATGACGGTGACGCCGCAGAGCTGCCAGCGCGCCGCCGCCTCCGCCACGATCTTGGCGATCTCGCGCTCGGTCATGCCGGGATAATGCTCCAGCGTCAGCGCGCCCAGTCCGTCGCCGCCGCGCACCAGGCCGACGAAGTTCGCCACCGCGCCGGCCGCCGGGTCGTCGGCCACGAGCGCCTCGATCTCGTCGCTGACGTCGAAGTCTTCGGCCTGGATGTGGATGTTGGTTCTCATCCGCCGGTCACCGGGGGAAAGAACGCGACCTCGTCGCCGGCCGCCAGCGTCATGTCCGGTCCGGCATGCACCTGATTCACCGCGGCGCGCAGCCGGCTCATGTCGGCGAAGGCCTCGGCATAGCCGCCGCCGCGCGCCCGCAGATAGGCGGCAAGGTCGCCCACGGTGCGCAGGGCGGGGAGATGTTCCACCACTTCCTCGCCGCGGCCCACCTTCTGCCGAACCCAGGCGAAATAGAGCACGTTCATGTCGCGCGCCGGCGCTGCGCATAGGCGAGGCCCGCGCGCAGATATTCGTAGCCCGTGACCACCGTCAGAACCGCCGCGACCCAGAGCGCCGTATAGGCCAGCGCGAGCGAGCCGGGCACCCAGCGGTCGGCGATCGGTCCCAGGATCATCGCGCCGATGGCGACGAGCTGGATGGTGGTCTTGATCTTGGCCAGGAACGTCACCGGCACGCTCACCGATGCGCCGGCGAGGAATTCGCGCAGGCCCGACACCAGAATCTCGCGCGCCAGGATGACGAGCGCCGGCACCAGCCTGAGCAGGCTTCCCAGGCTGGGCGCCAGGTTGAACTCCTCCACCGAGCCGCGCCACACCAGCATCATCAGCGCGACGCCGACCAGGATCTTGTCGGCGATGGGATCGAGC
>CAZMHP010000010.1:0-30759 GCA_964566095.1 uncultured Rhizobium sp. | reverse complement strand
TGGTTGCGGAAGACGCGCGCGAAATGGGTCGCGTTGTTGAAGCCCCAGCCGAAGGCGATCTCGGTGATCGTGCGGCGGCGCCACAGAACGTCGGCAAGCTGGCGTCCGCACTCTTCCAACCGGCGGCGCAGGATATAGCTCGACACCGTCTCGTTCTCCTGGGCGAACAGGATGTGGAGATAGCGCGGCGAGATGCCGAAGGCCGCCGCGACCGAGCGGACGCTGAGTTCGGGATCGCGCAGATTGGCCTCGATGTAGCGCTTGATCTGGATGCGGCGCGTGCCGACGATCGCGGCGTCGGCCACCACCATGCCCTTGATCTGGGTGCAGGAGGTCGCGAACATGTCGAGCAGGCTGTCGGCGATGCGCGAGCCGAGCTCTTCCGGAAGGCCCTCCTCCGCCTGTTCCCACACGCTGCGCAGCATGAGCGAGGTGGTGCGCGACAGCCCGCGGCTGCCCGACATCTTCACGCCGATCATCTCCTCCGGCGTCGGCAGATGCCGCTTGAGCTCGTCCTCGTCGACGATCAGCACCAGCGTGCTGCACTCGTCGTCGTAGGACAGCGTATAGGGCAGCGTCGAGTCGCTGAGCACCAGGTCGCCCTCTTCGAGCAGCGCTTCATGACCGTCCTGGCGGATGAGAAGCTGACCCTGCATCTGCACGTGGAGGAAATAGCGATGTTCGTCGAGCTTGGCCGCCTGGCCTTTCGAGCGCCGCACGGTGGCGGCCCGCGACGTGGCCTTGGCAAGGCGCAGGCGGCCGAAGCGCGCGCAACGCACTTCGGCGTCGAAATCGTTGTTGTTGTTGGGCCTTGTTTCCAGTGGTGCGAAAACGTCGCTGATGATGTCGTTCCAATACGAAACCTTCGCCGGCGACGGCAAACCGTGCGTCGAGTAGCTAAGCACGCAGAACCTCCCGATATGTTCTAATTTTGCCAAAGCATAGCAATTAATTGGGGTTACATACAATCAGCCCGGCGCGCCGATCGCGCCCGAGGGTTGGCGATCCGGGCAACGTCGATTGCATCGCAGCACGCGCATCCTGGTAGGCGGCCTACCAGGGTCGGACGTGCCGATTGACGCTGCGGCGCGAACGGCCCCGGCGATCCGGGCGCGCGGCGGCCCCGATGCGAACGCGATTTCGCTTTCGACTTCGCGGGAAAAGAGTGCATTAGATTTCGACGGAACGCGGCGCGGACCGCCTCTCGGAAACCAGGGCAAACCCATGCATGCGTATGTTCGGCAGTTCGAGGACATCGGCCTTGCGGAGCGGCCGTCGGTGGGCGGCAAGGGCGCCAATCTGGGCGAGCTGACCCGCGCCGGGCTGCCGGTGCCGCCGGGCTTCGTGGTCTCGACCCGGTGTTTCCAGGCCTTCATCGAATCGCTGCCGGTCGCCGGCGGGCTCGCCACGGTCGAGCGGATCGGCGAGGACGACCTGCCGGCGCTGACCCGCGCCAGCGCCGAGATCCGCGCGCTGATCGAGGGCGCGCCGATCCCGGCCGCGATCGGCGACGCGATTCGGACGGCACATGATCTTTTGTGCGAGCGCGAAGACCGCCCCGTGGCCGTCCGCTCCAGCGCCACCGGCGAGGACGGCGACGCCACAAGCTTCGCCGGCCTGCAGGACACCTATCTCTGGGTGCGCGGGCGCGATTCGGTTGCCGACCACGTGCGCAAGTGCTGGAGCAGCCTCTACAACGTCGAGGCGTTGGCCTATCGGCGCAAGCTGGGTCTGTCCGAGGCGGGCGTGGCCATGGCCGTGGTGGTGCAGAAGATGGTCGATGCCCGCGCCTCCGGCGTGATGTTCACCCGCAGCCCGACCAGCGGCGACCGCTCGGTGATCGTCATCGAGGCGAGTTATGGGCTGGGCTCCTGCATCGTCTCGGGCGAGGTCACGCCGGACAAGTTCATCGTCAACAAGGTCTCGGGCGACATTGCCGACCGCACGATTTCGGCGAAGCTGGCGCAGCATGTTCCCGATCCGCGCGGTGGCGTTCTGGTGCAGACCGTCGCCGAGGCGCTGCAGGAGGTCTCCGCCCTCAGCGATGCCGAAGTCGCGGCGCTGGCGCAGACCGGCAAGACGATCGAGCGGCACTATGGCAGCCCACAGGATATCGAGTGGGCGATCTCGCGTGACGGCGACGGGCTCTTCCTGCTGCAGAGCCGGCCGGAAACCTATTGGAGCCGGCGCGACGCGACGCCGGTGGCAAAGCCAAGCGCCAATCCGCTGTCGCATGTGTTCGCCGTGTTCGGCGGCAACCGCTCATGAACCTCACCCAGGACGATGTGCGCGAGATCGTCCGCCTCCTGGATGCCTCGCCGTTCGACGAGCTTCGGGTTGAGACCGACCGCATGAAGCTCAGCCTGCGCCGCTCGGCCGGCAGCGGCTGGACCGAGGAGCGGCAGCATATCGCACGCGAAAGCCAAGCGCCGGCGAACACGGCGCAAGGCACGATACGGGACGCGGTCGTGCTCGAGGCGGGCGTCGTCGCCGTGACCGCTCCGCTGATCGGCACCTTCTACCGCGCGCCCAAGCCCGGCGACGCACCCTTCGTGGAGGTCGGATCGGTCGTGCGTGAGGATACGGTGGTGGCGATCATCGAGACCATGAAGCTGATGAACGCGGTGGCCGCGGGCGCGCGCGGCACGGTGATCGAGGTGTGCGCCGAGAACGCCGGGTTCGTCGAACAGGGCCGCATCCTCTTCAAGCTGCGCGCGGACGGCGCATGAGGTTTCGCCGCGTGCTGATCGCCAATCGCGGCGAGATCGCGCTGCGCGTGATCGCGACCTGCGAGCGGCTGGGGATCGAGACGGTCCTGGCGGCATCCGAGGCCGACCTGGACTCCGTGCCGGCGCGCCGCGCCGACCGGGTACTGCGCATCGGCAAGGCGCCGTCGGCGCAAAGCTATCTCGACTGGCGCGCCGTCGTCGCGGCGGCGAAAGCGTGTAACGCCGACGCGATACATCCCGGTTACGGCTTTCTGTCGGAGAACGCGGCGCTGGCGCGCGGCTGCGCCGAGGCCGGCATCGCCTTCATCGGCGCCGGCGAAGACCAATTGAACGCGAGCGGCGACAAGTGGCGCGCCCGCGAGGTCGCCGAGCGGGCCGGCCTGCCCGTCGTTCCCGGGGCGATCGTCACGACGGTCGAGGACGCGCGCGCGGCGATCGCGCGCATCGGCTGTCCGGCTTTGGTGAAGGCGGTGGGCGGCGGCGGCGGGCGCGGCATGAAGCGCATCGCCGATCCGAAGGACATCGACGATGTCGTGGCGCTCGCCATCGCGGAAGCCGAAGCGGCCTTCGGCGATCCGCGCGTTTATATCGAGCGCTTCATTACGCAGGGCCGCCACATCGAGGTGCAGCTGATCGGCGACGGCACGAACCTCGTCCATGCCGGCGAGCGCGACTGTTCGGTGCAGCGCCGCTACCAGAAGTTGGTCGAGGAGACCCCGGCGCCCGGGCTGAGCGCGGGCCTGCGCGCCAAGCTGCACGCGGCGGCGCTCGCCTTCGGCCGGGCGCTCGCCTATCGCGGATTGGGCACGGTGGAATTCCTGGTCGACGCGGACCGCGAAGACTTCTTCTTCCTGGAGATGAACGCCCGCATCCAGGTCGAGCATCCGATCACCGAGGCGGTCACGGGCCTCGATCTGGTTGCGGAGCAGATCGCCATCGCCGAAGGCCTGCCCTTGCGGCTCGCGCAAGGCGACATCGGCACGAACGGCCATGCCATCGAGCTGCGCATCAATGCGGAGGACCCGGCCGCGGATTTCCGCCCGAGCCCCGGCCGCGTGACCGCCTGTGTGCTGCCGGCCGGACCGGGCATCCGCGTCGACACCCATATCGAGGCAGGGGCGAGCGTGCCGCCCTTCTATGACTCCCTGCTGGCGAAGCTGATCGTCCACGCCGCGGACCGTGCCGCGGCGATCGACCTTGCCGTCAGCGCACTGCAACGGTTCCGCGTCGAGGGCGTAAAGACCAATATCGCAATGCACCAGGCGATCCTGCAAAGCGACGCGTTCCGCGAGGGCGGCGTCGGCACCAATTGGTTCGGCGATTTTTGGCGGCGCACAATGCTGGCGTGAAGGGAATATGACGGCCCCCGAAATTTGTATGCAGTATTAACAAAATCCCCCGACCTCGTTAGAGTTCGCCCGCCCGGTTCACAGGGCCAACCACAGGGGGAAGTACATGAAAAAGATTGTCACGCTTGCGGTCGCGGCCTTGTCCGCCTGCGCCTTCGGTTCGAGCGCGCTGGCCGGCGACATGTCCGGCTATTTCGGCAACACCGTGTCGTGCAAATACGCCAATGGCGACATCACAAAAGTCGTCGTCAATCAGGACGGCACCTTCACCGTCACGCCGACCGGCCACCCGCAGAGCAGCGGTAACTGGAAGGATGACGGCGCCAATGTCTGCTACAACCAGACCAATCCCGCGCCCACGCCGGACATGAAGACGGTGTGCAATTCGTCGCAGCCCCGCAAGGTCGGCGACAGCTGGGCGGTGACCGATCCCTTTGGCGGCCAATGCACCGCCACACTGACGGCCGGCCACTGACCGCCCCGCCTTGTCGGTAAAGGATCGCGCCGCCCGGCGCGGCGCGGTCCCTCGACAAAGGCTGCGCGATGGATGCCACGGGGCTGCCCAGCCATGAGGATTAACCAACAGACATGCAGGGGTGGCCTGCTGGGCCAAGGCGGAAGCAAAATTCCGCTTTTGCGGTCGCGCAACGTTGCAACGGCGGCGGGTGACCTTGTAGATAATTCCGGCGCCGCCCGGCCGCCATCATGACCCAACTCAGGAACGACATGCTTACCCGCCCCGATACCCTCTTGCGCAGCCGCAAGCTCAACCCAGACCCCGAGGACGCCAAGCCGGAGATCGATCGCGGCGGTCTGGACGAGTTGGTGGGGTTCCAGCTCCGCCTGGCCTATATCGCGATCTCCCGCCACTTCGCCGCCGCGCTGGCGCAGGTGGATCTCACCCAGAAGCAGACCGGCGTGCTCTGGCTGATCGGCTCCAATGCCGGCGTGTCGCAGATCGTGCTCGCCAATGAGCTCGGCATGGACCGCGCCTCGATGATGGCGATCATCGACCGGCTGCAGGATCGCGGCTTGGTGGTGCGCGAGCGCTCGCTGGCCGACGGGCGGCGGCAGGAGATCTACCTGACGCCGAAGGGCCGCAAGACGCTGGCGCAATGCAAGGCGGCGATCGCCAAGCACGAGCGCTGGATCACCGAGCGCTTCAGCGACGAGGAACTCGGCCAGGTGCTGCGGCTGCTCAAGCGCATAAACGATTAGATTTCGTCACCCGTCGAGCCAGGCATCGACGACGGCGCAGCGTTTCTCCGCGCGCACGACGCGCAACGCCTCGCACAGCACCGGCTCGATCTCGTCGAAGCGCTTGATGGACAGCGCCGCCGCGCCGCCGGCCGCCGCGGCGATGGCGCCGTAATCGGGCGGCGGATCGAAGGCCACGCCGATGTCGTTCGCCTTGGCGCCATAGCCGTCGGGATGCAGCGACAGCATCGACAGGCGCGGCGCCTTCCAGCCGCGATTGTTGAGCACGATCTGCAGGAAGGGCGTGCCGTAGTGCCGCGCCATCCAGAACACCGAGGACGGCTGCGAGAACATGTAGGAGCCGTCGCCGGCCACCGCGATCACGGTCTTGTCGGGCGCGGCGAGCTTGACGCCGATGCAGGCGCCGCCGAACCAGCCGAGCGAGCCCGCGCCGCTGGTGAAGATCGAGCCGGGCCGGCACATGCCCAGATGGTCGAACACCGGCTGGTAGTTGGTCACGCCTTCGTTGACGACGATCGCGTCGTCGTCGATCAGCCCGCGCAGCGCCGCCATGAGCGACACCGCCGAGACCTGTCCTTGCGCCGAGCGCTCGGCGTCGTTCCGGCGCGCGGTCACGGCGTTGTGCCGTTCGGCCCAGAGCGCCTTGCGCGCAGCGGTCAGCGCCGCGGCCGGCGGGTGCGCGGCCAGCGCCGCCTGCAATTGCGCCAGCGCGGTGGCGCAGTCGGCCTTGGCGCGGCAGATCGCGGGAATATAGAACAGCGGCATCTGCTCCTTGAGCACGTCGAGATCGATGTGATGCACGCGCGCCGACGCGGACGGCCGGTTGTGCGCCCCGATCCAGGGAATATCGCTGTCGAGCACCAGCACCAGATCGGCGGCGGTGAGGCTTTCGTTCTGGCTCTTCTGGTTCCACTGGATGCCCTGATGCAGCGGATGATCGGGCGGGAAGTTCATCGCGCTGGGCACCGACTCCAACACGCCGATACCATAGGCCTCGCAAAACTCTTGGAGCACCCGCGGCGCCGCCGGATTGCGGCCGAGATAGGAGGTGACGATCAGCGGCGCCTTGGCGGCGCGCAGATCCGCCGCGATGGCCGCGACCGCGGACGGCGACAGCGCCGGCGGCTCCACTGCCTGCCAGTGCGCCGGATCGAGCGTGACGGGCGCGACCACGTCCTCCATCACCTCGCGCGCCGCCATGAGATAGACCGGCCCGCGCGGCGCCGAATGCGCGAACTGCATCGCGCGATGCACCATCTGCTTGAGATTGGCGCCGGTGCGCAGCTCGTTGTCGTATTTCATGTAGCCGCGCACGATGCCGCGCTGGTCGAACACGTCCTGGATCCACTGGATGAATTCGTTGCGGCTGCCCTTGAGCTCACCGTCCTGCGTGTAGGGCGAGGACCCGGCGAACACGAAGACCGGCACGCGCGCCTTGACGGCGTTGTGGATGGCGCCGCCAAGCGATTGGGTGCCGCATTCGACATGCACCACGACGGCCTGGGCCTGACCCGTGATGCGCGCGAAGCCGTCGGCGGCGCACATGCCGACGAATTCCGACGGGCTGGTCACCACGGTCGGCGCCGGGCGGCCTTTCGCCTTGGCCTCCGCCAGCGCCTCCAGCAGCGCGGGATGATCGCTGCCGAAATTGGCGAAGATGTAGGAGACGCCCGCCTCGTTCAGCGCTTCGAGCAGCGCGGCGCCCGCCGTGTGCATGACGGGTCCGGTCAGTGCTTGCTGGCCGGATTGCGTTTGTTGGCGCGGCGGAATTCTTCGAACGCCAGACGATGCGGATCGACCGCGCCGACGGGCAGCGCGGAGAGGATTTCGTCGAAGATCTCGCGCAGCTCTTCCTTGAACTCCGGATGCGGGAAGATATAGAGGTCGTTGCGGCGGATGCCGGCGAGCACCTTTTCGCCCACCTCAACCGGATCCATGCCGACCTTGTGGATCTCCGCCAGTCTCTTCATGAAGTCCGGATCGACGGGGCCCATGCTCTTCGACAATTCCTCGGGCCGCACCTTGTCGCTTTCGTAGATCGCGCTGTTGACGAGGCCGGGGCACAGCACCGAGACGCCGATGTTGTAGGGCGCGAGATTCCAGCGCAGGCTCTCCGTCAGGCCGCGCACCGCGAATTTGGTCGCCGTGTAGATGCCGGCGCCGGGACCCGTGATGAACGCCGCCATCGAGGCGGTGTTGATGAGTTGGCCGCCCTGCCCGTGCGCCTTGAGCCGCGGCACGAAGGTCTGCACGCCGTTGATCACGCCGCCCAGATTGACGCCCATGATCCAATCCCAGTCGTCATAGGTGCACTCGTCCATCGGCGCGAACATGTTGATGCCGGCGTTGTTGCAGACGATATGGACAGGGCCGAAGGTCCTCTCCGCCTCGTCCGCGGCCGCCGCGAAGGCGGCGCGGTCGGTGACGTCGAGCAGAATCGGATGGACGCGGAAATTGGTCTGCGCGAAGAACGCCATCGCGGAATCCAGGTGGTCCTGGCGGATGTCGGCGATGACGACATTGGCGCCGGCCTTGGCGAGGACCTTGGCGATGCCCAGACCCACGCCGCTGGCACCGCCGGTGATGAACGCGGTGCGTCCCTCCACATCCTTCATGGTCTCAAACCTTTCCGAGTTCGGCTTCGAGCGGCATCAGCCCCAACTGCGCGCGCGCACCAGGGCGCGGCCATAGGCCTTCAGTCCCCACCAGATGGAGAGCGCGGCCGGCGGCATCAAGGCGACCATCACGACGGCCATGGCATAGCGCAGCATCAGCGGATCGTGGAAGACGTATTGCGTGATCATGGCGACCACCGAGGGACCCAAACCGAAGCCGACGATGTTGAAGACGAAGAGGAACAGCGCGGTGATCTGGGCCCGCATCTCGTTGGGCGTCACGACCTGGAGCGCGGCGTTGAACGGGCCGGGTACCCACATGGCGACGAATTGGGTATAGCCGAAGGCGATCAGCGCCAGCAGCGGCGTCGGCGCGATGGTGAATAGAAACAGCGCCGGCGCGTTGAGCGTGAAGGACAGAAACACCACCCGCAGATTGGCGTCGTCGCGCCCCCGGGCCTGGAACCGCTCCGCCAGCCAGCTTCCGAAGATCGCGCCGACCGGCGCGACGATCATCGTGATGACACCGGAATCGATCGCGAAATCGGCCGGCGACCAGCCGAAGCTGCGGCGGAAATACTCCGCCGACCACACCAGGAGGCCGACCGAGGGGATGATGTTGAAGCCCAGCCCCAGGAACATCGGCACATAGGTGGCGCGATTGTCGATGAAGAAGCGCGCGACCTCGCGCACCGGCAGATTGGCCTGTTTGCCCTTGGCGATGCGTCCGCGTCTGATCGGCTCGCGCACCGTGAACATCAACGCCGCGACGAGAAGGCCCGGCAGGCCGACGACGATGAACGTTGCCTGCCAGGGATGGAGAGGGCCGATCAGCGGCAGACCGAGATGGGGGATCGACGTCATCAACGCGATGACGGTGCCGGCGAAGATCGCGGCCAGTCCGTTGCCGGCGATGAAGCCGAAATTCAGCACCGAGATGGCGCGCGGCAGCTTCTCGCGCGGGAAAAGGTCCGAGATCATCGAGAACACCGGCGGGCCGTTGCAGGCTTCGCCGGCGCCGACGCCGACACGGCACAGAAAAAGCTGCCAGAAATTCCCCGCCAGGCCGCAGAAGGCGGTGGCGAGCGACCAGGTCGCGATGCCGATGCCGACGATGGTGCGGCGCACGCCGACATCGGCGAGGCGCGCGATGGGAAGGCCGATGAGTGCGTAGAAGATGACGCTGGCGGCGCCGGTGATCAGGCCAAGCTGCGAGTCGGTCAGATGCAGATCGGTTTCGATGGGATGGACCAGATAGCCGATCACGCCGCGATCCAGAAAGCCCATCATCAGGGCGAGCGCGAATATGGTGACCGCGTACCAACCCTGACGCGCGCTGGGCCAAGGCTGCGCCGTCCCGTCCGGCGGCGCCGGCAGCGGCTCGCCGAGTTCGTCGAAAGCTTCTAGTGCCATTTTTGTGCGTTTCTCTTCCCTGTCCCAAAGCTTCCCCCGGGCGCTGGGCGGACACTCCACCTTTGGCGAACCAGAAGGTGCCGGGCCGCGAAAGATGCCCGCTTCCATCGCCGGTTCACAATACGATAAACCGGGATGGCGGCATTCCATCGAGCACAACGACATGGCGACGAACAGGATCGACAAGGACATTATGTTCGCCGACGCGGGCCAGCGTCCGCTCAAGCTCGACATTTACCATCCGACCGCAAAGCCGAACGGCGCGGCCGTCGTCATGCTGCATGGCGGAGCCTGGGCGCGCGGCGACAGGGCCATGCTAGCGCCGCATGCGACGGCGCTGGCGATGCAGGGATACATGGCGGTGGTCCCGGAATATCGCCTGACCGGCGAGGCTGTCTTTCCCGCGCAGATCCACGACGTGCGCCGCGCCTTGCGCTGGACGCGGGCGCATTGCGCTGCATTGGGATTCGATCCGGACAAGCTTTGCCTCGAAGGCCATTCGGCGGGCGGGCACCTCGCCCTGCTCGCCGCCGGATCGGCAGGCGATCCGCGGCTGGATCCGCCCGATGCCGACGCGCGCGTGTCAACCGCGGTCGCGGCGGTGGCCGCGATCTATCCGCCGGTGTTGTTTCATCGCGGCGAGACCTGGCCGTTCGGCAGCGTGCCCGCCGTGTCGCTTCCCGGCGCGAGCGTATCGGACGAGATGGCGGCGCTGGCGAGCCCGGTGAACCACGTCACGCCGCGCCTGCCACCGGTCATGCTGCTGCATGGCGACGGCGACCGCGTGGTGCCGGTGAGCACGTCGCGCCGCTACGACGAAGAGGTGCGCAAGGCCGGCGGCCAGGTCGATCTGCACATCTTCTCGGGCTTTCCGCACGGCTTCGCCAACAACGCGCGCGTGCTGCCGCTCATCATGGAGATGATCGGCGATTTCTTCCGCCGTCATGTGGTGGAACCGCAGGCCTATGCGTTCGGCCCGTCGCGCTTCGAGGTCGCTGCGGCGCGGGGCTAGCCGGTCGCCCGCGGCCCCGGTCAACGGGTCGCGGTTGAGCGCGCGCCAGCGCGGGCCTAGGGTGCGGCACACCGATTGGGACGCCGTTCCGCATGTTTCCATGGGCTCTTCGCCGGGACGTCGCGATCTTGATCGGGATCAAGGTCTGCGCCCTCGCCCTATTATACGTGGTGTTCTTCTCGCCTGCCGACCGCGCCCCCCAATCGGCAACGTCGATGCGGGCACATCTGATCGAGAACCGCGCACCATAGGGGCAGTCAGCATGGATCTCGTGGAACTGTCGCGCCTGCAATTCGCGGTGACCGCGCTCTATCACTTCATCTTCGTGCCGTTGACGCTGGGGCTCTCCGTCATCCTGGGAATCATGGAGACGGTCTATGTGATGACCGACAAGCCGATCTGGCGCGATCTGACCAAGTTCTGGGGCGTGCTGTTCGGCATCAATTTCGCCATGGGAGTCGCCACCGGGATCACCATGGAATTCCAGTTCGGCACCAACTGGGCCTACTACTCCCAATATGTCGGCGACGTGTTCGGCGCGCCGCTCGCCATCGAAGGGTTGATGGCGTTCTTCCTGGAAGCGACGTTCGTCGGCCTCTTCTTCTTCGCCTGGGACCGGCTGTCCAAGGTCCAGCATCTCATCGCGACCTGGACGCTGGCGCTGGGGACGAACCTGTCGGCGCTATGGATCCTGATCGCGAACGGCTGGATGCAATACCCGGTCGGCGCGCGCTTCAACGCCGACACGATGCGCATGGAAGTGAGCGACTTCTCCGCCGTGCTGTTCAATCCCGTAGCGCAGGCCAAGTTCGTGCACACCGTGAGCGCCGGCTATGTCACGGGCTCGGTCTTCGTGCTGGCGATCAGCGCCTGGTATCTGCTGCGCGGCCGCCATGTCGCATTCGCCAAGCGGTCGATGACGGTGGCGGCGAGCTTCGGCCTGGCCTCGGCGCTGTCGGTCGTCGTGCTGGGCGACGAGTCCGGCTACACCGCGGGCGAGAACCAGAAGATGAAGATCGCCGCGATCGAGGCAATGTGGCATACCGAACCGGCGCCGGCCTCCTTCACCCTGTTCGGCCTGCCCGACCTCGCGAGCCATACAACGCGATATGAGATCAAGGTCCCGTGGATGCTGGGACTGATCGCGACGCGCTCGATCGACAAGACCGTGCCGGGCATCGGCGAACTGGTCGACGATGCAGGGGTGCGCATCAAGGACGGCCTCCTCGCCTACCGGGCCCTCGCCGCGATCAAGAAGAGTCCGCACGATGCCGGATTGCGCGCCGCTTTGGACGCCCATGTCGGCAATCTCGGTTATGCGCTTCTGCTCAAGCGCCAGCGCACCGATATCGAGAACGCGACGGAGGCGCAGATCGCAATGGCCGCCGCCAGCACTATTCCCAACGTGCCGGTGCTGTTCTGGTCGTTCCGGGTCATGGTGGGGCTCGGCTTTTTCTTCATCGCGCTGTTCGCCACCGCGTTCTGGTTTTCGGCACGGCTGGAGCTCGACAAGCACCGCTGGTTCCTGCGCGTCGCGTCCGTGAGCCTGCCACTGCCTTGGATCGCGGCGGAGCTCGGCTGGATCGTCGCGGAATATGGCCGCCAGCCCTGGGTTATCGAGGGCGTGCTGCCTACCGCGCTGGGCGTGTCGTCGACGGGTAGCGCCAATGTGCTGTTCAGCCTGATCGGCTTCGCGCTGTTCTATTCGACGCTGCTGGTCGTCGATCTCTATCTGCTTTCGAAATACATCCGGCTCGGTCCCGACGCGGCGCTGTCGCCGCCGCCGCGCCTCGCCGCAGTGGCGGCGGAGTGACGGCGATGTTCGATTACGAAACGCTACGTCTGATCTGGTGGGCGCTGCTCGGCATCCTCCTGATCGGTTTCGCCGTGATGGACGGGTTCGACCTGGGCACCGCCGCGCTTCTGCCCTTCGTCGCGCGCACCGATCTGGAGCGGCGCATCGCGATCAACACGGTCGGGCCGGTGTGGGAAGGCAACCAGGTGTGGTTCATCCTGGGCGGCGGCGCGATCTTCGCCGCCTGGCCGACGCTCTATGCCGCGAGCTTCTCGGGCTTCTATCTCGCCATGTTCCTGGTGCTGGCGACGCTGATCCTGCGCCCCGCCGGCTTCAAATACCGTAGCAAGGTCGACGCGCCCTTGTGGCGCAGCATCTGGGACTGGGCATTGTTCGCCGGCGGCGTGGTGCCGGCGCTGGTGTTCGGCGTGGCGTTCGGCAATCTCTTTCTCGGCGTGCCGTTCAGCTTCGACGGCGATCTGCGATTCACCTCGTCGATCACCCTGCTGTCGCTGCTCAACCCGTTCGCACTTCTGGTCGGCCTCGTCAGCCTCAGCATGATCGTGCTGCACGGCGCCGCCTGGCTGAACTTGAAGACCGAGGAGGCCGTGCAGGCGCGGGCGCGCGCCGTGCTTCCCGTCGCGGCAATCGTCTTCGTCGCGCTGTTCGTCGCCGCCGGTCTGTGGCTGACGCGGCTTTCGGGCTATGGGATCGTCGGCGCGATCGATCACGCCGGTCCTTCCAACCCGATGGCCAAGACGGTGATGCGCACGGCGCAAAGCTGGATGGCGACGGACGCGATGGGGGGGTGGCCTTGGGTCGCCGTTGCGGTCGCGATCCTCGGCGCGGCCGGCGCGGCGTTGGCACGGCGGCGGCCGCTACTCGCCTTCCTATGCTCCGCGCTCGTGCCGGCGGGCACCATCGCCGCGGCGGGTCTGGCGCTGTTCCCGTTCCTGCTGCCGTCGTCGTCCAATCCGAGCGCCAGCCTCACCGTCTGGGATGCGTCGTCGAGCCGGCTGACGCTGGCGATCATGCTGGGCGCGGTCGCGATCTTCCTGCCGATCGTGCTGGCCTACACCGCCCTCGTCTATCGCGTGATGCGCGGACCGGTGCGCGCGGCCGACGTGACGAACAATTCCAAGACCGCCTATTAGGAGCGCGCCATGTGGTACTTTTCCTGGGTCCTCGGTCTTGGTTTCGCCGTCACGCTGGCGGTGCTGAACGCGATCTGGCTCGAACAGCGCGACCGTTGAGCCGCCGTCAGCCGTGCAGCTTGATCGCGGTCTCGGCGATGCGGCGGCCCTGATAGCGCGCGCCGACCAATTCGTTCTCGCTCGGCTGACGCTGACCCTGTCCACCGGCGATGGTGGTCGCACCGTAGGGGGAGCCGCCGGTGATCTCGTCGAGCGTCATCTGCCCGGCATGGCCATAGTCCAGGCCGACGACCACCATGCCGAAATGCAGCAGATTGGTGATGATCGAGAACAACGTCGTCTCATTGCCGCCGTGCTGGGTCGCCGTCGAGACGAAGGCGCCGCCGACCTTGCCGTGCAGCGCGCCTTTGGCCCAGAGCCCGCCCGCCTGGTCCAGGAAGTTCGCCATCTGCGACGGCATGCGGCCGAAGCGCGTGCCCGCGCCGATGACGATGGCATCGTAATTCGCCAGATCCTCGATCTTGGCGACCGGCGCGGCCTGATCGAGCTTGAAGTGCGATGCCTTGGCGATTGCCTCCGGCACGAGTTCCGGCACGCGCTTGATGTCGACCTGGGCGCCCGCCGAACGCGCACCCTCCGCGACGGCCTGCGCCATCGTTTCGATGTGGCCGTACGCCGAATAGTAGAGAACAAGAACCTTGGCCATGAGAAATCTCCCTCGCTGTGGCTGTCGGCGGGGAGATTGGCCCATCGGCGTTGTCGCAGAAATAGAAACTATTGAAACGGACGGTTTCCATAATCGAACCAAAGACCGATGACAAACGCGTCCGGATCGGAAAAGCTGCCGCCATGACCCAGATGCTTCAAAGATCCGGACTGAGCGTTGCTGCCCCGCTCGCGCGCCTGCTGGAAGACGACGTCCTGCCGCCGACCGGAATCGCTCCGCATGCGTTTTGGAGCGGGGTTGCCGCGATCTTCGCGCGCTTCGCGCCGCCGAACCGGGCGCTGCTCGCCAAGCGCGATAGGCTGCAACAGGCGATCGACGCCTGGCACGGCGAGCAGCGCGGCCGAACGCCGGACGCGGGCGAATATCGCGCCTTCCTGAAATCCATCGGCTATCTGGCCGACGAGCCCGCACCCTTCGCGATCACCTCGGCGAATGTCGACGCGGAAGTGGCGCGGCAGGCAGGACCGCAGCTGGTCGTGCCGGTGCTGAACGCGCGCTTCCTGCTCAACGCCGTCAACGCGCGCTGGGGCAGCCTGTATGACGCGCTCTACGGCACCGACGCGATCGCGGGCGCGCCGGCCTCCGCGAGTTACGATGCCCTGCGCGGGGCGCAGGTCATCGCGCGGGCCAAGACATTCTTGGATGACGCCGTACCGCTCGCTCACGGGCGCCATGCCGACGCGAGCGGCTACCGCATCGAGGGCGGGGCGCTCAAGCCCGCGCTGAAGGACCCATCCGCGCTCGCCGGCTATAGCGGAGATCCTGAAAATCCGTCCGCTATTCTGCTCAAGCACAATGGACTGCATATCGAGATCAAGCTCGATCGCACCCATCCGATCGGCAAGGACGATCGGGCCGGCGTGGCGGATGTAGTGCTGGAATCCGCGCTGACGACGATCGTCGATCTTGAGGATTCCATCGCGGCGGTCGACGCCGAAGACAAGGTCGCGGCCTATGCCAACTGGCTGGGCGTGATGCGCGGCGATCTGCAAGCCAGCTTCGACAAGGCTGGGCGCGCGGTCACCCGCAAGCTCGCGCCCGACCGCAACTTCACGGCGCCGGGCGGCGGGACGATCACCCTGCCCGGCCGTTCGGTGCTGTTCGTGCGCAATGTCGGCCACCTGATGACGACGCCGGCCGTCCGCCTGCCCGACGGAAGTGAGGCGCCGGAAGGAATACTCGACGCCATCGTCACCAGCCTGATCGGTCTGCACGATCTGAAAGGGCTCGGCCGCGTTCGAAACAGCCGCGCCGGCTCGATCTATATCGTCAAGCCGAAGATGCACGGGCCGGAAGAAGCGGCGTTCACCGACGACCTTTTCGATGCGGTGGAAGACCTGCTGGGAATCGACCGGCACACGATCAAGATAGGATTGATGGATGAGGAGCGGCGAACCTCCGCCAATCTCGCGGCGTGCATCGAGGCCGTGAAGGGCCGCCTCGTTTTCGTCAACACCGGCTTCCTCGATCGCACGGGCGACGAGATCCACACATCGATGCGCGCCGGGGCGATGGTGCGCAAGGCGCAGATGCGGAGCGAACCTTGGATCAAGGCCTATGAGGACCGCAATGTGCGGATCGGCCTCGCCTGCGGCCTGTCCGGCAAAGCGCAGATCGGCAAGGGGATGTGGGCGGCGCCGGATCGCATGGCCGACATGCTGGAGCAGAAGATCGGCCATCCGCGCGCCGGCGCCAACACCGCCTGGGTGCCGAGCCCCACGGCCGCCACGCTGCACGCGCTGCACTATCACGAGGTCGACGTGTTCGCGCGCCAGCGCGAGATCGCCGGCGAGGCGATACCGCCGCTGGACGATCTGCTGACGATCCCGATCGCGTCGGGCCGCAATTGGTCGCCGGCGGAAATCCGCGAAGAGCTCGACAACAACGCGCAGGGCATTCTCGGCTATGTCGTGCGCTGGGTCGACCAGGGCATCGGCTGCTCCAAAGTGCCGGACATCCACGACGTCGGGTTGATGGAAGACCGCGCGACGCTGCGCATCTCGTCCCAGCATATGGCCAATTGGCTGCTGCACGGGGTTTGCACCGCCGCCGAGGTCGATGCGGCGCTGACGCGCATGGCGGCAAAGGTCGATGCGCAGAACGCCGGTGATCCCAATTATCGCCCGATGGCCGGCCGCGAAAGCGACAGCCTGGCGTTCCAGGCGGCGCGCGCGCTCGTCTTCGACGGCGTCGATCAGCCCAACGGCTACACTGAGCCGCTGCTGCACGCCTTCCGCGCGCGGGCGAAGGCGCGCGGTCGCTGAACGGCTCCTTCGAAAAACTCAGGATGAAGTTACGCTACTCTGCCGCCTGGCGCCGGGCGGCATATTCCATCAGGCCGTAGAGCTTGGCAGCGTTGTCGTGCGTCAGCTTCCTGATCGTCTCGGGCGGCAGGTGCCCCATCGTCTTCTCGATCGTCGCGCGCGAATGGGGCCAGATCGAATCGGGATGCGGATAGTCGGTCGCCCACAACAGATTGTCGCCGTAGAACTGCAGCAGCGCCGTCGCCACCGGACTTTGCTGAAACGTCGCATAGATCTGCCGCTTGAACAGATCGGACGGCTTGGTCTTGAGCGGGATGCCGCCCTTGTCCCTCCAAAATTCCTCACACTCCCAAAGCCGCCAGTGGCGATAGTCTAGCTCTTCCACCACCCAAGGCAGCCAGCCGGCGCCGGACTCGGCGATGACGATCTTCAATTGGGGATGACGCTCTAAGATCCCGAAGGCGAACAGATCGACGAAGGGATCGAGGAATTGGGTGACGAAGGCCTTGGCCGGCTGGAAGGTCGCGCCCGGGCTTCCCTTCAGCGGATCGAACGCGACCAGTGCCGCGGCGAACACCGTGACGTGGAACGACAGGATCATGCCGCTGTCTTCGAGCAGCTGGAACAGCGGCTCCCAGCGCGGATCGCCGATGGTCGGTTCGGCCTCGGCGATCTGCAGATTGGCCTGCTTGAAACATCCCTTGGCGACGAGGCGCTGCAATTCGGTAACCGCCGATTCCGGCTCGGGCGGCAGCATCGGCGCGCCGATCAGCCGATCGGGCGCGACCGCACAGAACTCCGCCAGCCAGTCGTTGTAGGCGCGATAGCAGGCGTCGCGCAGCGCCTTGTCGTTGTGCTTGATGGACATCACGGGTCCGAAGATCACATGGGCGAAAACGCCGTCGCGATCCATGTCCTGAAGCCTGAGCGCGGGCACGGCGGGGCGCCGTTCGGTCTGATCCACGATGCCGCCGCGGTCGAGGGCGTTGAAGACGGGCTTGGGACCGACCAAGCCGCCGGCCTTGCCCGACCAGAAGCCCCAACTCTCGCCGTCGCAGATCCAAACGGCGCGGCCGCCGCGCTCTTCGATGTGCGGCGCCCGATCGCGAAACTCGGCCGGCAGGCGGCTGGTCCATAGATCGGCCGGCAATTGGTTGAGGTCGAGATGGTCGTCGCAGGAGATCAGCTTGTAGTCCATGATTCCGCCTCCCAATGGCGCCCCCGGCCCGGCCGACATCGGGTCTCGGAACGCCATTCCGACTTGCCGGCGCGGCTATCCTAGGCCGGAACGCGCCCGCCCGTCGCGCCGGGCACCGCAGGAATCTTGCTCATTTTGGGAAAGGATGGTGCCAGAAGAGGACTCGCGAGAATCCTGTAACCTGTTGATACCCAACACACTAGCTCCCGCGATTAATCGCCGTACCCAGGCCGTACCCAGATATTCGGCGGATGATATCCTCGCGGCGCGAACGGCAGCGATCAATCCCATCCTCCGACAGACTCTAATGTTCTGGAGCGCCTGTTGAAAGCGGTTGTTGTGGAGTCGCAGCTTTATCAGGCAGTAAACGGTTCGGACTGAAGCCCCGCTTTGCGCGGGATACGGACAACTTCCGACTTCGACGAAGAGCCAGTTAGCGTCGAAAATCGAGATCTGTGCCGACCTTCAATCGGTCGAGATAGGCCTGATAGGCAAAGCTGCGGTCACGCTTCTTGCCTGTGGTCTCGACGAGAATGCCGATCCTCGCCATGGCGTCGATGGCACGGGTCGCCGTTGGTTTCGTCGTTTTCAGGAGTTGCATTGCCGACGCCACGGTCACAATGGGCTGCCGAGGCAGATGATCGAAAAGGCGCGCGGCAGAGACCGACGTTGCGTTGGCACTTAGAAGTCTGGAGCGATCCTCATTGACCAGTGCGAACAATTCCCGCGCCGAGACAACGGCCTCATCGGCGATCGTGGCGACACCATCCAGGAAAAAATCGATCCAACCTTCCCAATCTCCGGTCGTGCGCACCGCATTCAAGCGTCTGTAATATTCCTCTCGGTGTCGTTTGAAGAAGAGGCTGATATAGAGCAACGGCGCCCGCAACAGTCCCCAATGTTCCAACAGCAGCGCGATGAGAAGGCGTCCGATGCGCCCGTTGCCGTCGAGGTAGGGATGGATTGTTTCGAATTGGGCGTGAAGCAGCCCTGCCCTCGCCAGTTTTGGCAAGCCATCATCTGCATGAACGTATTTCTCGAGCGCGGTGAGCAGCTCCTGCAACTTCTCAGGCGGCGGAGGGACATAGATCGCGTTGCCAGGACGGCTTCCGCCTATCCAGTTCTGGCTCTTGCGGATTTCACCCGACTGCTTGTTGGCGCCGCGAACCCCCTGCATCAGCCTGCGATGCGCTTCGTTCAAAAGTCGCATGGATAGAGGCAAGCCCTTCGCTTGCCCAAGCTGCTCGCGCGCATATGCGAGCGCATCAAGATAGTTGCAGACCTCACGGACTTCGACGTTGGGCTCGGCTCGGTCACCTGCTTCGAAGGCGAACAAGTCGACAAGCGTGGCCTGTGTACCTTCGATCTGCGACGTGATCACGGCCTCCTTGCGCACAAAGGCGTAGATGAACCAATCGATCGACGGCACAATGTCGCCAGCGAGGTCCAGACGGGTGAGCGCGTGCTCTGCCAGATGCAAGCGATGCAGAAGTCGACCGTCGAGTTCCAATGGCGGCTTAGCAGGGGGCAATGGAAACGGAACAAACACGTTCACGGCTTCGCCGGCGATGGCCGAACGCGCATAGGTTCCGGTGTGGCGCTCTTTCGGCGAATTCTTTGATGGCATGTGCCTATTGTCCTTAGCAACGCCGCCGTTCATGCCATATACCATAAGGAACGAGTACGTTACTAGTGCCAACCATCGGGAAAGTGAACATTATTAGCGCCTGCCTGCTCCGAATTCACTAGCCTGCCGTTGTGAAAAATCGGCCAAACCTTTCACCTCGATCATTTACGTCTGATCAATAAATAGGACGACTCCGGGCAATTTTGTTGGAATTACAAAACACTGTCGCGCTTCCGCTGTAATATTGCCGTCGTCGTTACTCAAGTTTAAGCGATCCTGCACCATCCTCCGCCGCATTGCACTGCGGAGGGGACCGCGTGGCCGAACCAAGTCTTGAGGATGACCTAGACCTTGATGCGAATGAACAAGCCGCGAATGACGCGGCAGAATTCATTGCACGCTGGTCGGGACGGGAGGGGGGCCGCGAGCGCTCGAATTACGCGCTCTTCCTGACGGAACTGTGCGACGTGATCGGGGTCGCCCGGCCCGATCCCGCTGAGGCGACCAACACGCTCAACGATTACGTTTTCGAACGCCATGTCGAGCGAAAACAACCCGACGGCTCGACCGAGCGTGGCTGGATCGATCTTTACAAAAGAGGGTGCTTCATTCTTGAGGCCAAGCAAAGCCGCCAAAAAGGTGGACGGAAAGCCGTCCCGGAAGGACAAGCGGAGTTGTTCGAGCCGCCGAGAGCCAGGGCCAAAACCAGAGCGACGGCTGGTGGCATCGACACCCTGATGATCCACGCGCGGCGGCAAGCCGAAGGCTATGCGCACGCGCTTCCCGCCGATCACGAATACCCGGTTTTCATTCTGGCTTGCGATGTCGGATATGCGATCGAGGTCTATGCCGATTTCTCCCGGCATGGCCGACACTACAACCAATTTCCCGATCCCAGACGTTTCCGGATAGAACTGGCGCAACTGGCCGACGCAGATGTCCGTGAGCGCTTGCAGCGCATCTGGGCGGAACCCGGCAGTCTCGATCCGGCCAGGCAAACGGCCAAGATAACCCGCGAAATCGCGGGGAAACTGGCGGAGATTTCGACGGCGCTTGAAGCACGCGGGCAACAGCCGGGTGCGGTAGCACTCTTCCTGATGCGGTGCCTGTTCACGATGTTCGTGGAAGATGTCGAGCTGATCAGAAAGGACAGTTTCAAGGATTTGCTCGCACAGTGCGTGGAAAATCCGCGGCGCTTCGTGCCGGAGATGGACGACCTGTGGCGGCGCATGGATCGCGGCGAATACTCGCCGGCCATCGGCGACAAGATCCTTAAGTTCAATGGCAAGCTCTTCAAGAATGCGACGGCCCTGCCACTCGATGCGGACGAAATCGGGCTTCTGCACAGGGCGGCCAGCGCCGACTGGCGGGATCTCGATCCGGCGATCTTCGGCAGTTTGTTCGAGCAGGCGCTCGACCCACACGAACGCAAACGTCTGGGGGCGCACTACACGCCGCGCGCCTTTGTGGAGCTTCTCGTCAACGCAACGATCATCGAGCCGTTGACCGCAGACTGGAAAGCTTCGCAGTCGGCCGCGGATCGCGCGCTGCGGGCGGGCTCGCGTTCGGCAGCGATCAGCGAATTGCGCGACTTCCTCAAATCCCTTTCGAGCGTGCGTGTTCTCGACCCTGCCTGCGGTACGGGAAATTTCCTGTACGTGGCGCTGCGCCAAATCAAACAGCTTGAAGGAGAGGTGCTGAAGCAATTGCGAGACTTGGGCGGCGCCGATCTGCTCCGGGAAGTGTCCGGTATTTCAGTGAAGCCTGAGCAATTCTTCGGAATGGAAGTCAACAGCCGGGCCGTCGAGATCGCGGAGTTGGTGTTATGGATCGGCTATCTGCAGTGGCACTTGAGGACGCGCGGTGCGCCGCCAAACGAGCCGATCCTCGGCAACAATGATCACGTTCAGAAAAGAGATGCAGTGCTCACATGGGACGGCTATCCAGACCTGCAGATCAAGCGGGGACGCATGGGAAAGCCGATCGTCAAGCAAAATGCCGGCGGACAGCCAATCGAAGTCTACGACTATCCGAAACCGCGACTGCCCGATTGGCCGGCGGCCGATTTCATTGTCGGCAACCCGCCCTTCATCGGCGGCAAGGATATCCGCGAAAGGCAGGGCGACGGCTATGTCGAAGCACTGTGGGCCGCACATGACCACATCAATCGATCCGCCGACTATGTGATGTATTTCTGGGACCGCGCGGCAGGCTTATTGACCGAAAAGGGCACGCGCCTGCGCCGCTTCGGGCTGGTGACCACCAATTCCATCCGCCAGGTTTTCCAGCGTCGCGTCGTGGACGCGCGCCTACAAGGCAAGAGCCCGATCTCCATCGTCATGGCGATCCCAGACCACCCGTGGACGAAGGCATCGCCGGATGCAGCTGCAGTCCGGATTGCGATGACGGTCGGCGAAAAGGGAGCGCTGGAGGGCGCTTTGCGAGAGGTGGTCCAGGAAGACGCGCTGGACACAGACCAGCCGTTCATCCGCTGGCGCGAAACAATCGGCAGGATCAATTCCAACATGAGCATCGGAACGGATGTGACCGAGGCACGATCCTTGCGGTCCAATGATGGGATATGCTGTCCAGGCGTGAAGCTGCATGGCAATGGCTTTATCGTGACGCCGGTTGAAGCCGCGCGCATCGGTTTAGGCAAACGCGCCGGACTGCAGGAGCATGTCCGGCAGTACCGGAACGGCCGCGATCTCACAGCGCATCCGCGGGGCGTCATGGCGATCGATTTGCTTGGCGTGACTGCGCGAGAGGTGCGCGCCAAATATCCTGAAGTCTATGAGCATCTGCTTCAAACCGTGAAACCCGATCGCGACGCGAATCCGCGGGCCGCGTATCGCGACAATTGGTGGATATTTGGAGAGCCCAGAAAAGAGTTCAGGCCGGCGCTGAAAGGGCTCGTCCGCTATATCGCAACCGTCGAAACCGCAAAGCACCGCGTCTTTCAATTCCTCGCAGGAACGATCCTGCCGGACAACATGCTGGTGGCCATCGCATCCGACGACGCATTCGATCTCGCCGTCTTGTCGTCGCGCGTACATGTCACCTGGACTCTTGCCAATGGTGGGACGCTTGAAGACCGCCCCCGCTACTCAAAGTCGCTGTGCTTCGACCCGTTCCCGTTTCCTGATGTCACCGAAACACAAAAGAACAGTTTGCGAGCGCTTGGTGAGGAGTTGGATGCGCTCAGAAAGACTGTGTCGACCGAAAATCCTGACCTTACGCTGACCGCCATCTACAACGCGGTCGAAAAGCTCAGATTGGGAAAGCCGCTGAATGCATCGGAGGAAGTCGTAAGAGCGCGGGGGCGCGTGGCGACCATCCGAGATCTGCACAAGCAGATCGACGCCGAATGTTGCACCGCCTATGGGTGGGAATCCGAAATTGCCGACACCGAGATATTGGCACGGCTGGTTTCGCTGAACGCCCAACGCGCGATCGAGGAACAGCGCGGCTTCATCCGATGGATCCGGCCGGGATTTCAGATCGGAAGATTCGGGCCACTCTCGCACCGCGCCGACCGGGTGCAGACGATCGCGGCCGCCGGCGCCCATGCAAAACGTACATTTCCGGCCCAGCCGCGCGAGCAAGCGGCGCAGGTGCTGCAACTGCTCCAAACCAGCCAGAAGCCGCTTACCGCTGAAGAGATCGCCGTCGTCTACAAGCGAAGCGACGCCGCTCGCCGCAGCATCGAAGACATCTTAGGATCGCTTCAGCGCCTCGGCGCGCTCGATTCTTTTGACGACGGCCGCAGCTATTTTGTCTGCGCCGCCTGAACCCTATGTGCTCCGGAGACGGTGCCGTAGATCGACCGCGAACGCGACGAGCCGCTTGTCGGGATCGTCTTCGAACTGCCATAGGCCGTCCTCTGCCCATTTCAGCGCATCCGCCATGCGGTCATGATCCGCGCACAGCTTCGCGATCTGCAGATATGCATAAGCCGAAGACAGGTCTTTGGCGCGGATCGCGATCATGGCGTCGACGTCGCCATCGCGCGCCGCAAAGCTTTCAAGGATGGACAGCAGCGGATAGTATAACGCGGGTCGATCGTCCTGCACGCGCCTCGCACCGCCACGTAGCGGCTTGATATTCGCCCAAGCCGCTTCGGCCAGGCGGCGGTATTCGGCAAGGCCTGCAGCCCCCAGCAGATCGCGATAGGTTTCGCTCGCGCCGCGGAGAGTGCCCCATTCTTCTTCCGTCTCGCGCAGAAAGAGATCGCGCGCGAACGCAACGGGCTCAGGGCGTACGGCGCGACACGCCTTGAGATGAAGTCTGGCCCCGCGCGACAGCAGGCGGCCGCCATGACCGTTCGAGTCGTCGACGCTCTGCAGCGCCGGCCCCATGCATGCGAAGAATTGGTCGAGCAGACGCAGCGCCAGTCCCGCCCGGTCGCGATCAATCAGGTTGTCGATACGTGCGAGTACAGCCTCCACATTGGACGCCCAGGTGCGCATCTCGTCGTATTCGATAAAACCCGGCGTGCGGGTCGCCTCCGCGATCGCGCGCGCGAAACTGGAAAATAACGCGTCATCGTCCTTACCGTCCGTCGCCGCGGCGAGTTCCAGGTCCCGGAGCAGAGCAAGATCGCGCTCGGCGAGCGTCATGATCGTTTCCACGAGCGCGTCTACGCCTTGCACGCGCAGGTGATCGCGAATTTGCGCAAAGCGATTGGGAAGAGACTTGCCCGGCTTCATCGCGTTGACGGCAAGCGCGACCGCCACCAGATGCTTGCAGAAGTCGCCACGGTCGGAAAACGCGGGACACGAGCACTCTCCCGAGATTCGGCGTCCGACAACACCGAGTTTTGTCCGGTAAATTTGCGTACCGGCGACCCTTGCGTGGGCTTGTTCGCGTTCGATGCCGAGGATGTCCACTTGTCCGTCGGCGAAATAGGCCCGACCTCGGGCGAACACCTTGTCGCCGGCCGCGGCGCGCAATGTCTCGATATCGAAGCGCAGCGGACCGGCTTTTGTCCCGGATTTCTTCTTCGTCATGGCGACGGCAGCGTGGCCGATATCCTTGCTCAGGATATTACAACGTCTTGGGCACCAAAAGAGAAGGGGCGAGCCGCAGCTCGCCCCATTTGGTGCTCTTTTCGAACTTGTTAACGGAAGGCCCTCAATCACCAGACCGCTAAGTCTTTGGCAAAACCTGTCGTTGCTGTTCTTGCACCAAGACTGAGCTTCTACTCTCGCCATAGTTGTGTCAACTTACTCAGCGAGCGGTCGAGGGCCGACCACAACATAGGACTATTGTCACATCGGCGATGAATTGACATTAAACGCGGTGGGAGCTAAATACAAAATTTCTTGCAATAGTCCTATAAGAACTTGACAAGTTCCTTGGGTTGATTTCCTGTAGGCACATCGACACCGAGTCGATTGGTTGCGGGGACTGAAGGGCGGGGATGCATTTGCTAGATGTCTGACGGACTTTAGCAAACTGCGTGCCCGCCTCCTCGCTTGAAAGAGGGATCGAGCGATGACGAAAGCGCTCTCAAGACCATACCGCCTCGGCATCGACGTCGGGTCCAACTCATTGGGTTGGTTCGTCGTCTGGCTTGACGACAAGGGCGAAGCAGTCGGGCTCGGTCCGGGCGGCGTGCGCATCTATCCCGACGGACGCGATCCCAAATCCAAAGAGTCCAACGCCGCCGACCGGCGCGTCGCGCGCGGCATGCGGCGACGTCGGGACCGCTATCTGCAGCGACGCGGCAAGCTCATGGGCCTTCTTGTCAAGCACGGATTGATGCCGGCGGACGAGCCGGCGCGCAAGGCGCTCGAAAAGCTCGATCCCTATGAGCTGCGCGCCAAGGCGCTCGACGACGCCCTGCCCGCCTTCCATATCGGCCGCGCGCTGTTCCACCTCAACCAGCGGCGCGGCTTCCTCTCCAACCGCAAGACCGAGAAAGGCGACAACGAGTCCGGCGCGATCAAGCTGGCAGCGGCGAAGCTGGCCGAGAAAAAGAAGGATGCCGGTTCGCGGACGCTCGGCGAATGGCTGGCTGGGCGCCATCGCTCCCGCGAACCCGTGCGCACCCGCAATATCGGGACCGGCACCAAGGTCGAATACGGCTTCTATCCAACGCGGCAATTGCTGCTGGACGAGTTCGACGCGATCTGGAACCGGCAGGCACCACAGCATCCGCAGATGACGGCGGAGGCGCGCGCGGCGATCCATGACGCGATCTTTTCTCAGCGAAAACTGAAACAGCCGCCAGTCGGAAAATGTTCGCTCAGCCCGGCAAAAGACAACGATGACGTCGAGGGCTTTCGCTGCCCCTGGGCGCATCCACTCGCTCAGCATTTTCGCATCTGGCAGGAGGTGCGCAATCTCGCCGTTGTAGAAACTGGAAAGGCGCCAGCGCCCTTGAGCAAAGAAGACCAGGACAAGGTCGCGATGGCGCTGATCCAACTACAAAAGGAAAAGCTATCCTTCGACAAAATCCGAGGCCTGCTGAAGCTTTCGCCCGAAGCACGTTTCAATCTCGAAAGCGAAAAGCGCGAATATCTGCTGGGTGACCAGACTGCCGCGAAGCTCGGAGGCAAGTCTTTTTTTCACAAAAGCTGGTTTGGCTTCCCGTTGGATCGCCAGATCGAAGTCGTAACACATCTGCTCAATGAGCCGGACCCAGAAGCTCTAACGGCCTGGTTGATGGCAAACACAGCCGTCGATGAGGATGTGGCGGATCGCGTGGCATCCGCCAACCTGCCGGACAGTCACTGCCGGCTTGGCTTGCGCGCAATTCGGAAAATCCTGCCACTCATGAAAATTGGGATGAATTATCCAGACGCCGCAACCGCGGTATTTGGCGACCATGCAAAGTTGCCTGATGGCGTACTCTCGCCGGACGGCCGCCTCCCCTACTATGGCGAATGGCTCCCGGACGATGTTGTCGGTACTGGAGATCCTGACGATTCCGCGGAGAAGCGCTGGGGCCGCTTTCCCAATCCCACCGTGCATATCGGCCTTGGACAATTACGCCGCGTCGTCAACGCATTGATCGCCGACTATGGCGCGCCGGCCCAAATTGCCGTTGAGATGACGCGCGGCTTCAGGCTCTCGCCCAGGAAACTCGCGGAGCTTGAGAAAGAACAGGCCGATAACCAGCGGAAGAACGAAAGGCGCGACGAGCAGATTCGGGGGCTCGGCCAAGCGGTAAACGCACGCAACCGCCTCAAACTGCGCCTATGGGAGGAGCAAAACCAATACGATCCGATGGATCGCCGCTGCCCCTATACCGGCGAGGTCATCAGTATCGCCAGGCTCCTTTCGGAGGAGGTGGATATCGATCACATCATTCCGTTCGCCGACAGTTGGGACGACAACGCGGCGAACAAGGTCGTCTGCATGCACTACGCCAACAAAGCCAAGGGCAAACACACTCCGTTCGAGGCATTCGGAAAGAACTCGACAATCGACGGTCATCGCTACGATTGGGAGACCATATCTCTGCGCGCAGCGGCGTTGCCAAGAGGCAAGCGCTGGCGGTTCGATCCGAACGCGCGAAATCACTTCGACCGGCAGAACGGCTTCCAAGCGCGGCAGTTGAACGAGACGGGCTGGCTGGCGCGCGTGGCCCTGCACTATCTGGCCGCGGTGACGGACCCGCGCAAGATCCACGTCTTGCCGGGCAAGCTGACTGCGATGATCCGCGGCAAATGGGGGCTCAACACCTTGCTGCCCGACCACAATTTCAGCGACGCGAAGAACCGCAAGGATCATCGCCATCACGCCATCGACGCGCTGGTCGCGGCGCTGACCGACCGCAAGCTTCTGCACCGCATGTCGAGCGCCTATGATGAGGAGCGGCAGAGGATCGAGATCCCCCTGCCCTGGCCGAGCCTGCGCGACGACCTCGACGCCAAGCTCAAGGCGATGACCGTCTCGCACAAGGCCGATCACGGCGGCGGCGGCAAGACCAGCACCTCCGGCGCGCTGCACGAGGACACTGCCTATGGCGTGGTGAAGCACCCGGAGAAGGAGGGCGGCGCCAACCTCGTCTATCGCAAGGGCTTCCGCGACCTGAACGACAAGGAGATCCTGCGCATCCGCGACATCCGCCTGCGCGAGCTGGTCGTGGCGCATGTCGAAAGCGAGAAGACGGCGGGCAAAGACCTGAAGGCGGCGCTGCAATCCTTCACTGAGCGCGACATCCCCGGCATCGTGCAACCCGTTCGCCATGTGCGGCTGACGAAATCGGAGAAGCCGGAATATCTTGTCGCGATCCGCGACAAGGCCGGCAGGCCCTACAAGGCCTACAGCGCCGGCGAGAATGCGTTCCTCGATATCTTCGAGACGATTGACGGCACATGGTCCGGCGAAGCGGTGTCTGTGTTCCAGGCCAACCAGGGCGCGTACCGGCCGCGCTGGCGCGACGGCGATGCGCGTTTCGTCATGCGCGTGTTCAAGGGCGACATGCTGCGCCTCGACCATGACGGCCGCAGCAAGATCGTGCGCGTCGTGCGGCTGGAGCCGTCGCAGAAGCGCTTGCGCCTGGTCGAGCACAACGAAGCCGGGACCTTCGAAGAGCGTCACAACGATCCCGCCGATCCCTTCCGCTGGATTTTCGGCACCTACGAACGGCTCAAGGAGGGAAATGCCGCTCGCATCCGCACCGACGAGCTCGGGCGGCCGTGGCGCGTCAAGCCGGACGAAGCGGCGCGGACGCTTTAGCGAACGTACCAAGGGGGCGGGCATGGTCGGACGCGTCGTGGAGATCGAGACGGATGGACGGCACCTGGCGATCAATCGCGGCTTCCTGGTCGTCAGCGAACAGCACAACGAAGTCGGAAGAGTTCCGCTCGACGACATCGCTGCGGTGATCGCCAACGCGCATGGGCTCACCTACACCAACAACGCGCTGGTCGAACTGTCGGAGCGCGGCGTTCCCGTCGTCCTGTGCGGCCGCAATCACATGCCGGCCGCGATCGTCTGGCCGGTTGATGCGCATCATCTTCAGACCGGCCGCATGAACGACCAAATCGCGGCAAGCCTGCCGCTCAAGAAACGCCTTTGGGCGCAACTCGTCCGGGCCAAGATCCTGGCGCAGGGCGCGGCACTGGCCGCCGTCGGTGCGCCGCATGCCGGCTTCTTCCTGCTGTCGCGCAAGGTGCGCTCCGGCGATCCCGACAATGTCGAGGCGGAAGCGGCGCGGCGCTATTGGCCGCTGCTGATGGGTGCAGAGTTCCGCCGCGATAAGGACGGTGCCGGCGTGAACGGCCTTCTGAACTACGGCTATGCGGTGCTGCGCGCTGGCGTCGCACGCGCGGTGATGGCAGCGGGGCTGCATCCAAGTTTTGGCCTCATGCATTCGAACCGATCGAATCCGATGGTGCTGATCGACGATCTGATGGAGCCGTTCCGGCCCAGCGTCGACCGCGAGGTTTGCGGCCTCATCAAGAGCGGCACGCGCGAGGTCGATCGCGATGCGAAGTCCGCCCTGGCCCGCATCATGGTTTTGGACCTGCCGACGGAGATGGGCCTCAGCCCGCTGATGGTCTGTGCGGAACGGCTCGCGCAATCCTTGGCGCGCGCCTATGCCGGCGAAACGGACAAGCTCGACCTTCCCCTGGCGGCGCGGCCATTGGAGGGATGATGGGGAAGAGGCGGCCCCGGGGAGCGCCGAGGGCTCCGGCAGCGGCCTTCCCGGCACAACCGTCGGCGCTAAGCGGATACAGGATCATGTGGCTGTTCGTCTTATTCGATTTGCCGGTGGGGACCAAGAAGGAGCGCAAGGCGGCAACCAAGTTCCGTCATGCGCTGCTCGACCTCGGGTTCGAAATGAGCCAGTTTTCGGTGTATCTGAAATTCTGCGCCGGTAAGGAGCAGGCTGAAGCCTTGGAGCGCCATGTCGAGACGGGCATGCCGACTTCGGGCAAGGTGCACTTGGTGCAGATCACGGACAAGCAATATGAGAACATCCGCACCTACAGGGGACGAAAACGTGAACCCTCCCCCCAAAACCCGAATCAACTGGCGCTGTTTTGAGCCGGAAGCACGCGGCTTTTCACGACTCAGGGGAAGAAAAAAGGCCCTGAATCCAGGGCCTTAGGAGGGTATGGATCTTAGCGGTCTGGTGATTGAGGGCCAACCGCAACGTTGTCCCTCAGTGGCGTAGGTCTTTTCGTATCTTAGCGGTCTGGTGATTGAGGGCCAACCGCAACGAGTACGGCATACTCTGCCGTCGAAGACACATCTTAGCGGTCTGGTGATTGAGGGCCAACCGCAACGTAGAGGAGATGCGCAACGCCGCGGAACGAATCTTAGCGGTCTGGTGATTGAGGGCCAACCGCAACGTTTATCTCTCGGCCGTGAAGGGGCGTAGCATCTTAGCGGTCTGGTGATTGAGGGCCAACCGCAACGCCAAGGTGCAGGCGCAAAAGACCGTGATGATCTTAGCGGTCTGGTGATTGAGGGCCAACCGCAACTTCCAACACGGGCGCGACGACACAATCGCCATCTTAGCGGTCTGGTGATTGAGGGCCAACCGCAACGGTCACGAATTGCTCGAATTCCGCGAACTTATCTTAGCGGTCTGGTGATTGAGGGCCAACCGCAACGACCAGCTTCAACAGAACGTGGCGTCCGCAATCTTAGCGGTCTGGTGATTGAGGGCCAACCGCAACCATCCGGCTGGGCGGTCGTTGCGTTCATCAATCTTAGCGGTCTGGTGATTGAGGGCCAACCGCAACCTCCAGGTACAGCGGGCACGCCTTCAACCAATCTTAGCGGTCTGGTGATTGAGGGCCAACCGCAACGGTTCGCTTTGCAATGACCCGAGGTGGGTCATTGCAAAGCGAGCGCTGCGCGCGGCTTCCTTGAAGACCGGCTGTGCTACCGACTATCCAGGATAGCTCCGAGGTCCAATAGTCGATGCCGGGCCTATACGACCAAGCCAGAAAAATCTCCTTCGCGACTTCTGGACACCAAGTCATTGACGTACAGGCACACAGACTCGAGCACACACTGAGCCTGACCCTCTCAGTCTCCCAACAAGGGCATTCTTCGCACTGGAAAAGGCACAGGTTGGTGTTGCGTCATTCCGGCTCGAAGAGCCGAACCAATAATGTTGGCACTCGGCTCGGACCAACAAATTCGTCGACTGCCCACGACCCGCTGCGGTCAGTCGCGGATGATAAAATCGTGCTCGGTGCGCTCGAGAGTTTTCCACCGAGTCGATTGCCACACAAAGTCGGTGTCTGCATTTCCATCTTATGACGAAGACAGAAGTACCGATTGGCGCGCGACTGATATGCACCGCGCGTCATGCATGCTCTTTCACCAGCATCGGCAGAACGAAGCTACATCAGCTAATATATGAAGGGCGTCTCGCGACAACAACAGTTGGGCAGCGGAGACTCATTGTTGTTTCGTCGCTTAAGACACTCTTTGGCGCATATACCACCATCGCAGTTCGTGGATAGCTTTCTTCGTACTACTTTACGGAAGCTGTTCGAGTCCCAATCCCGGACTCCAACTCAATTTGGTCAACTGGTAAGAGGTTGAGTTTGTTAGACGATTTAAGACACTTTCGTCCGTGTACTGTTTTTTATTTTCTATAAGTGCTTGATATAATTGAGTTTTTCCTGGTGCCCAGAAGAGGACTCGAACCTCCACGCCTTGCAGCGCTAGTACCTGAAA
>CAZMHP010000009.1:0-32701 GCA_964566095.1 uncultured Rhizobium sp. | reverse complement strand
CCGATATCGAGGTCGAGGACGAGGCGCTGATCGAGCGCGAGGACGTCGCCGTCACCGTCACCCATGCCGGCTATATCAAGCGCACGCCGCTCGACGAATATCGCGTTCAGGGCCGGGGCGGCAAAGGCCGCTCCGGCATGGCGACGCGCGAGGAGGATTTCGTCACCAGCCTGTTCGTCGCCAACAGCCACGCCTGGCTGGTGTTCTTCTCATCCACCGGCATGGCCTACCGGCTCAAGGTGTGGAGGCTTCCCGAGGCGCGCATCCAGGGCAAAGGCAAGGCGATGGTGAACCTGCTCCCGCTCGCCGAAGGCGAACGGATCACCACCATACTGTCCCTGCCGGAGGACGAGGCGCAGTGGGAGAAGCTGAACGTCGTCTTCGCGACGAAGTCCGGCGACGTGCGCCGCAACGAGCTGTCCGACTTCGTGAACATCAACCGCAACGGCAAGATCGCCATGAAGCTGGACGGCGGCGACGGCATCGTCGGCGTGCAGACCTGCAGCGATCAGGACGACGTGTTCCTCACCACCAGGCTGGGCAAGTGCATTCGCTTTGCCCTGACGGACGTGCGCGTGTTCAAGGGCCGGGATTCGACCGGCGTTCGCGGCGTCAAGCTGGCCGCCGGTGACGAGGTCGTGAGCCTGGCGCTGCTGCGGCATACCGACATTACGCCGGCCGAGGCGGCCGCCTATCTGAAGCAATCGCGCGCCGCGCGCCGCGCCGCGCTCGGCGAGGACGAGGCCGATCTCGCGAACGAAGACGCGGCGGAGGACGGCGAGGAAACTCGCGAAGAGATCGCGCTCACGCCCGAACGCTATGCCGAACTGGGCGCGCGCGAGCAATTCGTCCTCGCGGTCTCCGAGACAGGCTATGGAAAGCGAACGAGTTCCTACGAATATCGCGTGATGGGTCGCGGCGCCCAGGGGATCTCGGCGATGAAGAAGAATTCCTTGATCGTCGCCGGCTTCCCGGTTGAGGAGAGCGACGATCTCATGCTGATCTCCAACCAGGGCCAGACGATCCGGGTGCCGGTGTCCTCGATCAGCGTGCAAGGCAGGGGATCGGGCGGCGTGACGGTGTTCCGCGTCGGCGACGCCGAGCGCGTGGTCTCGGTCGAGCGGATCGAGGACGTATCCGACGAAGGGGGTGAGTGACATGGCGGCCAAGGACAGCAGCCGTGCGGGCAGCAAACCCATCGTCGGCCTCTATCCCGGGACGTTCGATCCGCTGACGCTCGGTCATCTCGATATCGTCAAGCGCGCCGTCAAGCTGGTCGACCGGTTGGTGATCGGCGTCGCGACGAACGCGTCTAAGTCGCCGCTGTTCTCGCTCGAGGAACGCATCGCGATGATGCAGTACGAGGTCGAGAAGATGCCGCCAGGCCGCGCCACCATCGAAGTCCTGCCGGTCTCCGATGTCCTGATGGTCGAATTCGCCCGCAGCATCGGCGCGAATATGATCATTCGCGGCCTGCGCGCCGTGTCGGATTTCGAATACGAATTCCAGATGGCGGCGATGAACCAGCGCCTCAATATGGACATCGAGACCGTGGTCCTGATGGCCGATCCGCGCATGCAGGCCATCGCCTCCAAACTGGTGAAGGAAATCGCCCTGCTCGGCGGCGACGTGAGACCTTTCACTTCGCCCTATGTTGCCGAACAATTGGTCAAACGCTGCAAGGAACGCTCTTAATGGCCCGCGACAAGGAAAACACCCTCATCATGGAACTGAAGACCGGTCCGGTCGTGATCGCGCTTCGGCCGGATCTCGCGCCGGGTCACGTCGCCCGCATCAAGGAGCTGACGCGCCGGGAGTTTTACGACGGCGTGGTGTTCCACCGCGTCATTCCGGACTTCATGGCCCAGACGGGCGATCCGACGGGAACGGGCTCGGGCGGCTCGGATCTTCCCGACCTGAAGGCCGAGTTCTCGAACGAGAAGCACAAGCGCGGCACCGTGTCCGCCGCACGCACCAACAATCCGAACAGCGCCAACAGTCAATTCTTCATTTGCCTCGCCGATGCGCCCTGGCTCGACCGGCAATATTCGATTTGGGGCGAGGTGGTCGAAGGCATGGAGCACATCGACTCGATCAAGAAGGGCGGCGAACACAACAACGGCCAGATCAGCGGCGCACCGGACAAGATCGTCAAGATGCGCGTTGAGGCCGACGCCTGACTGGCGTCCACGCAGGTGGGCGTGACTCCCGCTCGGCTCTTTGATTACAGTCGCACCGTTCCTTCCGGGCTGAAGGTTCCGGCACGCAGACCAGTGGGCAGACCATGAAGCGGAAAAGCAATGTCCTCGTCGTCGGCGGTGCCGGCTTCATCGGCGCAAGTCTCTGTCGTCGGCTGGTCCAGGAGGGCTATCAGGTCACCTCTCTGGACAACTATTTCACCGGCTCGGAAGACAATCACATCGAAGGCGTCGAATATCGGCGCGGCCATGCGAAGGACATCGCGTCGCTCATAGAGAAGACTCCCGATCTTCTGTACCACCTGGGCGAATATTCTCGCGTGGAGAAGAGTTTCGAGGACCCCGCTATCGTCTGGGATCTGAACAAAGCAGGCACTTTCGGCGTCGTCGAATATTGCCGGCTCCGCGGCGTGGAAAAATTGGTCTACGCGGGCTCGAGCACAAAGTTCGGCGACGGCGGGATGGGACGCGACCAAAGCCCCTATGCCTGGACGAAGGCCAGCAACACCGAGATGATCCGCAACTACGGCGCCTGGTACGGGGTGCCCTACGCGATCACCTATTTCTACAACGCATACGGACCTGGCGAGCGCGACGGCGCCTATGGCACCGTGATCGAGATTTTTCGCCGCCAGCGCGAGCGCGGCGAGCCGCTCGCCGTGGTCTCGCCCGGAACACAGAAGCGGAATTTCACGCATGTCGACGACATCGTCGACGGACTTCTCCTCGTCGGGGAGAAGGGCGAAGGCGACGAATTCGGCCTTGGCGCCGACGAGTCCTTCTCGGTCCTGGAGGTCGCCACGATGTTCGGCGGCGAGATCCGGATGCTTCCCGAGCGCAAGGGCAACCGCATGGATGCCGTGCTCGATACGAGCAAATCGCGCGCGGTCGGATGGCGCGCCCAGCGGCGGCTGCCCGACTACATTCGATCGATTTTGTGAACGCCGGCGCAGCCGCGCGGATGGTTTGTGACGCAATCGGAAACATAACTTGTGTCGCCGAGGGGCGGGGCGTTCGCTAGATCACAAGCGTCCCGCTTTCGGAGTTTCATCATGGCTGCCCCCATTCCGTTCATCGACTTGCAAGCGCAGCGCCGGCGCCTCGGGGAGCCTCTCAACCGCGCCATCGCGGCGGCGGTCGAAGGCGGTCAGTGGGTCATGGGGCCGCAGGTCGGCGAACTGGAGGAAAAGCTCGCAACCTTTGCCGGTGTGAAGCACTGCATCACCTGCGCGAACGGGACCGATGCGCTGCTGATCGTTTTGCGCGCGTGGGATATCGGCCCGGGCGACGCGGTGTTCGTGCCGGCCTTCACCTTTGCCGCCTCGGCAGAGGTGGTTGCGCTGGTCGGTGCAACGCCTGTGTTCGTCGACGTTCTCGATGACTCGTTCAACATCGATCCTGCAAATCTGGAATCCGCGATCGCCATGGTTCGCCGCGAAGGGCGCCTCAATGCCAAGGCGATCATGCCGGTCGATCTTTTCGGTCAACCCGCCGACTATCGTGCTCTTCAGCCGATCGCCGCACGAGAGAACCTCAAAATGCTGTGCGACACGGCGCAAGGATTCGGCGGCATGCTGGACGGCAAGCGCACCGGTTCCATCGGGGATGCCGCGTCCACCAGTTTCTTCCCCGCAAAGCCGCTGGGTTGTTACGGCGACGGCGGTGCGACCTTCACAGACGACGACGACTTGGCGGAATTGCTGCGGTCCATCCGCATTCACGGTCAGGGGCAGGACAAGTACGAGAACGTCCGGATCGGCGTGAATTCGCGTCTCGATACGATTCAAGCGGCGATACTTCTCAAGAAGCTGGAGATTTTCCCCGACGAGATCGAAGCGCGCGAGCGAATCGCCCGGCGATACAGCCGCGCGTTGGGTCAGTCCGAGCGCATTCGCGTCCCGCATGTCATCGCGGGTGCGCATTCGACATGGGCGCAATATACGATCCAGGTTCCCGGCCGCGACGCGGTGCAACGCGCGCTCAAGGAGAAGGGAATCCCGACCGCCGTTTACTATCCGATACCGCTATCGCGGCAACGGGGGTATAGCCATTTTCCGTCGGCGCCCACGCCGGCAAGCGATCGCCTGGCCCAATCCGTATTAAGCTTGCCGATGCACCCCTACCTGGATGACAAAGTCTGCGACGCCGTCGCGGATGCGGTATTGCGCGCCGCCTGACCTGTCACCACTTCGTCTTCGAAATTACCAAAATGGGTATGGGAAGTCTGTGGCTTTTGCCATATTCTTCCAGGCAAATAGACGCTGATTGCCGAGGAAGAGTGAGCAGGCGATTGGGGGACGTGTCGCGCAATGCGATGCGATCCGGGGAAGCAAGATGCAATCCGAACTTGTCACCGCATCCGGGATCATACTTTTTGGCGCACTGATGTGCGCCTTGCTGATTCTCGTGAACGCGTCGGCAATCGGCTCTTATCTGCAGATCATGGACCACCCGGATGCCAACCGTAAACGGCACGTTCAGGTGACGCCATTGGTGGGCGGACCCGCGATCATATTGCCCGTCATCCTGTGGTCGACTGCAACGCTTCTATGGAGTCACGGCGCAGACCCCAGGCTGGAACTTGCGATTCTGCTGTGCGGCAGCGGGGCCACGCTTGTGGGGTTCGCCGACGACCAATCCTCGACTTCGCCCTCCAGCCGTCTGCTGTCCCTGTGCCTGCTGACGTCGATCGCGCTCATCGTGGACCCGGATCTGCTGCCGCATCAACTCAATTGGGGTTCGTTCGCCCCCTTGCCGCTTGCGCCTTGGTTTGCCTTCGGTTTCGTCGTCATCGCGATGACGGGATATGTCAACGCGGTCAACATGGCCGACGGGCAAAATGGCATCGTGACGGGCATGTATGCGATCTGGGCCCTGTGCCTGACGCTCGTGACTGGCGGCGTGACCCAAAGCGCCGCCCTGGTTCTATTGGAAACATCGCTGGTGGTGTTCACGTTCAATATGGCCGGCAGGGTGTTCCTGGGCGACAGCGGTACGTATGGGGTGACCTTCGTTTTCGGCTTGCTCGTCATTCGCGCGCACAATCACTGGGGCGTGTCTCCCGAAACCATCACGGTCTGGTTTTTCATCCCGGTCCTCGATTGCATCCGTCTCATCGTCACGCGGTTGCTGCAAGGCAAGCCCCCGTCGAACGGCGACAGGGACCATCTTCATCACCGCCTCGAAGATCGGGTCGGGAAGTCGTACGGACTCATGATCTATCTTGGGGTTGTGGGTGGTTCGTCCCTGGTGTCCTCGCTCTATCCGCATTTGGCTCTGCTTTGCATGATCGGACTGGCGGCGTTTTACTTCAGCTTCGCATGGCTGGCGGCGGCTGAATCCGCCGAACAAGACGCGGAAGCCGGCGATGTCGTCCCGCTGCAGGTGCGCCGCATGGAGAATTCGAACGTCGTCGTGCTGGAGACGAAAGAGCACTCAACGGATAGACCGTGACCCAGAGCGAGGTGACATTCGCTCAGGACGCGACACCCGGCCGGTCACAATTCTCGTCGCTGAGTGTGATCGCCGCCACCTACAAATTCGCCGCCGGGCATGTGTTTGCGCTTGCCAGAGCGGCCTGGCTTCCATGCTCCATCATGACCGGCTGCATCTTCCTCGCCGTGGCCGACTATTTTGCCTTTCTGGCGCGGTTTCTGGTCGCGCCGAATGGGGGGGATGCCGGGCTGATGGTCGCACTGCTCATGCTGTGCGTGATCGTCCTAAGTTATTTGAGCGTCGTCATGATGGTTCGATCGGTCAACATCGTGCTGGGTGCGACCGAGCCGTCAAACGGGACACTCCGCGCGGCGGCCCCGCAGGCAAGGTTATTCGCAGCCTCTCTTCGGCTGTTGGTGGCGCTCATGTTGATTGGCCTGGTCTCGGTCGGCATGACGCTGGGCGGCCTGCGGTTTGTACCGGCGTCGCCGCAGAGCGCCGTTTATGCCGGTTGGACGGTCTTCGTAGGCGCCTCCTGGTATGTCTGCGCGCGGTGCGGCGTCCTCATGCCGGCCCTGGCGACGGTGGAACGCAGCGCCGTTCTTCGGCGGGCCTGGAAACTGACGCGGGGAAATGCCTGGGCGCTAATGCTGATATGGGCGCTTCTTGTCGTCGGGCCGGCCGTCATTCTTCAAATTCTCGGCAACACACTGTTGAATCCGTTGGAATTGTCGGTGGTGGCGAAATTGTCCTCCAGCTGGGCCGGGATCGCGGCGGGTGTTGCATCGGAGCCGCTGCTCCTCTTCGGCATCGCGCTGCTGATCAGCGCCACAGCCACGCTTTGTTCCGTTTTACTCGGTATCGGGTCGGTCTTCGCCTTGAAGGCCCTGGCGCCAAGCAAGGAATAATTTTCGGTCGGAACGGGGAACGTCCGCCAACCGGCTCCGTTTTCTCCCCTGCGAATGAGGGTGTGGGATGGAATTGACGCAAAACCGCGATTGACCGGTTTTCTACCCAAACCTATGTTCGCATCGCCATTGAACGAGTCTTGGACAACGGTTGAATTGCCCTGGTTTTAATCAGTGCCTCGAAAGTTCCATCCGAGGTCGCGGGGATGTCGGAGTACAGGGCAGTTTGGTGGAGATTGCCGCAGCGTTTGCGGCTCTGAAAATGGCAAATGTTGCTCTGGAGCAACAGGTTAGCCGCTGGTTTGGTTGACACATCAGCGGTCCTCAGATTAAGTTCAAACAGTTCGACGTGGAGGGATATCAGTCATGCGGAAGTTGGGTTCGGTGGCATTGGCCGCGGCTTTGTTGGTTTCTGCCGGAACAAGTGCGCTTGCGGCCTCTGCGTCGGATCAGGCTGCTCTCGCTCCTGGTAAGGCCGTTGGCGTGAAGAACGCCGCGTTGCGCGCACCCCTTTGGGTGTGGGTCGCGGGTATTGGTTTCGTTGCGTTGGGTGTTGGCCTGGTGGCCAGCGGCAATGGCAATGGCAGCTCGGGCGGCTCTACGCTGAATACGCATCTGTAGACCTCGACCAAGAATCTGCTGAAAACGCCGCGTGGCACCGCCGCGCGGCGTTTTCGTTTTTGCCAACGCGGGCCCGGCGCGCTCCTGCTAGTCGGGGGTCTCCGGCGGGCGCAAGATCTCCATGTCGAGCACGTCTCCCTTCGGCGAGACATGCTGCACCGAACGCCAGACGCGCCCGGAGTCGGGGGCTACCCAGAACGTATTGGTGTAGGTCCAGTCGAGTTGTTCGCTTCGACAGTCTTCCCTGACACGAATCGTCGCGATCTGCTTGCCAAGTATCGTCACCGGATCGGGTCCCTCCGGTTCGTCCCGGCACAGGATCGACACCGCATAGAGTCCGAGATCAACGAAGTCCGCCGTCCAGCTGATGTCGTGCGCTTCGGTCCAGTACAAATTCGGCCCGCCGCCCGTCGTCAGGCCGGACATGTCGTGCGCGAGGCCGGCCGTGCGCACCAATCGGCCGCCGCGGGTCGAAAGCGCCAGATGGGGGGCGGAGGCCCACAGCCGTTCGTGTTGCGTCTCCGTGACCAGCACCAGGATCTGCTCGACATCGTCTCCGATCCGAACGCCGAGCGTCGCATAGGGAATCGCCGCGGCCCTGTCCAAGGACACATTCGCATTGCGCGCGCCCCAGGAGGTCAGCGCCAGCTGAAACACGGCCGGCCAGTCCTCGTTGCTGTCGGAGCTGCAGCCATAGAGGGGGCCCCAGGCGAGGCCGAGGACCGCCGCGATCCGGCATGCCCTGCCGAGGTTCGAAAACCTAGGGCGCGACGATGTCATCGAGATGCTCCCAAAGTTCGCCAAAGCTCGATGGCTGCGTTTCCGACGCCAAGGAGTCGTCATTGTATAGGCGCGCGCCTCCATCGCGCGTGAGGGCATGCAGCGTCAGATCATACGAAGTCTTCGTGTAGAACGGCAGGCCCCATTCCAGAGGAATATGGATGATGAAGCCCTTGTCGAAGCTACCTTCGCCGTATGTGGCGAAGGGGACATTCGTGAAGGTGGCAAAGGCTCCGATTTCCACGCCGGTCGAAAAACGACGCGTGACTTCGAAGGTTGCGCCATAGTCGCCGGCCAGATAGCGGCCCACATGGACATTGAAGTTCAGTCCATACCAGGGCGAGTTGTAGTAGAAGGACGCATGACCCGTCAGAATGTGATAGTCGCGCAGCCCAAATAGGCGGTCGAAGCTCCTCTGCCAGACTTCATAGACGTCCGCGCCGATCGACACCCGCTGCCCTTCGGGGCGCCACAAGACTTGGCCGCCGGCGCCGGCGAACATGTCCTCCAGATATCCCGCCTTGACCTCGGCGAAGACCTCAGGGGTCACTCGAAACCGATAAGTGGCGGTCAAATTCGCAATGCCGTTTTGGCCGAAGCGATGATAAAAGTTCGCATCGGTACGCACGTGCGGCAGAAGGCTGTCGGACAGACGCGACGTATTGTAGTTGTTGAAGACGTTGACCTCGCCGAGACCCTCGACGCTGAGGCCCGCCGCCAGGTCGATAGAAGCCCGCAGCTCGGCCGCCACCTGAACCTGCAGCGGCGTGTTGGGGTCGAACAATCCCTCCGAAAGGCCCGGTGAAATCGACCAGTGAAGGCGCGGGTATTCGCCGACCATCTGCCGTTGCAAAATCGGGCTTGAAAGGGGTGGCACGTCGAGTGCGACCGCATCACGGAGTTCGAGAGCAGAGGCGCCGGTCGATGCCGCGCGTTCCAGAGCCGATCGCGCGAGCCGGAATTCACGCATGGGAAGTCCGTTCTGAACAAGGACGACGTGAAAAATCTCGACCGAAGCCGGCGCATCGGACATGAGTACCCGCGCAATTCGGCCCGCGGCCTCGGCCTCGGAGTTATATTGGCCGTTCTCGTAATACAGCCAGAGCTGAGCTTTCTCGCTGGAAACCGCATCCACGCGCAGATGCTGACCGGCGATGTCTTTCCGGATCTTCTCCTCCAGCGCTTCAGGGCTCGGCTCTGGGGCCGCGGTTTCCCTTGCTGGGGTTTCGTCGACCGGCGGCGGCGCATCGGCGGCGTCGGCAATGAAATTGACTGGCCTCGATACCTGGCAGATGTATGTCTGCCCGTCACCGTTGCGCAGGTCGGCGACCGCGATGGTCTCGACGTGCGGATCGACCGTCGATGCGATGTGCGCGTAAACGGCACACTGCGCCTTGGCCGCGTCCTGCGGTGCGTCAATGACCAAAGTGCGGCCGTCGATTTCAATATCGCGAACGCCGCTGCCGATCGTCATGAGCGACGCGGCGAGTTCGGAGCGCTGCCGGGCATGAGCATCGGGCAATTGCACCCAGGGCATTGCGGCGGTCTGCATTCGCGTGGCATCGCGTTGAAACAGGCCCGACAGCGCGGCGGTTTGCTGGTTGGGCGGGCGGATCATCGGCTCAGGCAGCGGCGGGGCCAGGCGTTCGGGTGTCACGGGCACGGTGGGATTGGCGGCCAGACTAAGCGTCACGCCGAGGCTTGTTCCATAGTACCAGCCGGCTCCGACCGTGAAGCTTGGAAACACCTCATAAGACAATCCGACATTGACCGGCGAGCGTATCTTGAGCGCCCCGCCGAGTTGCTCGGTCGTGTACTTGTCGCTGCTGTACTCCACCAGCAGCTGGAGGCCGTCGATGGGGGTTGTCCAGTCGACCCCGCCAAACGTTGCGGCTTTGGGGCCGTGGAAAAACGTGTTGAAGGAAATCGTTCCGCCCTTGCCGAAATTGGTGTCGCGGGTTTTGAAGGACTTGAACAGAAGACCGAACGGATTTGCGAATCCGCCATTCGTCGCGAGCCGGCCCCAGCCAAGCCCCGCCGTAAAGTCCAAGTCGCCGAAGCGCTTGGAGGCGACGAGATATTCCGCGCCGTAGGCGCCCGTCCCGAGAAGATCTCGAATGCCGAGCGAGACGTCGGGCCAATCATCGGATTCCTCGTTCAACCGCATCTTGAGACTGAGGCTTCTGTCGTAGAGCGGCGTCGGGCCGCCATAGCGCTTGATGTGGCTGTAGCGAAAAGAACCTTCCAGCCATGGCAGGACTTGGAACCATAGGTCGAAGCGTTGCGAGCCGGTCAGGGCGCCGACCGTGAGGCCGAACGCGCCGTCATTGGTCATTCGCGCACTGGGCATGTCGAGGAGGCCGACCTCGCCATACAATGTCCGCGTGTTGCTTGTATCCGCCTGGGCGCGACCGCAGGCCGCGAACAGGACCGCCAGCACGAGGAGGCGCGCCTTGCTTTGGCGGGTCATTTTCGCGCGACGGTCTAGCGATCCTTCGTATGGCCAGCGCAAAGAAAACCCGCCCATCCAACTGCCTGCCTCTATGCCCTGCTGGGACTCTTTTTGGCAAGCTGAGCAACGACCGCTGATGGGCGCTCTTGCGCCTGCGCCACGCTGTGGGTGCTCGGCGCATCGGAGATCGGTTTTTGTGGGATGCCGCTGCGCTGGCGACGCAATCTTCGGCCGTTTCGGCGGTGCATGGCCGGGGCTTGGGGTGCGCCAAAGTCCTTGCTTAAACCTTTGGCCTTCAATAGAAATATCTCGAACCGGACAACCGTAGAAAACGCGAAAATGGCCAGGAAGCCCTCTTCAAATCTTGTCCGATTTTTCATCCTGGCCGCAGCGATTGCCTTCGGTCTCATGTTCGCCGGCCTGTCACAGGCGCAGGTGGACAATACCATCGATCCCAACCTGCTGCGCGGCATTCAGGGCGCCAACGGGTCGGACAACGACAACCGGCCGCTCAAGCCGGTCATACAGGTCATTCCGCCCACGACGCCAGGCGCGAATGCCGCGCCGTCGTCGAATCTTGAGCACCTCTACATGGATCGCTCCGGGCTTCAGGGCCATGTGCTCCTTCAGTTTGGCTACGACACGTTTGGCGTTCCGCGCGCGGTCTCTCTCGTCCAGTCCGGTGCGATGCAGGATCGCTATGTTCTGGGCCCCGGCGACGAGATCATCGTGCAACTCAGAGGCCAGGAGAATTCCAACTTTCACGTGAGGGTCGACCGCGAAGGCAAGGTCGTATTGCCGAAACTGAACCCAATCACGGCTGCCGGCCGAACGCTCGGAGATTTCCGCGCGGATCTCGAGGCGGCGGTGGCGCAGGCGTTCGTATCGACCAGCGTATTCGTCTCGATTGGCGATCTGAGGCAGATAACGGTTTCTGTCACGGGAGACGTGCGTGCGCCAGGCACGCGCATCATTCCCGCCCTGGCGAGCCCCATCGACGCCATCGTTCTTTCCGGCGGCATTTCGAAGACGGGTTCGTTGCGGGCGGTGCAGGTCATTCATGGCTCGACCGTGCGCCAGCTCGATCTCTACGCGATGCTCGTTCATGGCGGCGGCCCGTCGCCAGGCACGCTGCAGGATGGAGACAAGATCTTCGTCCCACCGATCGGCGCCACCGTTGCGATCGCGGGTGTAGTTAAGCACGAAGGCATTTTCGAACTGCCCCGGGGAACGGATGCGATCGGAGCAAGGGAGCTGATGCGTCTTGCGGGCGGCGTTGAAATCGCTGGCGCCTATCGGTTGTCGAAAGTGACCCTTGAGCGAGACGGAACGACGAGGTTGATCGTCATTCCCGACAACGGGGTGGTGAGGAGCGGTGAAATTCTTTTCGTCGATTCCAGCCGCAACGTTTCGGAGGGCCGTGTGTCGTTGATCGGCGCCGTGCGGCTGCCTGGCCTCAGATCGCTTTCATCGGCGCCCACGGTCGGCCAGCTCATTCGCGGCGTGGATGATTTGAGCGACGATGCCTACACTCTGTTCGCCTTGGTGGTGCGCCGGGACCCCGCGTCCAATGCGAAGCAGTTGCTGCCGTTCTCGCTCTACTCGGTCTTTCACGGCGGTGGGGATATTGCCCTGCGGAACGACGATTCCGTGTACGTCTTTTCGAGCACCGAGATCGCTTCGTTGTCCGGGGCAGCGGACGAGAACGGCGCGGCGCAAGGTGCGGGACCATCTGCAATGACCAGCGCCGCGGCCACACCGGACACCGTGTCGATGGGTCTCAATGCGTTGGCGTCGGGAGCAATGGCCGGCGGCAGAAGCGGCGCCGCCGAGGGAGGCGGGACCAACGCGGGCGCAGGCGGATCGGGTACCAGCCCGATGTCGGGAGCCGCCGCCACCAGTCCGCCCCAATTGGGGGCTTTGCGGAGCGCCGCCGGATCCATCCCTCCCGGCGACACAAGCCCGGTTTCGTTGGCAACACGGGTCGACGCGGTCGAACGCGCGCAAAAAGACGAGTCGCCAATTGCGACCTCGATCGCGGCCAAACTTGGCGTGTCTACGCAGACCTTGGCTCGCATCGTCGCGGATCATCTTGTCTGGGTACTCGGAGAAGTGGGTGATCCGCGCGCCTACATAGCGGCGCCGGGTACCCGGCTCGGCGACATGCTCGCGACGGCCGGCGGGGCATTGCGCGACGCCGACCTGTCGTCCATCGAGATCACCTCAACCAACATCGACACGCACACCGGTACATCGAGTACGGTGCGCAGCACATACGGCGAGAGCAGCGACGACTTAAAAACGGTTTCCGTCCAGCCGTTCGACGTTATTCGCTTGCGGCCGGTCTTCTCCGATCGTCAGGAAGGCAGCGTGGTCGTTGCCGGCGCAGTCCGCTATCCTGGCCGTTTCGATATCACGCGTGAGGAGAGGCTGTCTTCGTTGCTGGCGCGTGCCGGCGGCTTGACAGAGCAGGCTTATCCATACGGCGCGGTGTTCACGAGACGGTCCGTCGCGCTCGAACAGAAGAACGGAAATGAACGTGAGGCGCGGGCGATCAACTCGCAGCTTGCGACCCTGGTCAGCGTCAGTCTCAATCCCACCAATTCTGGCAATTCCGGTTCGGGAAATGCCATTCAGTTGCTCAGCACCCTGGTGGATCAACTTCGCAACGAGCCCGTGACGGGGCGCATGTCCGTGATTGCAGACCCCGCGGTCCTGGCCGTGAACCCGCAGCAAGACATTCTGCTGGAGCCGGGCGACAGCTTGTTTATTCCGGCGCGTCCTTCGACGGTCAATGTGAGTGGCGAAGTGTTAAGCGCCGGAGCGTTCCGGTTCGATCCCAACCTTTCGACGTCGGATTATATCCGACTGGCCGGCGGCGCGACCGAATCGGCGGATCTCGGGCGCACATTCGTCCTGCTGCCTGACGGGGCGGCGGAAACGCTTTCCGGCAACTGGCTATCGTTTGACCGCCACGCACTCCCTCCAGGATCGACCATCATCGTTCCGCGCGATTTGCGCCCGTTTGATTTGGCCCAATTCCTGACCACGGCGACGCAGATATTGTCGCAGCTCGCGATCACAGCAGCTTCGCTATCGGTGGTGGTGACCAAATGAGCCGCGACTTTGGATCGGAGAGCAGGTAGTCGATTATGGACGAGGCGCCCCGACCGCTCCTACGCAAGCTCAACGTCGCCGAGATTCTTGCAAGTCTGCGGCGCCATAGGTGGCTCTTGACCGCCTTTGCGTGCGTTGGCTTGGTCATTGGTGCCATCCAGGCCTCCATGACGGTTCCCGTTTTCCCCGTAACGTTCAAGGTCACGTCGATAGCGCTGGAGCAGAGTCAGAGCCAGGTCAACAATAGAATTTCAACGCTTGCCAACCTTGCGGGCATCAGCCTGCCCTCGAATGCCAATGGTATCGCGTTCGACGTCTATCTTGAGGAATTGAAGGGTCGCTCGACCGCGAACGCGCTGGTGGCGCGCCCGGACGTGATGCACCACCTCTTCCCAAGGCTATGGGACGACAAGCAGGGTATTTGGCGCGAGCCGTTCTCTCTGAATAAGGCGATTGGCGATGGCGTCAAATCGCTCCTGGGAATGCCCGGCGATAGTTTTCATCCCCCCGGACCCGCCCAAGTGCAAGGCCTGCTTGAATCGTCTATTTCCGTCAGCAAGTCGCCATACACGCCGGTCGTCACGATCACGCTGCTGACCGCCGACCCGAAGTGGGGCACGCAGTTTCTCCCGCTGCTGCACGGCATCGTCGATGAGTCGCTGCGCCGCAAGACCCTGGAACGAGCCAACCGGTACATCGCATACCTCATGGATCAGCTTGGCAGCGCAACGGTGGGAGACTACCGAGCGGCGCTCATTGCCACGCTGATCGAGCAGCAGCGCCAACGAATGGCGGCCAGCGCGGATTTGTCGTTCGCGGCGAGCCCCGTAGACGAGCCGGTCGCATCACCGATTCCAGTGACGCCCAGCGTGTTCAATAGGCTCCTTCAGGCAATGATCCTGGCTTTCCTGGCGGGCTGTATCGTTGCGATCGCGCTGGACAACGGCATCTTGGGTCTCGCGCCATTGCCGGAAACGATCGTTCATCGCTATGTCGCACGCGTCAATTCGGGTAGGGGCCAGATGAAGCCCGGCACCGCCGCGATGGGGCAGCCGTAACAGGTCGGTGCGGCTCAGACGTGCTTTTAAGGTCGAGGGATTCTCAATCGTCATGTCGAGGCTCTCATACCTTTATCGGAGTATTGCGTTGCGGGCATCGACTCCGAAATCCCGTCGCCCCAACTGCGGAGCCGACCGCAATAGCGTCATTTCAAGGACGTTCACCGCAACGCAATTGTGCCGGCGCGCCTTTGCCGCTCGCAAGACAACGTCGCCCTGATGGGCGCATATGCCGATCCCCAGATTGTCGATCGACGTCGATTGCGCATCGCGATCGTGACGACGGGCCGCTTTCACGTGCTGGATTTGGCGCGCGAGTTGTCCGCGCTCGGGCATGACGTCGATTTCTACTCCTATCTGCCGAAGTCGCGCGCGTCGGCATTCGGCCTGCCAAAGAGCTGTCATCGCGCACTCCTGCGTTATGTCGCGCCCGTCCTTGTGGCTCAACGCGTTCTCGGTGACCGGTTCGATTCTGCCGCCATCCATGTGTTGGAGGATTGGACGGACAAGGTCGCTGCGCGATCGCTGCGTCGCTGCGACGTCTTCATCGGCATGTCGGGGTTATGCGTCGAGAGCGCCAAGCAGGCCCGCGCCCGTTGGGGCGCGACGGTCTTCATCGAACGGGGCAGTCGGCACATCCTCTCGCAGCAGGAAATCCTTGAGGCGATTCCAGGAGCGCATATTCCCGCGATATCGGCATGGAGTGTTCATCGCGAGTTGTGGGGTTACGACTTCGCCGACGTGATTTCTGTGCCGTCGTTGCACGCCGAACGCAGCTTCCTGGAACGGGACGTACCGGCAGACAAGCTTTTCTGCAACCCGTACGGCGTCGATCTCGGCATGTTTCCGCCGACGCCGGTGCCTGAGGCAAGCGAGCCCACGGCTCTGTTTGTCGGGGCTTGGTCGCTGCAGAAGGGGTGCGATGTCCTATGGCAGGCATGTCTTGCGGCGAACAGCTGGAAGCTCCTGCATGTCGGACCGATCGGTGACGCACCCGTGCCACAATCGCATCTTTTCAGCCATCACGATCCGGTGCCGCAGTCGTCCCTGGTGGATTTTTATCGCAAGGCTCATGTCCTCGTGCAGCCGTCTCGCCAGGATGGATTTGGCCTTGTGCTATCGCAAGCGCTGTCGTGCGGGCTGCCTTTGGCGTGTACTGATCGGACGGGTGGGGAAGACCTGCGTGCGATGCTAGAACTCGACGAATGGGTGACGGTCGTTCCTCACGACAACGCCGATGCGTTGCGTCGCGGAATCGATGCGGCGCTGTCCACGTCGAGGAAACAATCTGGCATTCGTGATATCCTGGGCGGTGCCAGGGATCGACTTTCCTGGAAGGCCTACGCGAAGCGCTATGAGGAGGAAATCTTCGCCCGCCTGAGCAGGCGCAACGCCTCCACCGTCGGCGAGGGGTCTATTGAAAGCTAAGAGTATGGCGAACAAATTCAGTCTGAATCGCATAGGGCGTGCGCTCGATGTTCTGAGGGACGGAGGCGTGAAGACGTTCGTGCGGCAGGTAGTGGGTGCGCCGCAGCCACCGGATGCCTTCGTCGAACGCCTGTTGCGACGCGATGCGGCCAAGGCCCTGTCGCGCATCGATAGCCATCTTCCGCACCAGCGCGGCCTGTTCCTCGATTGCGGATCGAATTTGGGTCAGGGATTTGGCCTGTTCGAAAAATACTTTCCGCTGGCGAAATTCGACTTTGTGCTCATCGAACCGAATCCGAATTGTATTCCCCAGCTCAAAGACCTGATCCGGCGGCGCGGCGGCAACATCGAATTGATCGAGGCCGCCGCGGGGACAGAGGTTGGGCACGCCAAGTTCTTCGGCCTTTCGGAAGACCACCGCGGCTCGACCAGCGACGGCGGTTCGATCCTGAAGGACCACAACAGCGTTTTCTACGATCCAGACGAGCAGCGCGCGCTCAGCGTTCCGACATTCTCGCTATCGGATCTTATTGCCGAGCGGGCCGATCGGTACGGCGTGGTCATCATGAAGGTCGACATTGAGGGCGGCGAGTACGACGTCCTTGAGGACATGCTTAAAAACAATACCGCCGACAGGCTCGGCGCGATCTATGTCGAATTTCATTCGCACTTCATGGTGGAGCCCAAAAGGACCGAGTACCGGTCGCGGGAGCTGGCAATCGCGCGAGAATTTGCGCGCCGGAGAATTCCGTTCCGCCTTTGGCACTAGCGCGAGACGCGGCCGTGCCGGCTGGCGACGGCTTCGAGAAGAAACGCCTCCAGATCATCCGTCATCGCACTCCAACTTAGGGCGCCGGCGTCGACTTTTCCGTGCGTGTTCTCCACGCCCCCCCGCCAATCCGTCCAAGCGCAATCGAGAGCGTTCGACAGCTCGGATGCGTCGGAGCACGGGTGCAGTTCGCCCCCCAGCCGGCGCGCGAGCGCGATGGATTCTTCGTGTTCGCCCGGAAAGGCGATGACCGGGCGGCCGCACGCCAGAAGCTCGAGTAATTTGTGGTGAAATGTCGTCGGAAACCAAAGATAACAATTGACCGCCGCGCCATGACATTGGCGCGCGAGTTGGTCCAGCGGCAGCGTGGGCGTTGCGATGACGCGGCAGGGCAGAGGATTTTGTCTTGTTGCGTCCTGTACGCGATCGAAGGCCGACCCGGCATAGCGAAATTCAATTTTCGACAACGCTGGAGGATCGATCCGACCCAGCCATCGCCTCAGAGCGTCCAGGAAATGGATGAGTGACTGGTTTTCGTAGATCGAGCCCATCAGCATGATGCGGAACGTGTCGAAGTCGACTTGACCTTTGTCGGCAATCATTTCCTGCGCGACCCCGCTGTAGATCACGACACTGTCATGGTCGAACCAGCGCCTGGCAATTTCGGCATGATGTTCTGAGTTCGCGGTAAAGCCGGCCACCGAACGGAATCGCCGGGCAACCGCCCCGCCTATGGGCCATGGAACATAGCTCCTCCAATTGTCCTTTATGTCCATCACCCACGCGGCGCCCGAAATGTCCGCCAGCTCTCGCGCCACAATCAGATTGCTGACGCTACCGAACGTCGCCCAGACGACATCCGGCAAAAACGCGTCCGACAGCTCTCGGAGATAGGGGCGAGCCGAAGCCGGCCAGGACGGCTGCAATCCATCGCCGAACAGAAGCCCAGCCGCGATCTTGGCGGTCCGAAGCCCGCGCCAACCATCTCGAAAGCCATCGTCCAGATAGGCGGCGAGGGGCTCGCAGGAGACGTGCAGAGGCTCGCGCCAATCATGCCGCGAAAATGAATTCGACAGGGGCAGACGCGTGGTTTTGTCGCCGCCGCCGAGTGACGGCGTGAGAAGCACGATCTTGTGCCCGCGCTGAGACATTTGCCGTGCAAAATAGGGCACGCGCATGCCGGAAACGTGCGGCACCCGTGGGTGCGAAACGTTTACGAAAGCCGCCCTCAGCCTGCGCGGCCCGTCGGGGGGCGTCACGTCAGCACTCTGGAATGATCGCCGGTCGTCATGGCGCGACCTGTCGCGGTTCCCGCGGCGGTTCGGGTTGGGGCGCAACGCCGCTTTCGATCAAATGCATCGGTCACGCCTGTCTCCGTCAGCCATGCCCGGCAAGCCGCTCAACGAAGTGCGTGCGCCACATTTCGATTATGAACGGCTGCCAGACCGTCCAACCCAATCCAATCTCGCCGGCCTCGATGCGACGCAGGAGGCGATCGATCGATTTCGAGTTCCACCAGGGCGAGTGGCGAAAGCTCGTCGTCGATAACGTGTCGCGGACGAGCGTTTTAAAGCGAGCCGACTTGAACCACAGGTCCTGCGGCGGGCGGAAGCCCTGTTTGTTCCAGCGCGTTCTGATCTCTTCCGGCAGGATTCCCACCATGCTTTCGCGCAACATGCGTTTGGTTTGTATTTCGCCCATGATGAGATGGGCCGGCAGGCCGAGCACGAAGTCGGCGATCCGATGATCGCAAAACGGCAGGCGCACCTCGCGGGAATGCGCCATCGAATTGCGGTCGCCGTAACGCAGCAAGGTCGTCAGGAAACGGCCAAAACTGTCCTGCGCCAGTGCGTTCGAAAGGGGATGAAACTGCGCCAAGCGGTCCATGCCCGCCGTTTGAGTCACGCGACGGGCGACATTGAATTTCATCGCATAGGCGACATTGCTTCCCCCGCCGAATTGCGATGCGATCAGATGGCGTGCGGCAAACGGCAGCCGGTCCTTCAGCGAGCGCGTCGGATTTGCGAGGGCCAGAGGGTAGCGTTCCCTGATGAGCGGAAGTTCGCGCTGCAGCCGCTCGGTGTCGCCGGCGTCCTCAAGGCTTTGGATATATTGGGCAAAGTACTGCTCGTATCCGCCCAGCACTTCGTCCGATCCCTGACCGTCCAGCAGGACCGTAATGCGGTGCTGCTTGGCAAGGCGAAATACGCACCATTGCGCGTATTGGCTCGCGCTGCTGACCGGAAGCTCGTTATGCCACATGAATTCCGGCAGATCGTCGATGAACCCGTCGACAGTCGGTTCGACCTGATGGCTCTGCACGCCGGCGTAATCGACGACCCGCTGCGCATATGCCGACTCATCGGCATAGGTGCCGGGAAAACGTCCGGTAAACGTGTGATACGTCGCCTCAATGCCCAACGATCGGCGCGCGATGCAGACGATGGCGCTCGAATCGAGGCCGCCGGACAGGCAGCTCCCGACCTCGACGTCGCTGCGCATGCGGATTCTGACTGCATCGGTGAGCAGTTCTCGGAATTGGAGAAAAATGTCCGCCTCGCTGCCGAGGTTGGGCGAGCGGTCCGGGCTCGGCGTGTAGTAACGCCAGACGCGCTGCGCCAGCGTGGCCGTATCGACTTCAAGCGCCTCACCGGGGAGGAGTTGCTGGATATCGTCGAACACCGTCTGACGGTCTGTGTCCAGACCGACGCTGGGATTGACTGCTGCCTGCAGCAGACGAAATTCGTCATGGTTCGGGCCAATGCCGGGAATCCGCAGCAGGGCCTTGAATTCGGAGGCAAAGGCGAAAAAGCCGGGCTTGGCCGCGTACAGAAAGGGCTTTTCGCCGTATCTGTCGCGCGCGCAGAACAATTTTTTGCTGCGTTGATCGAAGATGGCGAAGGCGAACATGCCGTTGAGGCGGTCGACGCAGTTGACTCCCCACCGCTTGTAGGCCTCCAGGATAACCTCGCTATCGGAATGGGTCGCGAATGCGACGCCCTGCGACGCAAGCTCATTGCGCACTTCGATGTAGTTGTAGATCTCGCCGTTGAAGATCATGACGCAGCAATGCGCGGCGTCCCACATCGGCTGGTTCGCGGCGTCGCTGAGATCGATGATTGACAACCGGCGATGCGCAAAGGAAATGGCGCCCCCGCTTTCCAACTCACGCCGCCAGAACCCCTCGCCATCGGGTCCGCGATAGGCGATCGTGTCCAGAATTGGCTTCAAGTCCGGAATGCGTTCCGGCGCCAGCGCGACCATTCCCAGAATTCCGCACATCAGGTCGCATCCTCGACACTGGCCGGTGTCGGCATCAGGTTGCCATTGGTGAAGAGAAAGAGGCCGAGGCCAAAGATGGCGTTCACGGCCAGCATCGTCATGGCGTATCCGAGCGGGCCGTATTTCGGCACGAGCACGTAGTAACCCATCGCCAGCGGGACGCCGTTGGCGGCATAGAGCCATAGCTGACGCCACATCTGGCTTCTGGCGACGAGTCCTTGATAGACGGCATAGATGTAGGAGTTCGGTATTGTACTCAGGATGATAAGCCAAAAAACCAGATAGCCGGCGGTGAATTCCGGGCCATAAGCGCGAAGGATGAAGGTGGACAGCAGGCAAATTGCGATGGCAACGCTGGTGCTGATCGAAATGTTCAACAAGACATTGGCGCGGAAAATATGCTGCGCGGCCGCGGTGTCTCCTTCATGGAGCATCCGGCTCATCATGGGGACAGCCACCGATGCGATGAAGGCGGTCGAAAATTGGACAGTGCCTTGCCATTGTTGGCCGGTGGTCACGTAGGCCACACCATGAAATCCAATTTGCGTCTTGGATACGGCCAGCATGCCGTACCAGCCCACGACGCCGAACAGAAGGCTTGCCAGCATGGAAGGCAGGCTAAAATGAAAGATTGCGCCGCGAACGTCCCATAGCGCCCGAATTGTTGCCTTCAATCTGTGCGTTCGCCACTGCTGCTCTTTTATCGCGAACACGGCGAGCATTCGAATTGCCGCTCCGATCGTAATCGCGATGAGGACGCGGTCCAAATTGCCGGGGCGGCCAATGACAAGAAGCACAAGAAATCCAACCAAGGTCGCCCCAACTCTGGCGATCGCGAGCGCTCGAAAGCGCTCGAAGCCCTGCAGAACTCCGTCTTGAATGCCGCTGAAAACGCTCAACAGCACGATGACAGCCGCCACACCCAGGACGTTCGTATAGCTGCGGCCGCCAAGAAGGTGCAACGCAACCCAGTCCGGTGCGCACCATACGAAAAGGACTGCGGCGATGGTCGATACAAGGCCTGCGATCTCGCACAGGCGAATGACGGCCCCCGCCATGAGGGGGGCCGTGCGGACATATTTGGAGACATGGACGGAAGCCGTAAGACCCAACTGAAGGCCCGCGAGCGAGGCGATCAATCCCGTGGTCGCGAATACCAGGCCATACCGGCCGAACTCCTCCGCGCCGAGTTGCCGGGCGACATATACCGATTGACCAAGCGAAATCAGTCGCTCGCAGAACAGCGCGAATGCGGTCCAACCGATGCCGCCCAAGAGACGCTGAATTTGCAGACTTGGAATACGCAGATGATTGTTCTCCGCTGTCCGTGGCGCCCATGGCCATCCGCACTCTCGGCGGTCGAGCTAAGCTTGGCTCCGGTTTTGGCCCGGAAATGCGAAGAGCCCCTGTTTGCAGTGTGCGCCGGTCGGAAAAAAGCCCGTCGCTTCGACGATCACATAGTTCGAGCGCATGGCCCAGGCCCGCAGCTGGCACTCGGCGCGCCGCATCTCCGCGTCGGTTCGGCTGGGCTCGCAATCGGCGTCGGAGTCGTCGAGGTAGACGAAGCCGCCGGGCTTCAGCGTTTCTGGCAATCTGTCGACGCACTTGTCGCGCCACATGCCATCGATGAACACGAAATCGAACGGTTCTCCATTGGCGGTCGCTGGCACGACGTAGGTTTCCGGCGTTTCCGCGAAAGTATAGCTGACTTTGTCCGTAAGCTCTTTTTCGCGCAGCAATTCGGCCACCTTAAGGCGCCACTCGGGATGGTGTTCAACGGACACCACGCTGCGCACCTGTCTTGCAAGCCAGACTGTGGATCGCCCGGATCCGTATTCGAGCACGCGATCGGTACTGCGCAGGCGGGCCCGAATCAGGCGCAACGCCGGATATGATATGATCGGCTGAAGCACAGCGAGCCCAGAGAGCTTTAGAGCGGCGGCCGTCGCGACCCCCCGCGGCAGGTCGACAAGGAGGTCTCCGAACGAAACGCTGTGTCCCTTGGCGTCGCGAAACCGCGATCGCTGCTTGGGCGCGGCCGACTGATGGTTCCGTTCCAAGAGAACAAACTCCCCGCCTGGTCGATCGTCGGCGACATGGACGCTGAAGCCGTCGGAGCGCCGATCTCATTGAAAAATAAGAGAATTTCCGCATGCTGCAGTTGCTCGGTTCATTTGTCAAGTCCGGCCGACCTCGCAGAACCCGCGCGCGGCCCCGTGTGCGCAGGCTGCCGTGGCGCTCGCGCCAAGCTCATCCGCCGGCAGGCCGCGCGCGACCCCACCGGCACCGGAGGGCCGTGTGCCGATCCGATCTGTCTTGCGAGCGTGTACCGGGTTGGGTCTTGGCCCTCGCAAACGCGTGGCGTCTCGCGCCGTTGCGGGCGGGTTGGCAAAATCCCGCGGCCGAAGAGCGCGCGAAGCCTTTGCGATCCGAAGTCCAGCCTGCTGGCGTCATACTTGCAATCACGCGGTCTTCCGGGCGAAACTTCCGGCAGTTCCCGTGGAAGCGCGCCGAACCGTTTCCGATCTCGTAAGCGAGCTTGCCGTGTCTCAGAGTGCCATTGACGATGCGCGCGATATGTTCGTCGCGAATGCAGCGATGGACCCTTGGCGTTTGGGCTATGCGGCAGCCGTTCTGAACGCGACCGTGTTTCTGATCGCGTCCGGCCTCGCCTCTGCGATGGGACCGGTCAGCCTGGCCACGCTGGCGAACATCGATTTGGCGTTTCTTGCCGGCTCGCTTGTCAGCTTCGGCCTGATGATACGCGGCGGTGGGCAGCTCGCTGCCATCTCGTACTTCGTTCTTGGGTCCGGTCTCTTGTTCGGGTTTGGAACGTACTATTCGGCGGTGCTGGCCGATGAAACGATGTACCAGCATTTTTCCTTGGACGATCAATTGAGACTTCTTCCAAAAGTCGATCTCGTGAATGCCGTTGCCGTGACGATCGTACTGCTGGTGGCTTGGCCGCAGTGCCGGAACAACGCGAATGAAGGAGCCGTTGCGAGAAGCCTGGATGAGCTGTCGAGTGTGATTTTGCGCATCCTGCCGCTGCTTCTGGTCCTGTGCGTGCCGGTCGTTGTCCTGCAATTCCTGACGTTTCCGCGCCTTCCCAACGCCACACTTCAATCGCTGCTCGAACACGGAGGGCAAGCCGTGAGTGGCGTGTTGCTTCTAGCCGGCATGCAGTGGTCGAAATTGGGAAACCCGCAGCGCCTCTTTGTGCTGGGCTTGTTGACCGCAACTTCCATGTTGGGCTTCGTCGGCTTCAGCAAGGAAGCGGCATTGATGCCGCTGGCCGCGATGACCGCCGGGATGCTGCTCGATTTGAAATCGAGACGAACCCTGGCGGTTCTGCTGCTGGGTATCGTCCCGTTCTACTTTTTCTTTGCGGCGCCCCTGGTTGGCGTGGCCCGAAGCAATCCGCTCAACAGGCCGGAAAACTCCTTCAGTCAGAATCTGGCGATCCTAGAGACCTCGTCGCAGCTTGGCACGTCGCTCTTGGCGGCGTCCTCGCGTACCGACAGCCCCGTGCTCGGTGGCCTGCAACTTTTCACGCGGTTCGGCGACGCGCCCTTACAGGCTTGGCTGATCGAACAATACGATACGGGCGATCCCGGACATAGTCTGGACACCGCCTGGACGAACGCGATTCCGAGGCTCCTTTGGCCGAACAAGCCGAACAACAATCCCGGTGTCGATTTGGACAACAAGTTCTTCAATCGCGGAGGCATAAGCGCGCTGGCCCCGACTTTCTGCGGGGAAGGTTACTGGAACTATGGGTGGATCGGCGTGATTGCCGTCTCGGTGCTCCTCGGCTTGGAATTCGGCTGGTATACCCGCAAGTGGTTTCGCTTCGGGAAAGAGGGTCTTGCCAGCGCTGGCATTCTCGTGACCTCGCCGTTGATCGCGTTCCAAAGTTTCTGGGTGGAATCATCCGTGGCAGGCGCTTATGTCGGTGGCTTCGTCATGCTGTTCGTCCTGACGATTTTTGCAGATTGGGCACTGCCAAATTTCATTCGGGCGGCACTGCAGTTTCGGTTCGGCGACACGGAACAGGCTTAAATGAAAATCCTGTTCGTGGGCGACAGCTGGCGAGGCGCGTCCGATAGGGCGATGAGGGAGGCGCTTGTCCGCCAGCCGGACATCGAAGTGGACGACGTCGCGCCGGATTTGACCGTGCCGCGCTACAATGCATGGCTGCTCCGTGCCCAAAACCGCCTCGTCTTGCCGCTGCAACTGCGCGAGCTCAAGAAAAAAGTATTGGTCGCCGCGCGGGATTTCCAACCCGACGTCATTGTCGTGTTCAAGGGAGCGTACTTCGACGCGGGCTTCATTCGACAGCTTCGAAGGGAAATCGCGCCGATCGTGAATATGTTTCCAGACCCCTCACCGCACATTTATGGCAAGAAATTGAAGCTGGCCATGCACGAATACGATCTCGTGATCTCCAGAAAGAAGTTTCATCCCGCGCTTTGGAAAAGCCTGTACGGCTACGACAATCGTTGCGTCCATGTCAGCTACGGTTACATGCCGTCGCTGCACGTGCGGTATGAACCGCCCACGGCGTTCGATTATGACGTCGTCTTGATCGCGACCTGCCGCAACGAATACGAGATGATGATGCGAGAGGTCATCGAACGGCTGAAGGCCCGCGATCTGAAATTTGCCATCGCGGGAAATGGGTGGCTGGGCACGGGATTGGACAAGGCCGGCGACGTCACGTTTGCCGGCGAACGTTCCGGAGCCGCTTATGTGGAGTGGCTCCGAAAGGGAAAAATCGTCATCGCACCGGTGTGGACGCAGGTAAAGGCGAACGGAGCAGCCCAACCAGGCGATGAGATGACGGAACGAACGCTGGAGTGTGCCGCAGCTTACACCTTCTTCATCCACCGGCGTACCGATGAGGCAAAATCGCTGTATGACGAGGCGACCGAGGTGCCGATGTTCGACACCGCCGCGGAACTGGCGGACAAAATTGCCTTCTATCTCGATCATGAAGAGGCGAGGAGGGCCATGGCGGCCGCGGCCCATGCGCGCGCCGTACCCGCATATTCGATCGACGCTCGTGCGCGCGAAATTGTTACGCAACTGAAGAGTGTGATACGGTCGTAAAGGATGTCTTATCGCCCGGCGCCGAGTGTGCAAGCCGATGTGCGCGTCCCGATGCCCACCGGTTTTCGATTCGCCTGCGGGTCCGCTGTTCGAATTTGAAAGTGCTCCGATGCAAGGCGCCCGCCGAGCCGAAATTGCAATAGTCATCCCATCGTTTGCAGACACGGGGGGTATCAATTCCGTCGCGGAGTTCGTCATTCGCACCATTCGGAGGCGAGACGATCTCTCATTCCGGGTTGTTTCACTGGCCACCTGGTGGCGTGATCCCGTCAGTACACGGTTGACCGACCCCGCTACGTGGATCAAAGGCGTGACCACGCGCAACGGTTCGGCGCACGGCGTTCCCTTTATCCACGTCGGCGCGACAATGGCCGAATTCGAAACGCAGCGCTTGAAACCGCGAAAGGAGCTTGCCGCACTGCTCGAAGGCTGCGATCTCATTCAGGTGCTTGCAGGAACCCCCGCTTGGATTTTATCGGTCGTGGGGTTGGGAAAGCCGATCATTGCCTCGATCGCGACGACAGTTGAACTGGAACGACGCCGTCCCCTTGCGCAGGCCCGTGGGCTTCTTGGGCTTTGGCGGAAAATTTCCACGCGCCAAGTCGTGAGCCTCGACAAGATTGCATTGGCCAGCGCCGACGCATTGCTGGTGATGAACCCCGACATGATGCGCCTCGGCGAGCGGCTCAATGCGGAACGGGGCGCCCTCGTACGCTATGCCCCCCCGGGAATCGACACGGATCTGTTCAGGCCGCGCGCCGATGGCCAGCCAGCCTCCGACTACATTCTCACCGTGGGGCGGTTGGACGATTCACGAAAGAATATCGGAATGCTGCTCGAGGCGTTCGCCTTGGTTTGTGAAAGATGCCCGCCCTCGTTCAAATTGGTCTTGGCGGGTGCCGGTGCTCCGACCACGGACGATTGGAAACGGATTGACGAGTTGAAGATCACCGATCGCGTCGAGTTCATATCCAAGCCATCGCCTGAGACACTTTCGAAGCTCTATCGGAATGCCGCGGCTTTTGCATTGTCTTCCGATGAGGAGGGATTCGGCATGGTCGTCGTCGAAGCGATGTCGTCGGGAACGCCCGTCGTCGCAACGCGCTGCGGCGGTCCGGAGGCCATTGTGACGGACGGGCTCGACGGCTATCTCGTGGACCGTGGCGATGTTCGCGCCATGGCCGATCGGTTGTTGGCTGTAGTCATGGATAGAGATATGGCGGCTCGTATCGGCCAAGCGGCGCGGCGCACCGTCGAGAATCGCTACGCCGACGACGTCGCAGGGGACGTGTTTCTCGACGTCTACGACCATTTTCTCGCGAAGCGCGCGTGACAGCGGATTGGGCTGATCAGCCTGACGTCGGTCGGAATGTCCCCGAACCGTCAGAATAGCTCGTGACCGTATGCGACGCGGTCAAGATCGGCCGAAACCATTTCTTGCGCCAGTTGTTCGAGTGTCGTGTTGGCCGACCAGCCCAGTTTTTCTCTTGCTTTCTCGGGATTCCCGATCAGGACATCGACTTCCGCAGGGCGAAAGAACTCCTGGCTCACACTGGCAATGATCCTGCCCGACTTCTTGTCGACGGCTTTTTCGTCGATACCTTCGCCATCGAGCACGAGTTCGAAGCCAGCGGCGCGGCCGGCGAGAAGGAGAAAGTCGCGAACGCTCGTCGTTCTGCCCGTCGCCAAGACATAGTCGTCCGCCTCCGGTTGCTCTACGATGCTCAACATGCCGGCGACGTAGTCGCGTGCATGCCCCCAATCCCGCCGTGCACTCAGATTTCCCAATTTGAGCGCGTCGGCTTTGCCATGCTTGATGAGCGCCAATTGCGATGTGATCTTGCGCGTGACGAATTCGCGCCCGCGCAGGGGCGATTCGTGATTGAACAAGATTCCCGACGAGGCATGCAGGCCGAAGGATTCGCGATAGTTCATCGTGATATGGTGCGCGAAGGCTTTGGCAACGCCGTAGGGGCTGCGAGGATGGAACGGCGTGCTTTCGCTCTGGACCGGTTCCTTGATCCGTCCGAACATTTCCGACGTTGACGCCTGGTAGAAGCGAGCTTCGGGCGCCTTATGGCGAATTGCTTCGAGCAGACGCAGACAGCCGATGGCATCGATTTCCGAGGTAAGGATGGGTTGGGTGAAAGAGGTTCCGACAAAACTCTGGGCGCCCAAGTTGAACACGATGGCCGGTGCGAGCTCGGAAATGACGCCGAGAATGTTCGAGTATTCCAGCAAGTCGAACGGAACGAACTTAACTTTGTCGACAATGCCCAGATACGCCAGCCGCCAAAGATTTTCACTTGAGGTGCGCCGCACACCTCCAACGACCTCATAGCCGCGCTCCAGCAGGTGGGCGGCAAGATAAGCCCCGTCCTGACCGGTGATGCCCGTGATGAGTACGCGCTGTTCCTTGCGATGAACGGGCATGCGGTGGCCTTTTTCCCTAGCTTGCAGCGGTGCTTTGATTTATGGTTTAGAGGGACTAGCAGGTCAATTGGTATCGGGGTTTTGAAGTCATTTGGCGAGATTTTCGTGTTATGACCGTCCCCCGATCGATCCAGAAAATTTCGGGTGTTGCGCCGTCGGGCTCGCGAACAGCGATATGCCGGAAGCGTTCGTGAGGACTGCCGAATGTGCGGCATAGCTGGCGCCTTGTTTCCTTCGTCCGGCGATCCGTTTGCTGCGGTCGGGGCCATGTGCCAGAGCATGCGCAAGCGTGGCCCGGACTCTGCCGGAAGCTGGTCTGATCCTGCCGGGGGCGGCGTTCTGGGACATCGGCGGCTTTCCGTCATCGACCTCGACGCGCGCGCCGATCAGCCGATGACGTCGCACGACGGACGGTATGTGATCGTCTTCAACGGCGAGATCTATAACTATCGCCAATTGCGTGCCGCGTTGGAGAAGAGCGGCACCCGGCTGAAAACCGAAGGCGATACCGAGGTCGTCCTGGAGCTTTTCTGCAAACACGGCGCGGATGTGCTGAAGAGCCTTCGTGGAATGTTCGCGTTTGCGATCTGGGATCGGGAACAGCGGAAATTTTTTCTGGCGCGCGATCCCTATGGGATCAAGCCTCTCTACATCGCGATATCGCCCTTCGGCCCGTTGTTTGCGTCCCAGGTCAAGGCACTCGTCGCGACGAACGCGATATCCCGGCAAAGAGACCTTGCGGGCATTGCAGGCTTTTATGTGTGGGGAAGCGTTCCCGAACCGTTTACGACCTATCGCGATATTCAGGCGGTCCCGGCCGGCTCGTTCGTTGTGCTTGACGAGAACGGGCCCGGCACACCCGTGACATATGCGGATTTGAGCGGGGCGTGGAGGCCGACGCGCGAGCCCGAAGGCGATATGGCCGACCTTGTGCGCGGGGCAATGCAGGATTCGGTCCGCGCTCATCTGGTCTCGGACGTCCCCGTGGCGGTGTTGCTCTCGGGCGGAATCGACTCCAGCGCGATCGCTGGTCTGATGGCCGAGCAGGGCACACAAATCGAGGGTATTACCGTCACGTTCGACGAGTTCGAGGGCAAGCGCGAGGACGAGGGACCGCGAGCGCGTACGGTAGCCGAGCACTTTGGCCTTAAGAACACGCTGCGCCGCGTCAATCGAAACGAATTCGAGCAGGATCTTCCGGCGATTTTCGACGCCATGGACCAACCCTCCGTGGACGGGGTGAACACCTGGTTTGCGTCCAAGGCGGTGGCGGAACGCGGCTATAAGGTTGTGCTGTCCGGTGTCGGGGGCGATGAACTCTTTGCCGGATATGACACGTTCCGGTCTGTCCCGCGGCTTCATGGAATAGGAAAAAGGCTTCCCTCTGGCGGCGCCCGTCGCGTCGTTGGCGGATTGGCGTCGCTAGCCTCACGCCTCCTCAATCAGCCGAAGCTTGGCGGAATTCAGGACTACGCAGCCACCGTCGGCGGCGCCTATATGATGCGCCGTTGCATGATGCTGCCGTCGGAGATTGGCCGGCTGATGGGTCCCGAACAGGCAAGAGAAGGCCTGAGACGGTTGCGCGGCATACACCCGCCGGAGGATCTGGCCCACGGCATCGAGGCGTATCCCTTGATCGCGCAGGTCGCGGCGCTCGAGTCGGTTCAGTATTTGCGAAATCAGCTACTGCGCGATTCAGATTGGGCGAGCATGGCGCATTCCTTGGAACTGCGCACGCCGCTCGTCGATTGGAAGTTGGCTCAGACGATCGGGCCGCATATTGCGTCGGTCGCCCTGGCGGGCGGCAAACGGCTGCTCGCAAACGCCCCTTCCAGGCCCATTCCGATCGGGGTGGCGAGCGCCCGCAAGACCGGCTTCGGTCTGCCCCTGGACGCATGGCTAGAACGTCTCGACTTGGACGGAAGGTCTGCAGGAGGCGTGGAAAAGCGCTGGGCCCGCACTTGGTCGCGCACCATCGCGCGGGAGTTCGGCATATCGGCATCGGCTTTGTGATCGGGATTCGGCATGTTAAACAACCCGTCGCTTGACTATTAATTTTTCGACCGGACCAGAGTGATCAATGTCATTCGCGACGAGCCCACTCCTGCTTCGCCTGCGTAGTGCAACGCGAAGCATGGGCATTAACAGCTTCATCGGCGGCCTGCTCAATCGCGATGGTTACGAGGTGAAGCTTTCTGCGGCGATGGAAGGTGCGATCGAGCCGGGTGCCTGCGTCTGGGACATCGGCGCCAATGTCGGTCACTACACCAAGGTGTTTGCCGACAGGGCCGGTGACGGCGGCATGGTCCATGCCTTCGAGCCCAGCAGCCAGAACTATGCTCGATTGCGTGAATTTTTGTCGGGACGCGCAAACGTCCGATTGCATAATTTCGGCTTGTCGGACGCCTCGGGCAGCGCAAGCTTCGCTCAAGGGGGCGACGATTTGGGCGCCTCGTCGCGGATTGTTTCATCGGCCATGAATGGCGCGGTTGTGACGGTTTCACTCCGCCAAGGCGACGAGCTCATAGCCGAGGGCGCGGCCCCGGCGCCGGATGTGATCAAGATCGATGTGGAGGGGCACGAGCTCGAAGTGCTTCGCGGGCTGCGTTCGGAATTGGCCAAGTCGTCAGTCCGGCACGTTTTCGTCGAGGTTCACTTTGCCCTCCTGGCGGAGCGCGGATTTCCCGACGGCCCCGCGGACATTGAGTCGTTTCTTCGCAGATGCGGATTCACGCTCCGATGGATAGATCCGTCCCACCTTCACGCATTCCGCCGCACCTGAATCGCTGAGCGGGGTAGGCGGAGGCGCTATGAAAATTCTCGATGGCGCATCGGCGCCGGCGCTGCCGCAGGCCGATGTCTGCGTTGTCGGCGCGGGACCGGTGGGTCTGTCGCTTGCGATCGGGCTGGTGCGGCGCGGGCTAAAGGTCGTGCTGTTTGAGGCCGGCCCGCGGCGGCCGGCCCGGGAGCCGACGTCTTCGCCAATAACCCTGATCGACTCTCGACAAGCCCACGCGGCGATAGGGCTGGCGACGTGCCGAGCTTTGGGCGGGGCCTCTTGGCTCTGGGGCGGCCGATGCGACCCTCTCGAGCCGAGTGACTTCGAGAACAGGCGTTGGGTCCCGGACGGCAAATGGCCGATCGCCGAAGCCGACGTGGCTCCGTTCTACGTCGAAGCGGCTGGGTTGGTAGGGTGCGGCTCGGCCGATTTTCGAGAGCCCGACGGATCTGCTCGCCCCTGGGAGCAAAGACTTCGCGGCGGACTGCGGATCGATACGCTGGAACGGTGGTGCAATGAGCCGATACTCGTCAATCGGTTGGATGATCTCGCAGGTTCCGGCTCCCTGACGATCGTGCTGAACTCGACCGTGACCGGCCTCGCGCTCAAGCAAGATCTTGTCATCGGCGTCAAACTGGAATTCGTTTCAGGTTCGATGCTTTTCGACAGAGCCGACAATGTCGTCGTGGCTTGCGGCGGGATCGAAACCGCCCGTCTGATGTTGACCGTTCGGCGTGACTATCCCGCGGTTTTCGATGGCTCCGCGTCTCCGCTGGGACGCTGCTACATGGGGCATCTCTCCGGAACGATCGCGAGCATTGCATTCGAAGATCCGGCCGCCGCGACGCTCTTCGACTACCAGTTCGAAGGGCACTCCACATGGCGAAGACGCCTAACGCTCGCTCCAACCGTCCGGGAAGCGGAGGGGCTGCCGAATGTTTCATTCTATCCGGACAACCCCAGGATGTACGATCCGGCGCATCGGAGCGGTGTCCTCTCGGCAATCTTTCTTCTGTTGTCCTTTCCTCCCATTGGGCGACGAATTGTCTCCGAGGCCATCCGCGAGATGCAGATGACCAAGACGCCGCGTTACGGCGCACACGTTCGAAACATCCTCCTGGATTTGCCCAATGTTCTGATCACGATGGCAAATCTGGGGTATCAAAGGATCATTCGGCGTCGTCGCAAGCCTTCCCTGTTCTTAAAGAGCGCCGAAGGCGTGTATCCGCTGCACTATCATGGAGAGCAGCTGCCCGACCCCGACAGCCGTATCTGGCTCGACGATGAGACGCGCGCGGAAGGATTGGGCGGTATCCGGATTGATTTGCGATTTTCCGAACGGGACGCACAAGGCATTCTCAAGGCACATGAAGCGCTCGACACGGCGCTCCAGAAGTCTGGGCTTGGCCGGCTTCGATATAATCAGGACCCCGATCAGCGCCTGGGCGCGGTCATGGCGCAAGCACGGGACGGGTATCATCAAATCGGCGTTGCGCGCATGGGCGCCAATTCGAGCGATGGCGTCGTGGACGGCGACTGCCGCGTATTCGGCTTGCGCAATCTCTACCTGGCCGGGTCTTCTGTCTTTCGGACTTCGGGCGAGGCGAATCCGACGTTTTTCGCCGTTGCGCTTGCGCTGCGGCTCGCCGAGCACCTGACGCGAAACGTCGTGAAGCGAACGGACGCTCCATGACCTATCCTTTTCCCGCCGCATCCCGCCTTGGAGTCGGATGTGCGTCCCTGGGGTCGCGGATCGGACGCCGGGAGGGACTAAACGGCCTGGCGAGCGCGCTCGACAGGGGCGCGAACTGGTTCGACCTGGCACCGTCATATGGGGATGGCCAGTGCGAGGAAATCTTCGCACTATTTGCGAGCGGCCGGCGCGATCGAATTCACGTCTGCACCAAGTGCGGAATCGTCAGCCCACGGATTGGCTCGGTCCGATCGGCAATTCGGCCTGCCGCCCGGCTGGCGGTCAAGCTGTTGCCAAGTCTGCGCCGTATCGCTGCGAGCGGGAGACCACATGCGGAGAAGTTGGTTCTTACGGGCGAGATCATCCGATCCAGCCTGGATGCGAGCCTAAAGCGACTGAGGACGGATCGTGTCGAGGTGTTCGCACTGCACGAGCCGGACGAGGCGGACCTGTCGCGGGAGGATGTGCAGCGAGCCCTGGGCGACGTACTTGCGAGCGGAAAGGCGCGCGCGGTCGGCATTGCGGGAAGCGCTTCCTCCATTCGTGCGGCTATCGGGCTCGGCCTGCCTATCGGTCATATTCAGCTTGCGGACGGACCGGGCCTTTGCGAATTGTCGGACCTGAGAGCCAAACACC
>CAZMHP010000008.1:0-34011 GCA_964566095.1 uncultured Rhizobium sp. | reverse complement strand
GGCGGCAGGCGGCGATGGCGTCGGGCAGCTCGAAATCCATCACGTCCCAGTCGTAGCGATGGTTGCCGACCATCTGCTCGAGTTCCTTCAGGCCGCCGTCGTAAAGGGCGATGCGCACGTCATAGGATTTGGCGGCGCCATAGGTGCGGAACATGGCGTTGGCCTGGGCGCGGCTATAGGGGCCGGACCAGGTCGCGACGGTAAGCACGGGAAGGGTGCGGGTCAGCCACAGATAGGCCCCCACCAGCACGATCAGCGCCGCGGCCGCGGCGCCCAGGATGATCATCCACCGTCTGCTCATGCGTGCCTCAATGAAGTCCGAACATGTTTTTCAGCGTATCGCCAATATTCTTTTTTTTCTTCTTCTTCTTCTTGTCGGCCGGTGTGCCGGGCTGGGAGCCGGTCAGCCCGCCAAGCAGGCTCGCGATCGGGGCGGTGCCCTTGCCCAGCACCTCGCCGACCAGGCCGGTGACCGCGCCGGCCAGATCGGGCACGTAGCGCACATGGCTCCAGCTTCCCGCGATGGCGAAGGGCACGCCGATATCGAGCAGATGCATCCGTCCGCCGATCGAGGCCTTGGGCTCGATCCGGTAGGCGATGGTCTGGTTGCCCAGATCGATCGTGCCGCGACCGGTCATGTTGAGAAAGGCGCTCGACATCGCGAGATCGGTGTTGGCGAGGACGCCGTTCTTGATGGCGAAGCTGCCGGCAAAGCGGTCGAACGCCGTCGTCGCGTTGTCCGCAGTCGCGCCGGCGCTCAAGATGGTGGCGACGGTGCGCGCGACGCGGCCCAGATCGACGCCCCGGATGGCGCCGGGCGCGATGGCGACGGCCCCCTTGCCCGACATCGCGCGCATGATCGCGTCGGGCGCGGCGCCCCTGGCGGCGACATCCAGCGCGATGGTGCCGCGGCCCTCGATCTTGGCGACGCCGATCGTGTCGGCGAGGAACGGCGCCATGGCGATGCCGGTGAAGGTGAGCTTGTTGGCGAATTGCGGCACGGGGCCGCGCGCATCGACGACGAGGTCCGCCTCGCCGCTGCCGCCATAAAGCTGCATCGGCGACAGATGCGCGCGCATCAGCCCGTCGGCCAGCGTGGCGGCGATGACCGTCTTGCCGAGGCGCAAATGCTGCACGAACAGGGCGTCGGCGTTCAGCGTGACCCGGCCGTTGAGCAGCTTGAGCAGGTCGAGATTGATCGCTGCGCGGCTCCAGCCGCCGTTCTGCGCCGGCGTGCCGTGCGGCGCGCCGCCGCTGCCGCTTGGGCTGCCCAGATAGGTATTGAGATCGAGGCGGTCGAAGGCGAGCGTGCCCGTGGCGGTGGGGATGCGTCCCGCGAGGTCCGCGGTCAGCGCGCCGCGGACGTTCATGCCGTCCAGCCTGGCCCAGATGATCTGGATCGACAGGGCATCGTCCTTCGACCGGAGCTTGGTACGCAAATCCAAGGCGCCCAGTCCGCGGCCCGCCGAGATCGGATGGCCGAGCCAGGCGGCGACGTCCTTGAGCGACGGCGTCCGGAGCGAGGCGGCGCCGTCGACCGTGCCGTCGCGCGCCACGGTGCCGAAGAAGCCGGCATTCAGAAAGTCGGAGGTGAGGCCGAAATTCACCTCTGTCGCGCGACCGGCGAGCAGCCTCTGGGCGGTCTTGAGCGTCAGCACATAATTCAGGGCGCGGCCGCGATAGCGGAAATCGCCTTTTGCGCCGGCCGGCGCGTCCAACCGGGTGAGGGAGATTTGCGCGTTCAAGCCATCGAGAACGGCGCGATCGCCGTGCCTGGCATTGTCGTAGGAGAGTTCGCCGTCGCGGATGTCGATGCCGGCGAAGCGCGCATTCGTCGTCGGGCCCAGATGCGGCCCCGAACCGGCGCGAGACGACAGCATCCAATTGGCCCCGCCGCCGCGCGCGACTTCCAGCGCGATGCGCGGCCGGTCGAGCACGACGCGGTCGGCCTCGATCCGGCCGGAAAGCAACGGCAGGAGCTTGACCGCGATCCGCATCCGCGCGACGCGCATCAGATAAGGCGCGCGGCCGCCCGGCCCATTGGCCAGCGTCACGTCGCCGGCCGATAGGCCTAGGCTCGGGAACACGGTGAAGGACAGCGATCCGTTGATCCGAAAGGCCCGGCCGGTCTGTTCGGAGGCGCGGCGCTCGATCTGTGCGCGCAAGGTGCCGGTGGGCACGAGAAAGGGCACCGCGATCGCCGCCAGGACGACGAACGCGACAACTCCGGCCAGCGAGCCCAGCAAAATCCGGCGATTCATGGGCCTGAGCATAGCCCGGGCCCATGCCGGCGGCCTATCGCTGTAGGACCGCGCGAAGCCTTGCTTTTGCGGGGCCCGGGCCATATTTTCCCCGCCCTCTGTGCGATGTGCAGTTGTAGCTCAGTTGGTTAGAGCGCCGGATTGTGGATCCGGAGGTCGGTGGTTCAAGCCCACCCAACTGTACCAGCCTAAATCCCAAAAACTCGGAACCTCCACTTGCCGGCACGAATGACGCCGATTGCGGCGGCATTCCGGTGAATATAGCCGATCTGTTGAATGCGGCGAGGGCCGGATGGAGCAGATTGCAGTATTTCGTTCACGCAGGAAGACGGGCGAACGAAACTGCACCAGCCAAAGGGACAGAGCAGGCTTTATGGAAAGGCCGTCCTCCGCATAGAAGGGAAATCAGAAATCGAGCGCATCCAGGTGGCGAGTCGCGGACGGCCGTTGGTGAGATCACCGGAGCCGTGCTTGTGCGCATGATCGAGAGCCACAGCGAGGATCAAGTGTGCCATAAGGTGCGCCCCCCGCATCGGCGGATCGGCTACACGGTCTTCAAAAACGTCTGCCATCCGGTTTGCGCGGGCCACTTCATGTGCAAGGACGGTGGGCGAGCGCTCGCTTTCGGGGCGACCCATTTCGCGCCCCCACACGCAGATTCCTTCACACAGACTGCGCGCCGCGAATTCGAGACGCAGGTAATCCCAGTCGGATGCACGGAGCGGGTCGTGGAACCGAGGCTTACCGTCAAGGCTATCGAGATAGGCGCAGATGAGCTGGCTGTCCTCCATGCCAACGCCGGCATCGTCAACCAGAAAGGGCACACGGCCGGAGGGATTGATCCGATAGTAGGGACTGCCCGAGCTACGCGTTTTCGCCTGGATAATCTCAACGCGGTCCTCAAGTTCCTTCTCTAGGACGAGAATGCGCGCCAACCGCGCGTATGGCGAGCGGAGCGTGACATAGAGCTTCATGGGATGTGCAGCCTATTCGCTCGCCAAAATGAGAATCGCCCTATCGAAATTGTAGCGTCCGATCTTGGCCACAATTCTTGGAAAACCGCCAGCCATAGTCCTTGGCGGCTGAAGTACCAGCGTGCGCAGCCAACGTTCCACAATTCCTGAAGTCTCACCCCTCGCGCAGCGTCCGCCGAAGGATGGTCAACGCGTCGCTGAAGCCTTCTGCCTGCGCGCCAAAACCTATCCGCAGGTGGTCAGGTGCGCCAAAACAATCGCCCGGCGCAATGAGCACGCCGGCTTCTGCTGCCCTCTCGCAAAAGGAACGGCTGTTTCGACCGTCACGGAACCAGGGAAAGGCCATGGAGCCGCCCTCGGGCTTGACCCATGACAGGACGCCGTCGACCTCATTCATGAAGGTCGCAAGCGCGCCCAGATTGGCGGTAGCAATATCGCGAAAGCGCCCCAGCAAGGCATCGCGGTGCGTGAGTGCATGAGCGGCGATCGCCTCCGTGAGGGGGGAATTGCTGATCGTGAAGGAGCTGCGCGCATCGATCAGTCGCCCGCGCCGTTCCGCGTCGGCGTCGATGATCCAGCCCACCCGCAGCCCGGGCAGAGACAACGCTTTGGACATGTCGCAAATGACCATGACGTTGTCTAGGGAAGCTGCGGACGGCTGAGGCGCTCCAAAGTAGAGGGGATGATAGACCTCGTCGACGACGAGCGGTATTCCACGCCGTGACAATTCTGCTGCGAGCGAAACGATCTCGCCATGAGGCATCACGGCGCCGGTAGGATTGTGCGGCGTGTTGACAAGTGCCAAGACGGAGTCATCGTCGATGGCCTCAAGCACATCCGAGCAACGCTGTTTGAAGCCATTGTCGCGGCAAAGCGGATACCGCGGAGTGCGCAGAGCCCATGCAAACGCCATCGCCTCGAATGCGGCGTAGACTGGCGCGGGAAAGACGACATTGGCATTCGGACGCGCTGCAAGGCAGAGGATGATCGACATAGCCTCGGACGCCCCCGTCGTCACCACGACCCAATCCGGATCGACGCCATGAAAAGCTGCGATCGCTTCACGCAGCACGGGATGTCCCTGGCGGTGCGTATAGCTGAGGGCAATGTTCTCGAAATCGGCCAATCCATTCCCCAATGACAGGACTTCTCCCACCGTCCAGGGCGAACCGGTACTCGCTGCAAGATCGTAGCGAACTGGCGGTGTCGAATACTCATGGGCCATCAGCCAATCGTTGAGCAGAAATCGCGGGAGTTTCATGGTGGAACTGGTCTTCCTCTTTTCTGTGGGCCTGCTATCGCGTTCAATCTTCGTCGAAGAGCGTTGTCGAGATGTAGCGCTCTCCGGTGTCTGCGATGATGACGACGATCATCTTGCCGGAATTCGCGGGCCTGGCCGCAAGCGAGAGCGCGGCGTGAAGGGCCGCTCCCGCCGAGACGCCAGCCAAGATGCCTTCTTCCCGGGCGAGTCTTCTTGACGCGTCGAACGCCTCGTCGTCGGTGACGGCGGTGACTTCGTCGATGATTGCCCGGTTCAAGACTTCAGGTATGAAGCCGACACCGATGCCCGGCATCTGATGCGTGCCTGCGGTCTTTCCTGATAGCAGGGCTGCCCCTGTAGGCTCCACCGCGACAATCTTGACCGACGGCTTGCGGGATTTGAGCACTTCGCCGACGCCGGTGATCGTTCCCCCGGTGCCGACCGCGGATACGAAGATATCGATCGCGCCAGATGTGTCGTCCCATATTTCAGGCCCCGTGGTTCGCCGGTGGAGATCCGGGTTGGCCGGATTGCGAGACTGGTCGACAAAGAAGGCTCCCGGCATAGTGGCTGCGAGTTCCTGCGCGCGCGCCAGTGCATCTGTCATGAGTATGCCGGGCGTCAGGATAACCTCGGCGCCGTATTGCCGCAGGAGCGCGACGCGCTCCTTGGACATCGAGTCTGGCATCGTCAGTATGAGACGATATCCACGAATGGCGGCCACGAACGCAAGACCGATGCCGGTGTTGCCGCCGGTGGCTTCTATCACGGTCCCGCCAGGTTTCAGCACGCCGCGACGCTCGGCATCGTCGATCAACGCCAGCCCCAACCGATCCTTCACGCTGCCGGCGGGATTGCGCATTTCGAGCTTGGCGACAACACGGCCCGGCAGGCCGCGGCTCAACCGCGACAGTTCGACGAGTGGCGTGTTGCCAACGAGCGCGGTGGCGTCGGAATAGATCACGTTGCTGGCTGCCTTTTCCTTCGGCCGATTTGTTGCGCGTCGTGACGCGCTTGCGCCGCGCCGCTCCGTATCAGAATGACTCGCTCCATGGCCGCCGATCGAGTTCAACCGTCCGTGCACGTCGATGCTGCGCAGATCGCAATGACACGTTGACAAGGTAGCGATTGGCCTCGCATTCTACAAATTCATTACAGTCACCATCATATTGCGCAATCGGCACAATAAGTTTATGGCTCCCCGAGCCCAGGAGAGCTCACCCGTGTTCGAGGACATTCACGCACTGATTCAATTTGCTGAAGCCGGATCGGTTGTTCGCGCGGCCGCTCGTCTTCACCGCACACCTTCCGCCGTGACGCGTCAGGTGCAGCGGCTTGAGGCGGCACTTGGGGCTGAACTGCTCGATAGGACCGTCAAGCCTCCGCGTCTCTCTCCTCTGGGGGTCCGCGTCGTGGAGCAGGGTCGCGATGTGCTGAAGCGGTTAGACGACCTCAAGGCTCTTGCTGCAAAGGATGCCGAACCAACAGGCTTGTTCCGCATCGGCGTATCTCACACCCTGGCCGATGGTTCACTCGTGGATCCGGTACAGGCACTTGCCAAGCGCTTTCCGAAGGTTCGCTTGCGCCTCATCAGTGCCCTAGCCGGCGAGTTGATCGGCAAAATGCGAGCGGGCGAGCTCGATCTTGCCGCCGTGATGGCAGTGGAAGATTACAAGGCACCCGCACCGCTCCTGACCGAGATCGTTGCGACGGACCGCATGGTGATTGTCGAAAGCAGCCGCCGCCCCCGCATGGGTGCCCCTACGTGGGGAAAACTTTCTGCAATGCCGTGGATTCTCAACCCTCCAGGTTGCCGACTCAGGGCTACCCTTCTCGATACGATGGACAAGGCTGGCGATCCGGCTGTGGTCGTAGCCGAGGTTCACAATATGCATCTTCAACTTGCATTCATCGAAGCCGGCCATGGCATGGGTCTTCTTCCCAAACGCTTTGTCCGTCGCTTCGGCACAAACCGGGCTCTACGCGTTGTCGAGCCGAACGAATTCGAACTTCAGATGACGATTGCGATCATTCGGCCGGGCCCGCTTGGCTCACTTGAAGGCGTCGCGCAACATTTCAGGAATCAGCTCGCGACGATGTTCAAACCCTGAACACGCCAAGCGTTGGCTCCGACGTTTCATTTTGGCCGGCCTGCGACTGCGCCGCCTCGGTGGCCAGCATTTCCAGCTTCCGATCCGGCAATGTCCTCATCCCGTTTCCGATCGGCGCGCGCCCATCGACCCCAGGCATAAGCCATAGCGAACGCTGTTGATTTGGCAACGAACGAAGCGTTCCACTTTTGCAATATCATAATGAATATAATGAATTTGCAGAATGTTTGAGAAGCGCTTAGCGATGCAATGAACGGGTGCATTCGCATGGGTCTCGATCTCAAATTTCCACGGTGTCCTGAAGAACGCAATCTGCATGCAAATGCGATCGGTTCACCGGACTGTGGGCCGAGATCGTGAATCCGGCAAAATCTGAACACGAGGTAAACCTATATGCTCGCGGCATTTGCTCAGGGCAGGAAATTTCCAGTCATAATCGCCGCCATTGCCGGGGTTTATCTGCCCACCACGGCGTGGGCCCAGCATGCGTCCGACAATCCCGTAAAATCGGCCGACGACGCCTTCGGCCTTTCCCTCGGGCTGGAGAAGGTCGGCCTCTACAATCCGGGGTCGGTTCGCGGGTTCAGTCCGATATCGGCAGGCAACGTGCGGATCGACGGCATGTATTTCGACTTGCAGGGAGAGCCATCCAATCGTGTTGTCGAGGGCTCGACCATCCACGTCGGTGTTAGCGAGATCGGCTATCCGTTCCCTGCGCCGACGGGCATCGCGGATTACAATCTGCGTGGTGTGGGAGGCGATACCCCCACCGCAACGATCATCGCAAGTGCCGGTCCCTACGACGCATGGGGCATTAGCATCGATGGCAACATTCCACTGATCGGCAACGAGCTCACGTTGCCGATCGGGGTGAGCACGCAGATCAGCACGCAATCATCCGCGGATGGCGTCTTCTATCCTGGATTGACGTCGCGAATCATAAGCGTGGGCGCAACGCCCCGGTGGACGCCGAATTCGCGCGTGACGGTGCGCGTGCTGATCGATTGGCAGCAGACCAGCGATGCGAAAACGGTTCCGGAGTACTTCACCGCCGGCGATTTCCTTCCTCCCTTGATCGCGAAAGGTTACGTCTCGCAGAATTGGGCCAGGGGGCAGAACACGACGGTGAATTTGGGGGCGCTTGTCACCGCACAGCTGGCCGATGACTGGTTGCTGCGAGCCGGGGTTTTTCGGTCGACGAACGACAACCCCGCAGGGTTCGGGGATTTCTACACCGACATCCAACCGAACGGCCAATCCGAGCATGTGGTTGTCGGGTTTCCGGATCAAAACGCCTCTTCCACGTCCGGAGAAGTGCGCCTGACAGGCACCTTCTTAACGGGCGATTGGCGCCAGCAGGTGATCTTCGCGGCTCGCGGACGCGACACCACATCGCGCTACGGCGGCGAGGATGTTGTCGATGTCGGGCCGGCCATCATCGGCACGATCGTCCAGGTGCCGGAGCCGAACTTTACCTATTCGGCGCGCGCGACCGACCGGGCTCAGCTGTGGAGCGCGGGCGCTGCGTACCGTGTCGATTGGCGCAGTCAGGGCGTGCTCGAGATAGGAATCCAGAAGGAAGACTACCGCGAGACCGACGACAATCCCGGGACCCCAAAATCGGAGATCTCGGCGCAACCCTTGCGCGCCTACGCCAACGCGGCCTTCGCAGTCACCCCGCAATTGACGTTTTACGCGGGCTACACGCAGGGGCTCGAGAATTCCGGTGTTGCGCCGAATTCGGCACAAAATAGCGGAGCGGTTCTGCCCGCGTCCCTGACCTGGCAGGTCGATATGGGCGCGCGCTATGCCGTGACGCCGAAGCTGAAGATCATTGCCGGCGTGTTCGAACTTCAAAAGCCCTATTTCAATCTGGATACGAGCAACATCGATCGAGAACTGGGAGCGCAGCAGGCCAAGGGCATAGAGCTTTCGGTTGCGGGCGAGGTGACCGAGAATCTTAACGTCAACATCGGCATTCTCGACGGCGTCGTCGGCATCACCGGTCCGAATCTCGCCGCCCAGGGCGTGGGGCCGGTCGCCGTCGGTCAAACGCATCTGACGTACGTGGCCACGGCCAACTACACCTTGCCGTGGTGGCCGGCGGCGTCGTTCGATGTACGGGCCGTGCATGAAGGGCCGGCCCCGGAAAGTGTGGACAACGGCGTGTACTCTCGGCCCGCTACGATCGTGAATATCGGAGGCCGGTACAACTTCACTGCCTTGGGCGAGAACAACACTCTTCGCCTCCAGGTCCAGAATGTTTTGGCTGCCAATGTATGGCAGCAACTCTCGACGCCTGGGGTCTTCCAATGGCCCGGACCGCGCAGGATTTTCGCCTACCTCACGACGGACCTTCAGTGATGACCGCTTGCCGATCGAATGGCTGCGACCTCACTTTCCGTAGTCTCCGACTTTGCGGCAGGCTCTGTTCGCAACCCCTGACAATTGGGCTCGCACCCAATTTCCACTTGCGAGGGGAAGGTTTTCGGAAGGCACCAAATTCGGGTTTCGGAAAGGACAATACCGGCACCGATCTGAAACAGATTCATTTCCTTTGAAACCCCGCTGCCGGGCTCGGCGTATGAGAATTGCAGGAACAATTTTTTCAGCAGTTCTCGTTGGCATTGTTGTGCTGATTGGCACTGTTGTGACGGTGGCGGGCATGAACGAAATGTATGGCAAATGCGGATCGGTCTGCTGGCAAGCATTGCAGCAGGTAATGAGAAATCGCTACTAAAGGTGTCAAATCATGATGAAGCTCTATTCCGCCGATCTCAGTCCCTATTCTGCCCGTGTCCGCATGCAGATCTACGCCAAGGGCATTGCGGACATCGCTTTCGAACAGCCTGCGGATTGGGGCCTGCCAAAATTCCGCGAGAGATTTCCCATCGGTCGCGTTCCGGTCCTCGATATCGATGGCGACACGATTCCGGAATCCGGGGTGATCGCGGAATATCTCGAAGAGATCTATCCCGAACCTTCGCTGCTGGGAACCACTCCGCGCGAGACCGCGCACATACGCATGCTTGCCCGCCTTGCCGATATCTACATCATAAACAACGTGTTCATGCTGTCCCGTCAGACAGGCGCTCTGGGCCGTCGAACACCCACCCTCGCACGCAACGATACTGTCAGCGAGGGGCTCGTCGTCGAGTTGGTGCGGAACCTCAAGGCGCTCGACAAACTCATCGGCAAGGATGGATACGCCTGCCGGGGTCGCATCACGCTGGCGGATTGTGCACTCGTGCCTGGGCTCTTCTTTGTCGAAAATGTCATGCCGGCCGTCGGCATCGACGCGCCGATTCCGGCGACTCCAAATGTCGCTGCCTATTGGGCTGCAATCCAGAAGAACGAACACGCGGCAAAAGTGTTGATCGTACTTCGCCGTGGCCTCGAAGAACGCCGCGAAATGATCCGCAGTGGCGAGATTGACCGGCTCCGGGCCGAGGCGGCCGCAGCGTGGAAGGCGGCGGATGCGCTGAATTGACGAGTTACGAATTGCGCGAATTCGATGGGCGCTCCCACGGGGAGTCTAGTCCATCACCAGAAAGGAAGCTGTCATGATCAAATCCGCTATCGTTTCGCCCAAGCTCACACCGCCGGTTGGGCCGTTTTCGCAAGCCATTCAATGCCAAGGGCTCATCTACTTAAGCGGACAAGTGGGCCAGGACCCGGCCACGGGCAAGCTTGTCGAGGGTGGTGTGGCCGCCGAGGCCGAACGAGTATTCAAGAACCTCGGCGCCGTTCTCGAAGCAGCGGGAAAGAGTTTCGACGATGTCGTCCAAGTCCGAGTCTTCCTAACCAATATAAACGACTACGCTGTGATCAATGGAATCTATGCCAAGCAATTCTCACAGCCGTACCCCGCGCGCACGGCGGTCGCTGTAGCGGCCTTGCCGCTTGGCGCCAGCGTCGAAGTTGATCTTGTTGCTGCGGTTTGACCGGAAGCTGCGCAAGATAGGGAGCGTGGTCATGAAGTACCAGTTTCATATTGTAGACGTGTTCACTTCTTCGGCTTTTGGGGGCAACCAACTCGCCGTCTTGCCGGAGGCGTCCGGCCTATCGACGGAAGGAATGCAAAAAATTGCCCGCGAATTCAATTTTGCGGAAACGACATTCGTTCTGCCGCCGGCAAATTCGAGAAACACGCGACAGGTCCGCATCTTCACACCAAGGGCTGAAGTCCCCTTTGCAGGCCATCCAAACGTCGGCTCCGCCTGTGCGCTTGTCATGCGCGGCCACGTCGGCGCGGGCGACAGTCACTCACTGATTTTCGAAGAGGGTATCGGTCCCGTCACTGTCGATGTCGAAAAACGGGGCGTCGCGTTCCACGGTACGATGACCATTTCCGGCAATATCGAGCAACCTGCCGGAGTGCCTTCCAATCGGGATCTCGCGGCCGTTCTGTCGCTCGCTGAGCATGATGTGAAGCGAAGCTTTTTTGCCGGCGTTGGATTGCCGTTCTGCTTTGTTCAACTTGTCTCGCGCGAAGCGGTGGATCGCGCGGCAATCGAGAATGGCGCATGGACCAAGCATTTGGCCAAGGCATGGTCTCCCCATATCTATTTCTTCTCAGGAGATCTGGAAAACGGCGCTGAGCTCTACGGCCGCATGTGCGGTCCTGCGATAGGCGTCGCGGAAGATCCGGCGACGGGCAGCGCTTGCGCAGCTCTTGTCGGCGCACTTGCGGCAAGGCCGGAATTCTCGGGAGATTTGTTCCGGCTCTCGGTGCAGCAGGGTGTCGCCATGGGCCGGCCTAGCGATATCGAGGCCAGCGCCCGAAAATCCAATGGCGCTGTAACTTCGATCAGCGTGGGCGGCGGGACTGCCTACGTCGCAAGCGGCGAGATCGAAGTGCCCCGCGCGCTCCTCTCATCGTGACGCGATCGAGGGCAGGAGTCCGTTTGACGAAAAGACGCAAGAACATATCGCCCTATTGAAATCCGTATATGGCCTCGATCTCACGGCCGAGGACGCGCACAAGCTGCGCGAGGAGAACGCCGATGATGATGCCGAATGAGCCAATCCCCCGGAAGCTGGCCGCGTTTCTACATAACGAAATTGACAACACGACCTTTCGCCACGCCGATCACGTGCATGTCGCCTTCGAGATACTCGGGCGGCACAATTTTCCGGAATCGCTGGCGGCGTTCTCCCGCGCGCTGCGATCCATTGCTGCGCGCGCCGGCAATCCCGGCGCCTATCATGAAACGATCACCGTCGCGTTCCTGTCGTTGATCGCCGAGCGCCGTGCAGTCGGCAAATACTCGAACTACGCTGCATTCGCCGACGCCAATGCCGATCTTCTGGACAAGTCCGTGCTCAAGCGCTGGTACGCGCCCGAAAGGTTGCAGTCCGACATCGCGCGCCAGACATTTGTGTTACCGGAACCGACAGGCGCGCCGCAATGAGCGACGCATGGACACTGCGAATTTTGCGCTGGGGGTATGTGGCGTTCATCGCCTACGCAAGCATGCAGACCTTTGTTCAGGCATGGGGAGCGAAAACAGGACACCACAGTATCGGCGTACTGGGCCTCTTGGTGCTTTCCGGCACTGAAGTCCTGGCCGTAATAGCCTTCCTGACCGAAGCCTTGGATGTGGCCGCATTGGGCGCCCTGCTCGTTGTCTTCGCCGTCGCCAGCGTGCTGACAATCGGCGAGGGTGAGGTACCGCTGCGATTTCTCTATTTCGCGGCAACGGCGACCTACATCACGATCGCGCACCGTCGGATGGGCGACCGACCAAGACGTCACAGTTCAAGCCAGGAAAGTCGGGCATGTGAACGGGAAATGCCTCGCGCCAGCCGGCGTCAAGGAGCAACGGAGTAATTAAGATAGATCTGAGTTGTCGACGGTGCAGCCAAGATGTGTTGCCTTGCAGCATATTCCGTTTTTCGATGGGAATGCGGAGCACAGTTCGACTCGAAACGCAGCTGTACCATTTCGTTGGTCCCGTAGGGACGACGGCCTTCGGAGCCGATTGTGCCCGCTGGCATTAGTTCTCACCGGCAATGGCCCTGAGCTTCGAAATGTCCGTGATGGTCAGAATGCCCCGGCGCTCGTCGATGACCCCGTCCTTTCGCCATTTTTGAATCAATCGATTGATGCTTTCTCTGGTGACGTTCATATGGCTCGCAAGCTCGCGGTGCGGCAGAGACACAGAAAGCCTGCGCCCCGCGGAGGTGTCGAGACCGAAGTGAAGTTGCAGAAACAGGAGACGCTTTGCCAATCGCTGCGGAAGATGCAGGAAGGCCGCATCCTCATAGTTCTGCGACATCCAGCGAGCGCGGGCCGCAAGCGCCGACATCATGTGCAACATGGCTTGTGGTTCGCCGAGGAGAAACGGCAGCAAATCACGACGCGCCAATGAAAGAAGTTCGACCGACTCAACAGCGACAGCGTCTGCCGTGCGTGGTCCACCATCCGCGAAGGCGAGTTCGCCAAAAACCTCGCCCGGCCCGAGCAGACTAAGCGTGACTTCTCGTCCATCTCCGGCGCCCGCGCCGATCTTGACGCGCCCGGTATGGACCACAAATAGATGTTCGCCCAGATCGCCTCTGCGGAAAATCGCCGCGCCTGCAACGATCGAGCGCCATTCCGCCAAGTCGGAAAGGCGCTCCAGAACAGATTCCGCCATATCCGCGAACAGGATCGTCCGGGACAGTACGGCTGTCTTCTTCGCGGAACGGGCGCTGGCGGTCTTTGGCATCTCGCAATCTTTCCCCTTCCGTATTGCTGTTCGGCGCGTCCTCATCGCGGCGTCAACTGCCAAGCCTGGATGCTATCGGAGGCAAAGGGTTCAAGCATCCCATCCCACATTGCGTCTCTCAGCGTAACCTTCAGACGTTCACTGACGAGTATCTGTGCCCTGGACGCCCGCGTCTCCTGCTGAAGCAGGCTGGCGCCGTCAACCGCGGGCCCGATCGCCAGGAGCGAGAGGGTACGATCCGTGCCCGCCAGTCCGACAAAAGCTGGCCCGAAATCGACACCGATCGCCAATCGGGGCACGGCGGCACCGAATTTGGGGTCTGCCGATGCAGGCCATTTCCGCGCAATGGCCAGCGCGCACGCAAAGGCGTCCGGCCCAGCCTGCGCGGAACCGCCGGTTAGCCCGAACAGGGCGACGGAGCCGTCTCCAATGTGCGAAAGAATTGCACCGCCGTGATTGAAGACCTCGTCTTCGACAACGGTTCGGTATAGCCGCAGAGCTTCCGTCACTTTTTCCAGCGGTAGCGCTTCGGCAAGACGCGTGAATCCGACGAGATCGCAGTCGAGCACCGCAACAATTTGCTCCCGTGCCGCAAGACCGTCGTTGCGTTCTCGCAGAATCACATCGACGAGTTGCGGGGAGAAGAACGCGGCAAGAGATTGGCGACGGACTTCCTGTCTCGCGCCGGCATTCGCGAGGCGGCGTATGCGGAAAAGCGCTAGTCCAAAGGCGCCGGTTATCAGAACGATGGATATCACGCCGCCTTTCCACCAGAGGCCGAAACTGAAGTAGTTCACATCGTTGGTTGCCGTCAGGAGCGAAAGCATCGTCTTGTAATGCGACAGTTGGAGCGTTTCGCTCGTTAGCATCCGCGTGTCATCGACGACGTATCGCCACATGGCGACCCAAAGCCCGAGAACGGCCAGCCCGTTCACCCAAACCAGAATCGGGCGCGCCGCGACGGCGTTGGACGCCAGCAGGCACATCAGCAGGATGAAGAGTGGCGTATCGAACGCGATCCGCGCGGCGACGCTGGACTGCACGCCGAAGGGCGGGGGCAGGATGAAGAAGGCGAAAACGACCGCGATTTGCAGGACGATGACGACCGACTCGCCGATGGCGGCGTTCCGGCGGTCTTGGAGCCAAAGGAAGCGAACGATATCAAGGAGAACGAAGACGGCCGCCGCGATGGAGATGCTCGCACCGAGCGCGAGTCCGAGCCGGCCAAGCCCGTAGAGGGAGAGGGCGAGCGCGAGGGCCAACCGGCCAAGAAACGCCGCGCGGCTTTCGAATCCTCCGCCTGCACGGCCGGCGTCCGAAAGCAGATATGCGTCGCTCACGCGCGAACTCCCCAAAGCTCCATGGGAGCGTCCCTGCCGCGGAGCGCGACCTGACCCAGGCAATCGGCGGCGACGACTTCGTCCTGAAATGCCTGCTCGATGTATTCGCGCGACGCGAGAATTGACTGGCCGTCGGACTGGGCCGCATCCAGAATTCGCCGCGTCGCGTTGACGACGTCACCCACGACGCTGAACAGGCGGCTGTGGGTACCGCCAACGTCGCCGCAAATCGCCGCGCCGGCATGCAGCGCCATGAAAACGCCGCGGCCCTCGGCCGATGCGTTGTTCAAGATCGCGCGGGAGCACAGGAGCGCGCGCTCGGCCGAGTTGGCATCGTCGCGCAGGGATCCGAAGGTCGCCATGATCGGACCGCCGGTAAAACGGTCCAATATCCCGCCATGGGAAAATACGATTCTTTCGACGTCGGCGAAGCCGGATTGCATTCGTGACAGTTGTTCCGCCGGCGTGCCCATCTCGTCCTGGAATTGCGTGAAGAGTATGGCCACCTGTCGTCGGGCGGGCTCCAGATTTTCCGCGTCCCCGACTCGCCTTGCAATATCGGGTGGAAAAAATCGTTCGAGAAAGGCGGAGTCTGTCTCGGCTCCGACGCGATCGATCACATAGCGGCGAGCCCGGCGAATGGACAGCGCCAGGAAGCCGACATAGGCGGCGACCAAAAGAAGTTGAATGATGAAAAAATCCGGGACCAGAACTTGCGGATTCATCATTGCGTGGAGGTCCCTCCAGTCCATGGCAGACCCCAGCGGTCCCCAATAGAGCGCGGCGCCCGGGTAAGACGAATAGGCGTGGATTATCCCCGCGGTCCAAACCAGCAAGACCGCCGCGCCGCCCCAGGCGATGAGCGATCGCGACAGGGGCAATATGTAGATCGTGAGAAGGATCATGAACGAGATGACATCGCCGTAACGCACCTCGAGGAAGAGAGGCGCGTGGGCATAGATGGCTGGCATGGAAAACCAAAAGAACTTGCCCTGGGCCCAGATTAGAATGTCGAGAATCATGGAAAGGAAGCACCAAGCCAGCGGAGTCTTCGACTGCAAAGCGGCGACGTAGATCGGAATCGGCACCAGGACAGCGCCGACCCCTTGTAGAACGAGAGAGGCGGGAAGCTTGAAAAATGCCGGAAACCCACTCATCAGGATCGCGCTGAGAATGCCCGAGACGGCGAGCGCCGCCGACCATAGCGTGTAGACCGCGATCGCCAGCAGCGCGCCGCGCCGCGCTTCCGCCGAGAAGGCCGCGTTGAGGCCGGCCAACCGTTGGCCGTGATGGGCGCCTGGCGCGAGTCCCGCCATCCCAGCACGTGTGACCACGCCGCCCCCAACGTCTCGCCAAGCTCAAATGATACAGCGCTCGCCCGCGAAATGTCACGATCTGTGCGGTGGATCACAGACCCCAATCGAACTTTCTGGTCGAATTGGCCATAGCCATGTTCAGCGAACATGCCGAGCGCATGACGCGAGACCGGAGGGGCAGTCACCATCATGCAGTTCATACATCGCAGGCTGTTGTGGTCGGCCGTCTTTTCGGCCGTTCTGGTCTGCGGCGCGGAATTATCGACGCGTCCGGTGTTGGCTGCTCCTGCAAGCTGCAGCCCGACGGCCAATGGGAACACGGGCTCCGGAAGCAGGACGAATGCGCACGGCACACAATACTGCACCGGCGGCGACACGGGGATCGCCTACAATGCCAAAAACGGCGACCTGACCGTCAATCTCGACAATGACCCGATCACGGGTCACGCGATCAACATCAACGACGACGGCAATGCTCGCAACATCACGGTGAATGATGGACTGCCGAGCGCCGGTTATACTGCGGCGGCAATATTGGCCAACGACTCCAGCAATTTTGCGGTCAATCTTCAAAGCTCGGGCGGCAACGTTCAATTCACCTCCTATGCCGGCGGCACGGTGAGCTATACGGGTGCCAGTTCGATGGGGGCCGCAATCGGCGCCTCGACGGGCGGCACCGGAACGATCACGATCGTGACCAACGATACCGTGACCGATCTCGCGGCGACCGGCATCGGCGGATTGAGCTCGGCGGGCGCGATCAACATCTGGGCCGATGGAAACGTGACCGCTGGAAGCGATGCGATTTATGCGTCGTCCGGCGGCGGCGATATCACGGTCACGACCGGATCGGCGAGCAATCCGGTCACGGTCGCCACAACAGCTACCGACATCCATGACGCGGTCAATGCGACGAGCTCTGGCGGCAATGTCAGCGTGACGACCTACGGCGCCAGCCTGGGCGAATTGCTGGCCGGGACCACCGGCACGGGCAACGTCACGATTGCGGCCAACGGCGACATCACGGCTTCGGGGGGCAATGCGGCGATCTACGCCAGCGTCGGCAGCGGCGCCATCGCGATCACGACGAACGGCAATGTGACCGACAGCGTGGTCGCCATCGCCAGCGCCAACGGAAACATCACGATAACGACGAACGGAAACGTCGACGAACCGAACGGCTTTGCATCGATCTATGCGGCCAGCAGCGGCGGAAATGTCGTCCTCACCACCAATGGAAGCCTGACGGACGGCCTGAGCGCTTCGACGTCCGGATCGGGAACGGTCAACGTGACGGCGAACGGCAACATCTCCAATGCGCAGCCCTTCGATTCCATCTATGCCACGACCGAAGACGGCAATGTCGGCGTCACCGTCAACAGTTCCCTCATCACCGGCGCGACGGGCGGTTATGGAGTCGAGGCCGATGCGTTCGGCGCCGGCAACAGCACCGTCAAGCTCGGCAATGGCGTGACGATCGATCCGCCGACGGTCGGCGTCTATTCCTATTCCTATGGCGGCTTGTCCGGCGTCTCGACCGGGAACAACGACGCCATCACGGCCTCCGACAGCACAAATGCCGGCGGCGTCACCGCGAAAAGCGATTTTGCACCCGCCACCGCAATGGTGACGGCGTCCGTGACGACGGGGACGGGGGACACGTTTGTCGTCTCGGGCGACGAAAGTGCCGGTATCGATGCGGTGAACCGGGGAAGCGGGCTTGGCGGCGTCAGCATCGCGACCGGCGGCGCAAATGCGATTACGGTGTCCGGCGACGATGTCGCGGCGGTCCTCGGCACCACGATCGACGACAATTTCTCGACCGGCCATTTCGACGGCGCCGGTGACGTCTCGATCAAGATCGGCGCGAACAACGTTTTCCAGGTCAACCCCGGAACCGGTGCCGGAATTGCCAGCGGCGGAATCGTGGCGGCCAGCGATGGCGGCAATATCGACGTGGAATGGACCGGCGCCGGTGGGTCGATCGCGGTGAACGGTGCACCCGGCATTACCACCGCAGGCATTCTTGCCGTCGATGGATCGGGCGCGGTTGCCACGCCGACGCCGGCGACAAATCCGCAGACCGTGACCGTCGTGACCGGAAGCGGCACGGCGATTTCGTCGAACAACGGCGCGGGAATACTCGTTGCGAATTTGAATTTCGGCCTGACCACCGTCACGTCAAACGGGCCGATCGTTGCGACAGTGAGTTCGGGATCGCCGGCATTTTCCGCGTTCCTCGCCAGCGCCGTAAGCCCCAGCTTCGCGAACGTCGAGGGCGGCGGGATCATCGCCTTGGGTGCGGGTCCGACCGCAGTGACCTCCAACGCTGCGATAACGATGACCGGCGGGGACGGCATCGACGCGCTCAGCGAGACCTCCGTCAGCGTCAACAACAACGCCGCCATTGTGGCAAGCAATTCGGGCGTTGACGCCTATTCGGGTGGTGTCGTCGCGATTGCGAACAATGGGTCGATTAAAGGCGTGGGGTCGGCGAGCCATCCCGTGATCGCGTTCGCCGCGGCCGGCCCGACAACAATCACCAACGGCTCGGGCGGCTCGGTTCAGTCCATGGCAGGCCTCGCTGCGGATCTTGCGATCGCTGCACCGACCGCGGGGACCGGGTCGGTCGTGATCGCCAATGGCGGCGCGATCACGGGCCGCCTCGACCTGGCCAATACGAGCGGCGCGACATTGAACAACAATGGCGTTTGGACCAGTTCGGGAACCAGCGTGTTTCCGGCCGGCGCCGGCACGATCAACAATTCCGGAACGGTGCGGGTCTCCGGCGCAACGACATTCACCGGATTGCTGACCTTCAACAACGCCGGCGTCCTGGATATGCACGGCGCCAATTCGGCGGCGGGCGATGTCGCGACCATCAGCGGCACTTATGTCGGCGGCGGCAAACTGGTCATCGACTCGTTCCTGGGGACCGCAGGATCGGGCGGCGCGTGCGGTGCGCTGTCGGACTGCCTGCAGATCGCCAGTTCGAGTGGTGTGACCGGCCTGGTCGTGCACGACACGGGGACGATCGCCAATGCCGGGGTCAATTCTTCGGGAATTCTGCTGGTCAGCGGCGCAAGTTCGGCCGGCAACTTCGTGCTCGACCCCAGCTCCAGCGGATTCGATCCTCACACCGGCACGATCGACGAGGGCGCGTTCTCCTACAGCCTGGGCTACAACGCATCGGCCCACCAGGTTCTCCTCTTCGCCGCGCCGAATGTCGTCGCATTCCAGCTGCCGGCGCTGGGAACGGCGGCTCAGAATCTCTGGTACGAGACGTCGCCCTGGTTGAACCGGCAGGCCGATCTGCGCGATCAGCTCGGAGAGGACGGTCAGGGCAAGGTGTCGCCGGGTATCTGGGTGAAGGGTGTGGCGAACTTCATGCGCCGGGACGCCACCCTGACCTACACGCCAATCGGGGGCGGCCCCGGCTCGTCCCAAGATGCCCGCTATGGGCAGGACAGCTACGGTCTGGTTGCGGGCGGCGACTTGGGAACGCAAGGTGTTCTGACATCGGGAGATACATTGCTCGGCGGCGTCATGGCGGGCTATGTGGCATCGAACGTCGTCTTCGACGGCACGCAAGCGACGGCCGACTACTCGGGCGTCCTGCTGGGCGCGTACGGGACCTATCTCAACCGGGGCTGGGTGGTCGATGCCGCGGTCAAGGTCAATCTCCTCACGGTGAAGTATCTGCAAGGCGGCAGTTCGGTCCTGGCCGCGAACCCCGACGCCGACTCGATGGGAGCACAGTTAGACGCCGGCAAGCGCTTCGCGGTCGGGGACAGTGTCTTCGTCGAACCGCTGGCGAGCTTCTCCTATTTGTCGACGACCATCGATGACTCGGCGCTCGGCGCGAACGCCGTGCATTTCGGCGGGGATCGCAGCGCGCGCGGCAGCCTCGGACTGCGCATCGGCTCGGCCGAGCAATTCTTGGACGGAACGCTCCTGGATGTTTCGCTGACGGGACGCGTCTGGGATGAACTGGACGGAAACGACAAAACCCTTCTTACCACCGGCGGCTCCACGTCGCTCCTGAGCGACAAATTTTCGGGGGTCTTTGGCGAGTTCGCCGGCAGCGTAAACGTCTTCGGAACCGACGATGGCTGGTCGGGATTCTTCAATGCGGGCGTGAAGTTCAGAAACGACTTCGCCAGCGAATCGCTGACCGCCGGCATCCGGTATCATTGGTGAACTGCGTGCGTCGTCCATTTCGTGCCCCGACGCAGAGCGCATCTGCTCCGTCGGCTCGTGGAATCTAGGAGCAAAGTTCGACCGAGGGCATGCCCTGTACCAGTCCGTTTCCAAAGAACGCCGGTCCTGCAGATGCGGCCGAAGATGTCAATCACAACGCGCGCTCAGGGGTGAAACGGCTCCGCTTCGACGCGGCGCGCGACGGCAAATGCGTCGGCCACAAGCCGGAAGGGCGTGCCGTCCACATCCGCCCGGCGCTCGCGAACGAGATCGGCGAAACGGCGATAGAGTGCGGGATACTCGCCGGCCGTGACCGGGAGGTCTGCCGCATTGCCGTCGATCGCCAAGGCGCCGCCGCCCTCGGACAGGTTCAATGCGCCGCGTTCGGTTTCGATCTCGATATCCCAGCTTTGCGTGCCGGTATGACGAAAGTCGAAGACTGCCGCGATCTCCACCCCGTCGTCGGTCGTCACCGATAGATCGGCGGCAATCGGCGTTTGACAGTTGGCAGGTATATAAAGCGTCGCCGCTTTCACGAAGACGTCGCGCGGAACGATGCGGCTGAGGATCGACAGCGCGTTGATGCCGGGATCGAACACCCCGAAGCCGCCGGGCTGCCACAGCCATGTTTGGCCGGGGTGCCAGAGCCTGACGTCCTCCTTCCACACGATGCGGCCGCCGGTCATTTGGCGCTCCGAAAGCCAGCGTCGCGCCGGCTCGACGCCCGCCGCGTAACGCGCGTGCCAGGTCTGGAAGAGCGTCCGCCCGCCCTTTTCCGCCTCCCGCGCCAAGGCTTCGAGCTGGCCCACCGTTTCGCAGGGCGGCTTTTCAAGCAGCACATGCTTGCCGCGCCGCAGCGCCGCCAGGGCGATCGCAAAATGCGTCTGCGGCGGCGTACAGATCGAAACGGCATCCAGCGCCGGCACCGCGTCGAGCATCTCCTCGATGGACTGGAAGACGGGCGCGCCGGCAACCCCCTCGTGCCGCGTGACGCACGCCGCGATGTCGAAGGAGGGATCGGCCGTGAGGGCTGGAATGTGCTGGTCCCGCGCGATCTTGCCGACGCCCACGATGCCTAGCTGGATGGGTTTCAAGAGATCCTCCGAAGCCTCAGCGTCCCGCGCGGACGATAAGTCTGTCGCGCGAACCGGCGGCGATCTCGGCCTTGCGGATCAGCTCCAACGCCTCCTCGATGAGGTCGCGCATCGCGGCTTCCGCGATCTGCGGCCTGCCGGCGAAGATCGCGTCCGAGACCTTCTTATGATCCGCGACGCTGGCGCGCGACACGCCCTTGTAGTGGTTGGTCATGCCGATGCTGAAGCGCAGGGCGCTTTCGATCAGCTCGTTCAACTGGGAATAGAAGCGGTTGCCGCTCGCCTGCAGGACCGCCGTGTGGAAGGCGATGTCCGCGAACAGCGATTCATTGCCGTCATAGGCGGCGTTCATCCGCTCGAGCGCGACGCGGATGGCTTCACGCTCCGGCGCGCCGGCACGCTGCGCCGCGAGCGCGGCCGCCTTGGGCTCGACGGCAAGGCGCACCTGCGTGAAATCGATGAGAAGGGAGAAGGAGAATTTCCGCTCCAGCAGCCAGCGCAGCACGTCCGGATCGAACAGGTTCCATGTTTCTTCCGGCTGTATCCAGGTGCCCTGGCGCGGACGCGAGCCGAGCAGGCCCTTCGCGGTGAGCATTTTCACGGCTTCCCGCACGATGCTTCGGCTGATCCCGTACTGCGTGCACAGGTCGGCCTCCACCGGAAACGGATTTCGCACGGAGTATCGCCCGGTGACGATGGCGACACCGAGATCCTGCACCATCCGATGTGTGAGGTTCTGGCCGGAGCGATTCTCTTTCATGCTGTCCGTTCGCCGCGCGCGGTGGGGCCGGTTCACCAGAACCTGACATAAAGGAAGGCAAGAACGCCGATGACGACGAACGCCGCGGCATTGAAGCCGGTACTGGTCCCGTAATCAATGTTCTTGAGATCCACCTCGAGTGCTTTGGTGCGCCTGGGCTGCAGCAGCGACACGACAATCGCCGCGGCGAGGCAGAGAAGAAAGACGTAACCGACCCGATTCATGAAGGGAATGCCGGGGAGATATCGCCAGTAGCCATAGGATAGCGCTACCGACCCCACCGCCGCGACGAAGGCGCCGGCGGTCGTGGCGCGCGGCCAGAACATGCCAAGCAGGAAGATCACCACGATGCCCGGCGTGACGAAGCCGGTGTATTCCTGGATGTACTGAAAAGCCTGCGGCAGGTTGCCCAGCAGCGGCCGTGCCGCAAGCATCGCGGCGCCCAGCGCCACGACCGCCGTCAGCCGGCCGACGACAACCAGATGGCGCTCGCTCGCGCCCCGGAACGCGGGCTTGTAGAGGTCGATGGTGAAGATGGTCGCGATCGAATTGATCTTCGATCCCATGGACGCGATGATGGCGGCGATCAGCGCGGCGAAAACTAGGCCGAGCAGGCCGGGCGGCAGCAGCTGCATCAGGAACGGGTAGGCCTGGTCGGGACGCGCGAGATGCGGCGCCAGCACGCCGGCCGCGATCCCCGGCAGCACCACCAGAAGCGGCATCAGCAGCTTGAGGAACGACGCCAGCACGATCCCCGCCTGGGCCTGGCGCACGTCGCGAGCGGCGAGCGCGCGCTGGATGATGTACTGGTTGAAGCCCCAATAGGACAGATTCATGATCCACATGCCGCCGATCAGCACCGACAGGCCGGGCAGATCCTTGTAGTTCGGATTGGAGGGGTCGAGGATCATGTGAAAATGGTCGGGCAGCTTCTTCGTCAGGGTCGTGAAGCCCGCAACCGCCGCGCCGAAGCCGGTGCCGCCCGAAATCTGCTCAAGCGCGATGTAGGAGATCACCAGCCCGCCGAGCACCAGCAGGCTGACCTGTACGATGTCGGTCAGCGCCACGGCCTTCAGCCCGCCATAGAGCGCATAGGCACCCGCGAAGAGGCCGAGCGCGATCAGGGCGTAGTTGATGTCGATCCCGGTCACGGTCGAGACCGCGGTCGCGCCGAGCCACAGGATCGCGGTCAGGTTCACGAAGATATAAAGCCCGAGCCAGAAGATCGCCATCACGATCCGCACCGAGTGCCCGTAGCGCCGCTGCAGGAATTCCGGCATCGTGTAGATCTGGTTTTTCAGAAAGATCGGCAGGAAGAACTTGCCGACGATCAACAGCGTCAGCGCCGACATCCACTCATAGGATGCGATGCCCAGGCCGATCACGTAGCCGGAGCCCGACATGCCGATGATCTGCTCGGCCGAGATGTTCGCCGCGATCAGCGAGGTGCCGATCGCCCACCAAGGCAGCGTCTTGCTGGCCAAGAAATAGTCCTTGCTGTCCTTGACGTGGCCCTTTTTCTCGCGGCTCACCCATTGGGCAAGCGTGAAGATGGAAACCGCGTAGACGCCCAGCACGGCAAGATCGATCGTCGACAAGCCCATTCGTTTCCCCCTTTTGGCCCGCCCGTTTTCGAACGCGGCTATTGTATTTTCGTCGCCGTCCTGAACGCCGCGACGATCTGCCGGGCGCGCTGTGCAATCTCCGCCAGCGCCATCCCCGGCTTGAACAGTTCCGAGCCGAGACCGAAACCGGCGCCGCCGGCTGCGATCCAGGTCCCCATGTCGCCCGCGCCGATGCCGCCCACCGCGAAGATCGGCACCTCGGCGGGCAGTACCGCCTTGAGCGCCCGAAGATGCGCGGGGCCGTAGCTCGCGGCGGGAAAAAGCTTGAGGCGGCGCGCGCCCGCGCGGATCGCGGCAAAAGCCTCGCTCGGCGTCGCGAAGCCGGGCGTGACGATCAAATTGCGTTCGACGGCGCGCGCGATGACCGCGGCATCGGTGTTCGGCGTCACGATCAGCGCGCCGCCGGCGCGCGCCACGTCGTCGACCGAGCCCGCCGACAGCACCGTGCCCGCGCCGACCAGGCAGCGCTCGCCCATCGCTTCCGCCAGAAGCGCAATGCTCTTCAGGGGCTGCGGCGAGTTGAGCGGCACTTCGATCACGCGGACGCCGGCGGCATGCAGCGCCTCGCCCACGCCCACAACCGTGTCCGGCGTGACGCCGCGCAGGATCGCGATCAGCGGCAGTTCGTCGAGATACGCCGCCCCGCTCACGCTGCCGCGCTCCCGATTGCGCCGCGATACAGCGCCGCCAGCCCGGCAAGCGACGCCGCTTCGCCGTCGATCCTGCCGGCGGCAAGGTCCCGCGTGCGCAGCGCGTGCAGGTAGAGATCGCTCAGCGCTGGCGCGCCGATCACCGTGACTTGCGCCGCGGCGGCAAGGTCGCTGCGGAAGAACCGCTTCGCGCCCGAAACGTCCTGGCCGATGATCAGGCCCGAAAGATAGGAGGCGGCGTCCTTCTGCTTGAGGTTCCCCTCGAGCTGCCGGCTGCGGGTTTCGAACAGAAGATGGATCAATTCGGCGTCGGGATACATCTTCGTCTGGTCGAGCGCCGCCGCAAAGACCTTGCCGTCCGGCACATCCGTCACCGCGCCGTCGCGCACCAGCACGCTGTGCCGACGCAGGATATCGAACAGTTCGCCGCTCAGCGCCGTCAGGAAATGCTCGACCGCACCGTCTTTGAGCGACACCCATTTGGTGTGGGTGCCGGGCATGCAGAGGAATCTGCGTCCCTCGCGCAGCGAGGGATCAAGCGCCAGCGCGCCCAGGATCTGGGTCTCCTCGCCGCGCATCACGTCCGGCGCAAGCAGGCGGTTCTTGCATTTCAGTCCCGGCGCGATGGCGATCGTGCGACCGTCCTCTTCGAAGCGCAGCGTGCTTGCCGCGACGTCGCGCGGATGGGCGGGGCAGGTCAGATAGGGGACTTCGCGCCAGCCGATGGTCGATCCCACCATGCCGCACAGGACGGCCGGCAGCTTGCCATATGCGGCATCCCACGCTGCCGTGAGGCTGGGGAATATCTCTTGCGCCTTTGCCTCTGCGACGCCGGCGCCCGTCCTGGCTGCCAGCGCGCCGCCGTTCGCGCTGCACAGGAACAGCCGCAGATGCGTCGTGCCCCAGTCGCCGGCAATGAAGGCGGGCGCCGTCATCAATGCGATTCCCGGTCGACCACGGCTCCGCTGCCACCCACCAGGAAGTCGAGATCGCAGCCGCGGTCGGCCTGCAGCACATGATCGGTGTAAAGCTTGTACCAACCGCGCGTCCATGCCGGCGGCGGCGGATTGGCGCGCCACGCCGCGAGGCGCTGCGCGATCTCCGTCTCGGGCACCAGCAGTTCGAGCGTACGGTTCGGCCCATCGAGGCGGATGACGTCGCCGTCTCGCACGATGGCCAACGGTCCGCCCGCGGCCGCTTCCGGCGCGGTGTGCAGCACGATCGTGCCGAACGCCGTGCCGCTCATCCTGGCATCGGAGATTCGTACCATGTCCTTGACGCCCCGCTCCAGCAGCTTGCGGGGCAGGGGCATGTTGCCGACCTCCGGCATGCCGGGATAGCCCTTGGGGCCGCAGCCCTTGAGCACGAGTACGGAGTTCTCGTCGACGTCGAGCTTGGGATCGTCGATCCGTGCCTTGAAATCCTCGATGGATTCGAACACCACGGCGCGGCCTTCATGTCTGTAAAGCGCTTCGGACGCGGCGCTCGGCTTCATCACCGCGCCGGAGGGGCACAGATTGCCGCGCAGCACCCAGATGCCGGACGACGGTCGCACCGGCTCATCGAGCGAGCGGATCACCGCGCGATTGAAGCACTGTGCCGTCTCCACCGTCTCGCGATGCGTGCGGCCCGACACCGTCGGTGCGTCGAGATGCAGGAACGGCGCAATCTCCTTGAGCACCGCCGGCACGCCGCCGGCATAGTGGAAATCCTCCATCAGGTACCGACCGGAGGGCTGCAGATCGACGAGCAGCGGCACCTCGCCCGACAGACGGTCGAAATCGGACAGCGACAGCCGCACGCTGAGTCGGCCGGCGATCGCGAGCAGGTGCACCACCGCATTGGTCGAGCCGCCGATCGCGGCCAGCAGGCAAATCGCGTTCTCGAACGCCTCGCGCGTGACGAGCTTGGACAGGCGCAGATCGCTTTTCGCCATCGCCACGATGGTGCGGCCGCTCTCATGCGCCATCGCGCGGCGCCGCGCGTCGACGCCGGGGATCGTCGCGTTGTAGGGCAGGCTCAGGCCCAGCGCTTCGACCATGCTCGCCATCGTGGATGCCGTGCCCATGGTCATGCAGGTGCCGGGGCTGCGCGACATGCCGCTTTCCGCCGCCATGAAGTCCTTCAGCTCCATCTCGCCGGCGCGCACGGCTTCGGAGAATTTCCACACATCGCTGCCCGAGCCGATATCGCAGCCGCGGAATTTGCCGTTCAGCATCGGCCCCGACGAGACGACGATGGTCGGCAGATCGACGCTTGCCGCGCCCATGATCTGGCCCGGCGTGGTCTTGTCGCATCCGCCCAGGAGCACCACCGCGTCGATCGGATTGCCACGGATCGATTCCTCGACCTCCATCGCCAGCAGGTTGCGGAACAGCATCGCGGTCGGGCGCATCTGCGTCTCGCCCAGCGACATCGCGGGGAACTCAAGCGGCAGGCCTCCGGCCTCCCACACGCCGCGCTTCACATATTCCGCGAGGTCGCGCAGGTGCGAATTGCACGGCGTCAGCTCCGACCAGGTGTTGCAGATGCCGATCACCGGCCGTCCGTCGAACACGTCGGCGGGAAGCCCCTCTGCCTTCATCCAGCTGCGATGAATGAAGCCGTCGCGGTCCTTCGGGCCATAGCTTTTTGCGCTGCGGAATTTTTTCTTCTGCTCGGACACGGTGCTTCCCGAAGATCGCCGCTGGCTCGCCGCGCCCGCGTGCGCAAAATTATATGATAAATAGGAGAGGTGTAAAGACGCGCGCCTTATCTCGGCGCCGACGTTTTGCAAGCATCGCCGTTAACGATGCGACGTCATGCCGTTGACAGCCGTTCTAATTGTATTATAAATAGGATTATATAATCAGGCTCGTTGTATCAGGGGCGGGCAAAAGGGGAGGTCATCGTGAAATCCGTTCATCGTGCGCTGCTCTGCGGCGTAAGCGTTGCTGCCATCTGCTGCTCGTGCGTGCAAGCTTTTGCCGACGACGCATCTACGGTCGAGACCGTCGTCGTCACCGGCGTGCGCGAGTCGTTGCGCGACTCGCTCGACATGAAGAGGAAATCCGACCTCGTCACCGACAACATCTCGACCAAGGACATCGGCCAGCTTCCCGACGTCACCATTGCGGAAGAACTCGACCGCCTGCCGGGCGTCAACACCACGCTGGATCGTGGCAATGCCAGCCAGGCGGCGGTGCGCGGCCTCGGCCCACGCCTGGTGCTCGGTCTCATCAACGGACGCGAAGTGGCTTCCTCGGAACCGGACCAGAACGTGCGCTGGGAAATCTATCCGTCCGAAATGGTCTCCGGCGCCTCGGTGTACAAATCCCAGGGCGCCGACCTGGTCGACGGCGGCATCGCCGCGACCATCGACATCAAGACGATCAAGCCGCTGGATTATGACGGGCCGTCGCTGCAATTGCGCGCCGGGCCCGAATACAACGAAGAGGCCAACGAGCTGCCGCATTACAGCCCGTGGGGCATGCGCGGGAGCGCGGCTTACGTTGCCCATCTCAGCGATACCTTCGCCGTCGCCCTGGCCGCGAGCTTCCAGCGTGAGCAGAACGGTTACGAGTCGTTCCAGGGCTGGGGCTATAACCTCGCCAACAGCGGCACGGCCGGCGACGTCACCGGCGACGGTGTTCCCGACTCGACGCCCTGGGGCGCGCAGTCGGAAGTGACCGAGATCCAGCAGGACCGCATGGCGCTGTCCGGCGTGGCGCAGTGGCGCCCGACCGCCAATTTCGAGGTCACGTTCGACGGTCTCTATTCGGCCTATGCCATCCACGAGGACCAATTCCAGCAGTGGTACGGCGACAACAACAATCTGGGCGACTACACCTATCCGCAAAATTCCGCGTGGTGCGGCGGCTCGGATTCATGGGCCTATGACTGCGTCGGCGGGACGACGGGCACGCCGTCGAACCTGATCGTGCAGAACGGCGTCATCGCCGGCGGCACGCTGGGCGGCTCCTACATCTCGGCGACCAACGTCATCGCCAATTACGGCGAGCGGCACACGCTCCTGGTCGGCGGGCTGAACGCCAAATGGACGTCCGGCGACTGGGTGGTGACCGGCGACCTCTCGCACTCCGAAGCCTGGCGCAACAATCAATGGCAGTCGATCGAGACCGAGGTCTACCCGACCTCGGCGATCTTCAACACCAGCGCCGGCGTGGTGCCGAGCTGGCATTATTTCTCCGACAACGCCGCGACGGTTCCCTACAACCCGTCGGACGTCACCAACCAGTACATCCAGACCTACCGCCCGGGCCAAGTCACGGGCCCCGAGCACACGATGGATAACCTGTCGGCGGCGCAGCTCGACGCCACGCGGGCCATCGACGGCTCCTTCCTCACGGCGATCGATTTCGGCGCCCGCTATGCCGGGCGCAGAAAGAGCCACATCGACAATTCCTGGAGCGAATGCGGCGGCGGCGGTGCCTCGACGACCGGCTGCGGCACCGGCTTTTTGTTGCCTGCGGCCGACCTCAGCAACTTCACGGTCAAGGATTACAGCGTCCCGCCGATGCTGTACGGCAATTTCAACCAGCTCGCGGCCATCGCCTTCACCAATTTCTCGAACGGCCAGTTCACCCAGCCGGCAGGCACCGATATTCCCGGCGAACACTGGACGGTCAGCGAGAACGAATTCCAGGCTTACGCCAAGGCGGATTTCGCGTTCGATCTCGGCTCGGTTCCGGCCAATGGCTCGCTGGGCGTGCGCGTTTCCAACGTGTCCACCACCAGCACCGGCTATCTGACCAACGGCCTCGTCTATTCGCCATCGACGGCCAGCAAGAACTACACCGACGTGCTGCCCAGCTTGAACGTCAACTTCCACCTGAGCGACGACCAGATCGTGCGCGTCGGCGCCTCCGTCGCGGTGTCGCGCCCGCCGTTGGATGAACTTCGGGTCGGCAATTCGATCAGCGCCTCGCCGCCCTATACCGGGTCGCAGGGCAATCCGCTGCTCAATCCCTACAAGGCCGACCAGGTCGATCTCGACTACGAATGGTATTTCCGTCCCGAAGCGCTGTTCGCGGTGGCGGGCTACTTCAAGCATCTGAACAGCTTCATCGGATACCAGACCGCTCCGGAACTGATCAACGGCCACAGCTACAGCATCGCGCGGCCGGTGAACGGGCCGGGCGGCGACGTCTCGGGCTTCGAGGTGACGTTCCAGACGCCGTTCTACTTCCTGCCCGGCATGCTGAGCGACTTCGGCGTCTACGCCAACTACGCCTATGTCAGCTCGGGCCTGCATGAGTTCACCCCGGTCGCCGATCCGCTGGAAGCGACCGGCCTCGCCCGCCACACCGCCGAGATGGATTTGTGGTACAGCCGCGACGGTGTCGAGGCGCGCCTCGCCTACAAGGTCCACAGCCCGTTCACGATCATCGCCGGTTGGAATTCGCAATCGCTCAGCCGCCTGGATTGGGAGCGCACGCTGGATGCGAGCCTGTCGTGGCAATGGACGCAGAGCATCGGCTTCCGCTTGCAGGGCCGCAACCTGACCAACGAAGTGTCGCGTTCCTATTGGGACAACAACCCGTCGGAGCTCGCGCGCTACGATACATTCGGACGGTCTTATCTGTTCGACATCTCGTACCGGGACTGATCCCTGGGTTCTACGGCGGAGGGCACGAGCGCTCCGCCGGCCTTTTTTGGAGGCTCGGCTTGAACCGCTTGCTCCTGGCGCTGGCGTTCGTCATGGCGTCGACGGCCGCCCCGTCGGCGCGCGATCTCTATTTCGGCGGCGATCTGTCCTTTGCAAACGAGATGGACGATTGCGGCGCGGTCTTTTCCGACCACGGCGCGCCCAAGGACGTCTACCGCATCTTCAAGGATCACGGCGCCAACCTGGTGCGCATCCGCATCTGGAACCATGCCGATTGGACCAAGTACAGCAATTTCGCCGATGTCGAAAAAAGCATCCGCCGCGCGAAAGCGGCGGGGATGCAGGTCCTGCTCGACTTCCATTATTCCGATACCTGGGCCGACGGCGATCATCAGATCGCGCCCAAGGCCTGGGCGGATATCACGGACAACGCGGCGCTCTCGCAGGCGCTCTACAAATACACCTTCGATACGCTGACGGCGCTCGACCGCGACGGCCTGATGCCGCAGATGGTGCAGGTCGGAAACGAGATCAATCGCGAGCTGGCGGGCCGCGCCGACTGGGCCAAGGATCGACCGATCGACTGGGTGCGCAACGCGATGCTGATCAATGCCGGCATCAAGGCGGTGCGCGACGCCGGCGCCCGATCCTCGATCCGGCCCAAGGTCATGCTCCATATCGCCCAGCCGGAGAACGCCGAGCCCTGGTTCGCCGCGGCCACCAAGGCGGGCGTCGTCGACTTCGACATCATCGGCCTCAGCTACTATCCCAAGTGGTCGAAGTACAACATTGCCGGCCTGGGCATCGAGATCTACAGGCTGACGCATCTCTATCCCCATGCCGAGGTGATGGCGGTCGAGACCGGCTATCCCTGGACGCTGCAATGGAAGGACACGCTGTCGAACGTGCTCGGCGCGGACTCGCTGATACCGGGCTATCCCGCCACGCCGGAAGGCCAGCACAACTATCTGCTGGCCGTGCGCGACGCGGTGCTCAAGAACGGCGGCGACGGCGTCGTCTATTGGGCGCCGGAATGGGTCTCGACCGATTGCGAGACGCAATGGGGCAGGGGATCGAGCTGGGAAAATGCCGCCCTGTTCGATTTCGACGGCGAGCTTCTGCCCGGGATCGATTTCCTCAACCCGCCGCCATGATCAAATAGGCGCGAACGGCCGGATCGACGCGGCGTGCGCGGGCACGATGAGCGTTGCCGGCGCAACGCCGGGCGCGCGCGCCTGAAGGCGGATCGTGCCGGCCTCGCGCGTCGACTGCAGCAGCGCCAGGCAGAGCCCGTTGAACGTCGTTCGCTGCATCGCCTTGTCCGGCTCATGACTTCGAGGATCGCCGTTGCCGACGCCGATGATCCGGCCCGGTCCCGCTACGGCAAACGCGACGGGCAGCGCGGCCGTCGGCACGGTTCGGCCTTGCGCATCCGCGATCTCCACCCGCACCGACGCGACATCTTCGCCGTCCGCCGCCAGCGCGCCACGGTCGGGCGTGAGCACGATCCGCGCCGGAGCGCCGGTCGTCTCGCGCCGCTCGGTCAGCACCAGAGTGTCGCCTTTGAAGCCGCGCGCCTCGATCGTGCCCGCGGCATAGGGTACGTTCCATTCGACATGTCCGTAGCGCGGCACATCGCGCAGGCCGGCGCTGGCCCCGTTTACGAACAGTTCCACGCGATCGAGGTTGGTGTGGCACCACACATTGATCGGCTGCCCTTCCCGGCCCTGCCAGTTCCAATGCGGCAAGAGATGCAACAGCGGCTCGTCGCGCCATTGCGCCTTGTAATAGTAATAATTGTCCTTCGGAACGCCGCAGGAATCGAAGATGCCGAACTGTGAAGCCACGTTTGGCCAGCGATTGAAGGGCGTCGGCTCGCCGCGATAGTCGAAGCCGGTCCATACGAAGCCGCCCGCGATATAGGGCGCCGGGGCCACGATCTTCCACCATGCCTCGGCGGTCGAGGCCCACCACGGAAATTCGGTGTCGTAGGCGACGCTGTAGCCACTCGCGGGATCGCGGACATAGATGCCGCGCGTCGACACCGTGCTGCCGGTCTCGCTGCCGTAGACCGCCGTGCCGGGATGGCTCACATGGAACGCGGAAATCTGGTCGGTGCGGTAGTTGCAGCCCAGAACGTCCAGCACCGGCGTGATGCCGACGCCCCATGCCTTGGGATCGTCGACCGCGGCGGTGATCGGCCTTGTGGGATCGAGCGTGCGGACCAGCCGCGCCATGTCGCCGGCAACGCGGGCGCCGCGCTCGGTGCCTTGCTGCGGCTCCTCATTGCCGATCGACCAGGCGATGATGCTGGGATGGTTGCGGTCGCGGCGGATCAGCCGCGCAAGCTCGCCCAGGCTCCCGTCGTCGGCGGACATGCGGCGCGTCTCGTCGATCACCAGCATGCCGAGCCGATCACAGGCTTCGAGAAGTTCGGGCGCCGGCGGATTGTGGGCCGCGCGATAGGCGTTGGCGCCCATCTCTTTCAATGTCGCGATCCGCAGGTGATGCAGCCGGTCCGGCAGCGCAATGCCAACGCCGGCATGGTCCTGGTGATTGCAGGTGCCCTTGAGCTTGAGGGGTGCGCCGTTGAGGAAAAAGCCTTTCTCAGGATCAAACTGAATCGCACGGATGCCAAAGGCGGTGGTGGACTCGTCCGTCATCCCGCGATCCGTCATGACGCGCGTCACGAGCCGGTAAAGATTGGGCGTTTCCAGCGACCACAGAAGCGGCGCCGTCAGATGCAGGGTTTGCGCGGCATTGGCGGTCTCGCGCGCCTTCACATCCAGCGGCGCGGTCCCCGCTTGCAGCACCACCTTGCCGTCGGAATCGACCACTGCGAATTCGAGGTGGCAGCGCTGCGCCGCGTCCCCTTCATTGGCAACCTCTGCATCGACCTCCAAGGTCGCGGCGGAGTTCTCGACGCGGCTGCGCACCTGGACGCCCCATTGCGGGATGTGCAGCGGATCGGTCTTCACCAGCCAGACATGGCGATAGATGCCCGCGCCTTCGTAGAACCAGCCCTCGCCCAGGGTGGCGTCCACGCGGACGGCAAGCTGATTGCGGCCGCCATATGTGGCGAAATCGGTGATATCGACGCGGAACGGCGCATAGCCGCTGTCGTTGCGCCCAGCGATATAGCCGTTGACCATGACCAGGCAATCGCGGAACACGCCGTCGAATTCGAGCGACAGCCGCCGGCCGGCATCGGAAGCCGGCACGTTGAAAGCCCGCCGGTACCAGCCGATGCTGGTCTGCGGATAGTCGCGCCCAAGCGGCTTGAAGCCATGCGCGGCGCGCGGATCGTCATTGGGCGCAGGCGGCGGATCGACGCTGGCGACAAAGGGGAGCGTCACAGCCCAGTCGTGGGGTAGGTCCACGGCCGCCCAATCGCTGTCATCGAAGCCGGGTTGCGCGGCGGCGCCGGTATTCGCCCCGGCCTTGGCGAAGGTGTCCTGCTGCGCGCCAAAGCCGAAATCCCTGGCGGGATCGGCGGCATGGCCGAGATGGAAGCGCCAACCCGGATCGAGCAGCAATCGCTCCCGCACCGCAATTGCGCGCCGCGCGCTCGGCCGATCGGACGCGGCGGCCGGAAGCGCCAACGCGCCAATGCCCGCAAGTGCGCCATTTTTCAGAAGGCCGCGCCGACTGACCCGTTGCATGTTTGGAAACAGCCGAAGTTTCTATTTGTCATATAATTACACAATCGTTGGCCCGGCGCGCAATAGGTCGATAGGAACATTCGTGCGCTCCGTGCGCGGAGCAAAATTTGCGCGCGAGGGCCGCTCTACCGTTCGATTTCTCCGAAATTCCGGACCTCCACTCCGGCACCGACATTCTGTCGTCGGTTTGTGTCCACACCTCTTCGGATAGCGTCGCGCGTTTAAATTGACAGCTTGGCGTCGCCTTCGATGACCGTTTGCTCCAGAACCGGCCGTTCGCCCTTGCCCCACAGCTTCGCGGAATGCACGACGCGATAGCGCAACGGACCGCCGTCTTCGGTCGCGGACCGCTCGACAGGACGCGGGATGCAAACGAACTCTGTATCCATGCGGTCCACGCTTGCGCGCACCACGCCATAGCCGTGCCCGCCCATAT